>JAAYGX010000029.1 GCA_012735585.1 Tissierella sp.
CCATAGAATTAGCTAATGAAAATCTACAAGAACATAATGAAAAACTAACTGCTTTAAGAGATTATTTAATTAAAAAAATTGAAGATAACTTTAAATACATTAAGCTTAATGGTCATAGAACCAATAGATTACCAGGTAATGCAAATTTTTCTTTTGAATTTATTGAAGGAGAATCCTTACTTTTAATGTTAGATATGAATGGCATAGCTGCTTCCAGTGGATCTGCCTGTACATCTGGAGCATTAGATCCTTCACATGTACTTTTAGCTATTGGATTAAGTCATGAAATAGCACATGGATCACTAAGATTATCCTTAAGTGAATATAATACAGAAGAACAAGTTGATTTTGTAGTTGAGAAATTAATTGGTATCGTTGATAGATTAAGAGAAATGTCACCGCTATATGAAAAAATTAAGGGGGAAAACTAATATGTATTCAGAAAAAGTAATGGAGCACTTCATGAACCCTAGAAATGTTGGAGAAATTGAAGCAGCTGATGGTGTTGGTGAAGTGGGTAATGCCAAATGTGGAGATATAATGAAGATGTACTTAAAAATAGATAATGGTGTTATAGAAGACGTAAAATTCAAAACCTTTGGGTGTGGCTCTGCAATTGCATCATCAAGTATGGCTACAGAATTAATCAAAGGTAAGACCATAGATGAAGCTTTAAGTGTAACAAATAAATCTGTTGCTGATGCATTAGATGGATTACCACCTATAAAAATGCATTGTTCAGTATTAGCAGAACAAGCTATTAAATCAGCTTTAGTAGATTATTCTAAGAAAAACAATGTAAAAATTGAAGGCTTAGAAGATATTGACTTTGATGATGAACATCTACATGATATAGAAGAAGAATAATATTTTATTTATAGGCAGCTTATGCTGCCTATAAGCATATTTGGGGTGAGAAAATGATCATATCCAGAATTCCAGATTTTGTTGTTAAAGCTAATTTCATTTTAATTATGCTACTACTTACTCTGATTATCTATTACTTAATCAATATAGGTAATAAACATGTTGATCAGAATAAGAGACTTAACTTTAACAATAAAAAAATAATAATTGTGTTATCCTTCATAATACTACTATATACTGTGACTATGATTTTAAGAAGATTTCCGCTTCTCTCAGATGTTTTTATTACAATAATTGCATCAATTATAATTGCTTATGCATTGAACCCTATTATCAATAAATTTGAAAAAAAGAATATCAGTAGATTTTTTGGAGTTATCATAGTTTATCTATCTATATTAGGCATTTTATTTATATTGTCAGTATTAGTTATACCTAATTCAGGAAGAGAAATAAGAAGATTGGTTGCTAATCTACCTCTATATTTTGAACAATTATCCCAAATCTTTGACAGCTTTTATACTAAATACTATTCAACATTAGGTGGTTTACCACCAATATTTCAAGGGATAGAAAATATAGTAATGGACAATTTAGTTAAAATTGAAGCACAAATTGGAAACTACTTAACTGCCTTTGTCGGTGGAATAATAACAGTAGCTTCTAAAGTTGTAAGTATAGTTTTGACGCCTATTTTAGTGTTATATTTTTTAGTTGATAAGAAATACTTTAAAGATACAGTTATTAAATTAATTCCAAATAAATATCGTGATGATACATTATATCTTTCTTCTGTAATAGACACATCCTTAAAGCAATTTATTAAAGGAAGACTTTTAATGTCCTTGTATGCTGGAGTCATGACTGCGATAATGCTTTTAGTCTTTGGAATTGAGTTTCCTTTTGTTATTGGATTTATTACAGGTTTAGCTGATATAATCCCATACATAGGTCCATTATTAGGATATATTCCAGCTGTTTTCTTTGCAGGAATTTCAAGTCCAATTAAAGCAGTTTGGATTTCTGTTGGATGGGTACTGATACAGTGGTCTGAAAACAACTTAGTTGCTCCTAAAATAATAGGTGAGAATATGGGTATGCATCCAATGGTTATATTATTGTCTATTATTATTGGTGGAGGGGTATTTGGTGTTTTTGGTATGATATTGTCTGTACCAGCTGTAGCCATAACAAAAATAGTAGTTATATATCTATTGGATAAAAGGAAAAAAGTATAGCTTTAATTGGCAAACTCAATCCTTAAATTATTGACAAATAAGCATAATTAAACTATAATCCAAATATGCAAAGGTTGGACTCCTCCGAAAGGGAGGAGCTTTTTTAGGATTAAGATAATATGAAGAGGTGTGTTTATGAAACAACTAGGATTACATGAGATTAGAAAAGAATTTTTAGATTTTTTTAAAGAAAAAGAGCATTTAGTTGTACCAAGTTTTTCATTAATTCCAAAAAATGATAAATCTTTATTACTTGTTGGAGCTGGAATGGCGCCATTAAAAAAATACTTTACTGGGGAATTAGTACCACCTAAAAATAGAATGTCTACATGCCAGAAATGTATAAGAACGGGAGACATTGACAATGTTGGAAAAACAGCTAGACATGCTACTTTTTTTGAAATGTTAGGAAATTTTTCCTTCGGTGATTATTTTAAAAAAGAAGCAATAGAATGGGCATGGGAGTTCCTAGTTGAAAGATTGGAATTACCAGTGGAGGATCTATGGGTTTCAGTATATGAAGAAGATGATGAAACTTATCAATTATGGAATGAACATATGGGAGTGCCAAAGGAAAGACTAGTTAGATTAGGTAAAGAAGATAACTTCTGGGAACTTGAAGTAGGACCTTCAGGACCATGTTCTGAAATTCATATAGATAGAGGTATAAAATATGGTTGTGGTTCTGATGATTGTAAGCCAGGATGTGATTGCGATAGATTTTTAGAAGTTTGGAACTTAGTATTTACTCAATTTGATAAAGATGAGAAGGGCGTTTATCATCCCCTTGCACATCCAAATATAGATACGGGTATGGGCCTTGAAAGAATAGCTGCTGTATTAGAAGGTGCAGATAATATATTTGAAGTTAAAGAAATACAAAAAATAATCAATAAAATTGAATCTATTAGCAATTATAAATATGGTACAGATAAAGAAAAGGATATTTCCATAAGGGTTATTACTGACCACAGTAGAGCGATGACTTTTTTAGTATCTGATGGTGTATTACCAAGTAATGAAGGTAGAGGCTATGTTTTAAGAAGACTTATTAGAAGAGCTGCTAGACATGGAAAATTACTTGGTATTAATACTGGATTTTTAAATGATATAGTGAATACAGTCATTGACTCTTGGAAAGTAGAGTATGGTGATTTAGCTGATCAAAAAGCCCAAATCAATAAAATAGTCAAAGCCGAAGAGGATAAATTCCAAGAAACCATTGACCAAGGAATAGCAATATTGGAGTCTTATATTGATGAAATGGTAGGAAAAGATGAAAATATTTTAAGTGGAGAAAGAGCTTTTAAACTTTATGACACCTTTGGATTTCCACTTGATTTAACAAAAGAAATTTTAGAAGAAAGATCCTTTGGTGTGGATGAAGAAGGATTCAACTTAAATATGGAAGAACAAAGAAATAGAGCTAGAAGTGCACGGGTAGATAGTGATAATAGCGGATGGGGTGGCAAAGATAATATCAATCTATTTGATGAGTTATCTTCTGAATTTAAGGGATACCAGTATACCGACTATAATGCAATTATAACAGGACTTTTTAAAGATAATGAAGTAGTTGATGAGTTATCCAAAGGTGAAGAAGGTATAATAACCTTAGATAAAACACCTTTTTATGGAGAATCTGGTGGTCAAGTAGGAGATACTGGAACCATAAAAGCTGATAGTTTTATAGCTGAAGTTGTTGATACAAAACATATAAATGATGACTTGATTGTTCACTATGTGAAAGTATTGGAAGGAAATATTAAGTTAAATTCAGAAGTAAATGCAAAAGTTGATGATTTTAGAAGAGATTCCCTAAGAAGAAATCACTCTGCAACTCACCTTCTTCATAAAGCTTTAAAAGAAGTTCTGGGATCACATGTAAATCAGGCAGGTTCAATTGTTTTACCAAATAGACTAAGATTTGACTTTACTCATTATGAAGGTATTTCAAAGGAAGATTTATTAAAAATTGAGAAAATAGTCAATACTAAAATTCTAGAGTCTATGGAAGTTAAGACATCTATACTTTCACTTGAAGAAGCACAAAAGACTGGTGCCATAGGATTATTTGAGAGCAAATATGGTGATGAAGTAAGAATTATCAGTATGGGGGATTACTCAAAAGAACTATGTGGAGGAACTCACGTAAATAATACTTCAAACATAGGATTGTTTAAAATTTTATCAGAAGGTGGAATTGCTTCAGGTGTTAGAAGAATTGAGGCAATAACTGGACTAGGTGTTTATGATTATTTAAATGAATTAAATAATGAGATAGATGAAATCAGCCATGCCTTAAAGACAAATAGAAGTAGTATATTAGACAAAGCTCAATCTTTAACTGAGGAAATTAAGTTAAAGGATAAAGAAATTGATGAACTAAAAAGAAAAATGGCAACAGATATTGCACAAGATATTATCAACTCATCTACAGATTTAGACGGTTCTAAGGTTATTGCATATAAGGTTGAAAATATGGATATGGATAGTCTAAGAAACTTAGGGGATGAGATTAGAAATAAAATTGGTTCTGGAATAGTAGTACTTGCTTCTGTAAATGGGGATAAAGTTACTTTCCTAGCTATGGCAACAAAGGATCTCAACTCAAAAGGTATATCTGCTGGTAATATTGTAAGAGAAGTAGCAAAGGTAACAGGTGGTAATGGCGGTGGAAGACCTGATATGGCACAAGCAGGCGGTAAGGATACAACAAAGGTAGAAGATGCTTTAGGAATAGTTCCGGAATTAGTCAAAACTCAGTTAAAATAGTCGAACAAAGCCTTAAGTTTTCTTATATACACCATACCAATTTATGGTATAATAAATAGTGGGGGTGTTCGTATGAGTATGGATTTTAATGAAACGATGATGTTTAAGTCACCAAAAGATAATACTTTACAAACGAAAGAGATATTGTTGCAAGTGTATGAGGCTTTAAATGAAAAGGGATATGACCCTATTAATCAGATAATAGGATATATTCTATCAGGAGATCCAACTTACATTACTAGTCACAACAATGCCAGATCCTTAATTAGACAATTAGAGCGTGACGAATTATTAGGGGAAATATTAAAAGAATATTTATCCGTTGGAAAATAAAGTGGGTTTATATTAGCTGAAGAAAAGGGACTAGGAGCTTTTTAAAAAGCAAAAGTACCGTTCAGGTGCTTATAGGGCAGACGTAATTATCTGCCCTATAATACTATGTCTACAATCATTTAGGAAGAGGATTTATGGATAAAGTTAAATTAGGAAATACAGATATTGAAGTTTCAAAATTATGTTTTGGTTCATTGACTATGACCCCTTTTCAAGCTAATTTATCAACAAAAGAAGGGGCATATTTAATAGAATATGCATTTAATAAAGGTATAAATTTCCTAGATACTGCTGAAATATATGATAATTATCAATATATTAGAGAAGCCTTAAAGGGTATAAAAAGAGAAGATTATATTATAGCAAGTAAAACTTATGCTTATACTAAAGAAATGGCTCAAGATAGTTTAGAAACAGCTTTAAAAGAGGTAGGAACAGATTACATAGATGTATTTTTACTACATGAGCAAGAGAGTGTACATACTGTTAAAGGTCACTATGAAGCAGTAGAGTACTTTATGAAGGCTAAAGATGAAGGAAAAATTAGAGGCTTTGGGATTTCTACCCATAGAGTTTCCGGAGCAGAAGCAGCTAAAAAATATAAAGAAATAGAAATTGTTCACCCTATCATTAATAAAAATGGCATTGGAATTCATGATGGAAATATTGAAGATATGCTAAAAATAGTTAATGAGCTGCATAATATGGGTAAAGGTATATATGGAATGAAACCTTTAGGTGGAGGGCATCTTATAAAGGATGTGGAAGAAGCCTTCAACTTTGTAAAATCCATTTCTTTTATTGATTCAATTGCAATAGGAATGCAATCCATAGATGAAATAGATGCAAATATTCATTTACTAGAACATGGTTATATTCCTGATGAGTTAAAGATAAAGATTAATAAGAAGAATAGAAAGTTAATTGTTGCAGACTATTGTATAGCCTGTGGAAATTGTCAAAAGAGATGTAAGCAAAATGGAATTATAATAAAGGAAAATAGGGCAGTACCAAATGACAAATGTATATTATGTGGCTATTGTGCTACTGTATGCCCTGAGTTTTGTATAAAAGTAATATAAAAATGGAGAGTTTAATGGAAAGAATACTAGGATTAGATGTTGGAGATAAAACAATTGGAGTTGCAGTCAGTGATCCTTTAGGCTTTACTGCACAAGGGATTACTACAATTAAAAGAGAAAGCAACAAGAAGGACTACGAGGCTATTGAAAATTTGATTAATGAGTATAGTGTAGGAAGAGTAGTTGTTGGATTGCCAAAGAATATGAATAATACAATAGGTCCTCAAGGTGAAAAAGTAATAAAATTTGCTGAGAAAATAAAGAATAAATTTAAGATAGATCTTATATATATAGATGAAAGAATGACAACAATGTCAGCAGAGCGTATTCTAATAGAAGGCGATGTTAGACGTGAAAATAGAAAAAAATATATAGATAAAGTAGCAGCAACCTATATATTGCAAACATACTTAGATAGCATAGGGAGGGATTTTTAATTGGGTGAAAGACATCTTTTTTATGATGAATTAGGAAATGAGATTGAGTTTATAGTAAAAGCTAAATTTACTTTAGATGATACTGATTATGTAGCGTTACTGCCTGCAGATGATATAGAATCATATACCTATATCCTAAAAATTGAGATAGACGACAATGGTGATGAACTGCTTGTAGGTATTGACGATGAGGAGCTAATTGATGCACAAAAGACTTACGAAGAGTTAATGAAAGAGAATTTACAATAGTTGACAATAATGTCAATCTAGGTTATTATTAAATAATAGAAAACGAACGGGTGGATGTAGTGAAAAGAGATTTAGATAATTATAAAGATAGCTTAAGAAATGAAGGCTATAAATTAACTTATCAAAGAGAAGCTATATTAAACACAATACTTGAAAATCGTGAGGAACATTTAAGTTGTGATGAAATATATAATATAGTTTCCAAGGATAATCCTGAAATTGGTATTGCAACAGTTTACAGGACATTGCAGTTATTCGAAAAATTGGATATAGTCTATAAATTAAATTTTGATGATGGATTTAGTAGATATGAGCTAAATCAAGGAACGGGTGATCACCATCATCATCATTTAATATGCCTAAAATGCGGAAAGGTAATGGAGGTAAAGTTAGATCTTTTGGATTCTTTAGAGAAGAAAATTGAAAATGATGAAAATTTTGCCATAGTAGATCATAATGTACAATTTTATGGATATTGCAGTGATTGTAAATCTTAATCCTTATTGCTACTTATAAAACCCTCTGGGTTTTTTTCTATTGTAGAGAATTAAATATGAAAAAATAAGAATACTAATGTTAAGAGAGCATGAGGAGAGATGGAATGAGTAAAGAAAGTAAATTAAAAATAATACCCCTAGGTGGAATGGGGGAAGTTGGTAAAAATTTAACAGTTTTTGAATATAAAGATGATATTATACTGGTTGACTGCGGGATGACATTTCCAGAAGATGAAATGTTAGGAGTAGATATTGTAATACCAGATATAACATATCTAATAAAAAACAAAGATAAAATAAGGGGATTGTTTTTAACCCATGGACACGAGGACCATGTTGGAGCAATTCCTTATACCTTAAAGAAACTTAACTTTCCAATATATGGGACTAAGTTAACTTTGGGATTATTAGAAACGAAACTAAAAGAACACAAATTAGGTAAAGTAAATTTAAATGTGGTTAAACATGGTGATACTATTAAGGCTGGTAAATTTGATATAGAGTTTATTAGAACTGGTCATAGTATACCTGATAGTTGTGCAATGGCTATACATTCTCCAGTAGGTACAGTAGTTCATACAGGGGATTTCAAGGTTGATTTTACACCGATATCAGGTGATGTAACTGATTTGCACAAATTTGCTGAATTAGGAAGTAAAGGTGTACTTTGCTTGATGTCTGATAGTACAAACGCTGAAAGGCCTGGCTTTACTATGAGTGAAAGTACTGTTGGTGATACATTTAGAGAACTATTTGGTAGATCAAAGGGAAGAATCATAGTAGCTACTTTTGCATCAAATGTTCACCGTGTACAACAAATAATTAATGCCGCAGAGTTAAACAATAGGAAGATTGTTTTATCAGGTCGTTCCATGGTAAACAATACTACTGTTGCAAATGAATTGGGATATCTTACTATTCAAGATGGTACTTTAATTGATATTAATGATATGGATAAGTATAGAAATGATGAACTGGTTCTTATAACTACAGGATCCCAAGGGGAGCCTATGTCAGCATTGACTAGAATTGCCAATGCAGAACACAGAAAGATCAGTTTGTTACCAGATGATTTAGTAATATTATCTGCTTCTCCGATTCCAGGTAATGAAAAGACAATCTCAAGGGTAATAAATAAACTAATAGAAACAGGTACGGAAGTTATATATGATGCATTGGCTGAAGTCCATGTATCTGGTCATGCTAGACAAGAAGAATTAAAGTTAATTCATACTCTAGTCAATCCCAAATATTTTATTCCTGCCCATGGTGAATATAGACATCTAAGAGCGAATGCGGATATAGCTGAAGCTTTAGGTATGAGTGAGGAAAATATATTTATTTTAGATAATGGTAATTGTGTAGAATTTACAAAAACTAAAGCAAATAGAGGGCCTTCAGTTACATCAGGAAATATACTAGTAGATGGTCTTGGAGTTGGCGATGTTGGAAACATCGTTTTAAGGGATAGAAAACATCTTTCAGAAGATGGCTTAATAGTTATAGTTGTTACTATGAGCAAACAAGATGGAACTGTTATCGCTGGTCCAGATATTATTTCAAGAGGATTTGTTTATGTAAGAGAATCTGAAGATCTAATGGAAGCAGCTAAAGATGTGGTTAAAAAAGTCTTGGACGACTGTGAAAAGAAAAAAATCACTGATTGGGCTACTTTAAAGTTTAATATTAGAGATGGATTAAGAGGATATCTATATGAGAAAATCAAGAGAAATCCAATGATATTACCAATAATTATGGAAGTATAATTGATTAGAATTGACACGCTATTGTCATTCTGAACGGAGTGAAGAATCTTATCCCTGGTATATAACTTTATACCAGGGATTTATCTTTGTTATATTTCCCAATCATGCTATAATATTATGAGTGGTGAGGATCTACAAGCTAAACTCAATAATAAATAAAATAGGAGACTTAAATTGACAAATATTAATGAAGAATTTATAGATGAATATTTAAGAGAATTAGTACCAAAGAATAAGGAATTTTTAATATTTATGGAAAAATATGCAGAAGAAAACCATGTGCCTATTGTTGAACCAGAGGTAGCTCAATTGATGAAGGTTATATTAAAATCTAATAAACCTAAAGAAATACTAGAGATAGGTACAGCCATTGGATATTCTGCATTAGTTATGATGGATACCTTAGAAGGCAATTGTCATATTACTTCAATTGAAAGAAGAGAAGATATGATTCATCTAGCTAAAGATTTCATATCCAAAACCCCATATGGAGACAATATCAGTATAATCCAAGGTGATGCCAATGAAGTATTGAATCATATGGAGGGTTCATATGATCTAATATTTATGGATGCGGCTAAAGGCCAATACATGGAGTTCTTTGAAAAGTGCATTTATCTTTTAAGACCAGGTGGTATGATTATAGCTGATAATGTACTATTCAGAGGTATGGTTGCCTCTGATGAATTAGTAATACGCAGAAAGATTACCATAGTTAAAAGACTAAGAAAGTTTTTAAAATATATAAATGAAGTGGAAGGTTTCACATCTTCTGTTATACCTATTGGAGACGGAGTAGCTTTAATTTACAAGGAGGATAAGAGTTTTGAATAGAATAGAACTATTGGCACCAGCAGGTGATTTAGAGAAATTAAAAATGGCCATAAATTATGGAGCAGATGCAGTATATTTAGGCGGAGAGGCTTTTGGTCTTAGGAAAGCTTCAAAGAATTTTACCATGGATAAAATAAAAGAAGGAATTAAATTCGCCCATGATAAAGGAAAAAGAGTATATGTAACATTAAATATAATACCTCATGGTAATGATTTGGTTGGTTTAGAAGAATATGTAACTGAATTGTATAATATCGGTGTAGATGCAGTTATAGTATCAGACCCAGGTATGTTCTCAATTATCAAGAAAACTGTTCCTGATTTAGAAATTCAAATCAGTACACAAGGTAGTGTTACAAATGCTGAGACTATTAACTTTTGGCATAATTTGGGTGCCAGTAGAGTAGTACTCGCAAGAGAATTATCCCTAAATGAAATTGAAGAGATAAGAACTAAGATTTCTGATGATATGGAAATAGAGACTTTTGTACATGGTGCAATGTGTATGTCATATTCAGGTAGATGTCTATTAAGTAACTATATGACTGGAAGAGATGCAAATATGGGTGACTGCTCTCATGCTTGCCGATATAAATATCATTTAGTTGAAGAAAAAAGACCTGGGGAATTTTTCCCGGTATATGAAGATGAAGATGGAACATTTATAATGAATTCAAAGGATTTATGTATGCTACCTCATATTCCAGACTTAGTTAAATCGGGCATAAACAGCTTTAAGATAGAGGGCAGGGTAAAGAGTTCTTACTATGTAGCAACGGTTATTAGATCCTATAGAATGGCTATAGATGCGTATTATAATGACCCGGACAACTATGAATTTAAAGAAGAATGGTTTGATGAAATTTAAAAAGCAAGCCATAGGGATTTTACTACTGGATTCTATTTTGGTAAACCAACTGAAGAGGCACAGGTTTATGATTCCAGTTCATATATTAGAGGATACGATTTTGTAGGAATGGTACTTGATTATGATAAAGAAAGTAAAATTGCTACTGTAGAACAAAGAAATAGAATGTTTGCAGGTGATGAAATAGAAGTATTTGGACCAGGAATCGATCACTTTACACAAACAATTAAAAACTTATGGGATGATGAAGGTACAGAAATTGAGGTAGCTCCACATCCACAACAAATTATTAAGATAAAAATGGAACAACCAGTAGATAAATATTACTTAATAAGAAAAAACAAAGGAGAGTGATCAATATGAAAAGACCAATACTTATAGGTATAACTGGGGGGACAGGCTCAGGAAAGTCAACTGTTTCCAAAGAAATCTTCAAATCCATCGAAGAAACAGATATTGCTGTAATTGAACAAGATTCATATTATAAAGACCAAAGTCACTTATCCTTTGAAGAAAGAGTAAAAACAAACTATGATCACCCTTTAGCATTTGATAATGAATTATTAGTACAACATCTAAAGGATTTATTAGATAGAAAACCTGTTGAAAAACCAATATATGATTTTGAAAAACATAATAGAAGGGTAGAAACTGAAACAGTAGAACCACGAGAGATAATTATATTGGAAGGCATACTTATCCTTTCTGAAAAAGAAATACGAGATCTATTAGATATTAAAATATTTGTAGATACGGATTCAGATGTAAGGGTTATTCGTAGGATTTTAAGGGATATTAAAGAAAGAGGTAGGACGCTGGATTCTGTTATATTACAATATATGGAGACAGTAAGACCGGCTCACTTACAATTTATTGAACATACTAAAAGGTATGCAGATATAATCATACCAGAAGGCGGATATAATAAAGTAGCAATTGATCTTATAGTATCAAAGATCAATTCAATACTAATTCAAAAATAGTTTAAAGAATACTTCCCATTTTAAGTGTTAATAATAAAAATGGGAGGTTTTTTTATGGAGCAAAACACTAATTTTTTAAAAAAAAGAACTGTTATTATGGGCTTAGGTATTACAATTATATTTTTATTGTTATCACTAAGACTATATTATCTTCAGTTTGTTAAATCAGAAGATCTAGCATCTGGTGCCTTAAATCAAAGAGGAAAAGAGATATATATTTCATCTAAAAGGGGAACTATTTTTGATAGAAATAACAATCCCTTAACCAATAATGAAAAAGTACCCACACTAATAGTTCAAAAGAAACAATTATTAGAAGATAAAGAGTTATACAAAGGGATTCAAAAAAATACAGTCCTTTCACTAAGAGAGTTTTATAATAGGGTTAATTCAAAGGAAAGTTTGTTAACCATACCTATGAATAAAGACTTTGTAATAGGAGATACGAAAAACAATCTTTTTCTAGTGGATATCGTCAATAGATATACTGAAGATAATCTACTTTCTCATGTTATTGGATATATAAATAAATCAGATAATCGTGGTGAATCCGGTATAGAGAAGGTATTTGATGAATATTTGAATATAGATTCTCTAGACTCTTTTATTATTGAATATGACAAATCAAGATCAATGATACTTGATGGCTCATATCATGTAAATCAGGAACAAGATCCTAATAATCCATCAGGTGTCAAGCTGACCATTGATAAAGATATACAAGTATTAGCTGAAAAAATAATCGATGAACAAGGTGGAAAAGGCTCTATAATAGTTGCCGATATTGATACATCAAATATATTAGCCATGGTATCTAGACCTAATTTTAATCAGAATAATATCCAGGATTATTTTAATGATGAGAATATGGCTCTATATAATAAGGCGATACAAGTTGGATATCCACCTGGTTCAATATTCAAAATAGTAGTATTGTTAACTGCTCTTGAAGTTGATCCAACTGTAATTAAGGACCATTATTTTTGTGATGGTTATGAGGAAATCAATGGTGTTCGGATAAACTGTGGTGGAAGACATGGAACCATTTCACTAAAAGATGCCTTTGCAAAATCTTGCAATGTAGTATTCATACAGTTAGCTCAAGATTTAGGGACAACAGAAGTTATTAACATGGCAAAATTACTTGGCTTCGGTGATAAGATTAATATCGGCTTACTTGAAGAAACAGCTGGCAATCTTCCTAAGGGAGATGAACTATTAGGCGCTGCAGTTGGAAATATAGCCATAGGTCAGGGAAATATAGAAGCTACACCATTGCAAATTACAAATATGATGCTGACCATTATGAACAAAGGTGTGAATAAACCAATAAATATTATAGAAGGAATAACGAACCAACAAGGAGATATTCTCAAAGAATATAATACTGCAACTGAAAAAAGACTGATATCAGAAGAAACGGCCGTTGAAGTAATTAAGATGCTTAGAGAAGTAGTAAAATCAGGAACTGGTAGATATATAGATTTAGAGGATATGGGAGGAAGTGGAGGCAAAACTGGATCAGCAGAAGGGGTTCTAAATCAAAAGAATATCATCCATGGATGGTTTTCCGGTTACTATCCAACTAGAAATCCTAAATATGTAGGTACTGTCGTAATTGTAGAAGCAGATTCCGGTTCAAGGACAGCTGCTCCAATTTTTGAAAAAATTATCAAAGGTATTGAAGAAATTTATCCATAATATTTCTTTGTACTAGCACAACTACCTTCAATGATTCATATACTAGTATACATTGGAGGTGGTGTAGGTGAGCAATAAATTAATAAAATACTTAAATTATCTTTTGAAGTCTTTTACGATTCTTTGCGGATATATGATAAATTCAAATTCCTTTCCTCAACCTTTAACTAGAGAAGAGGAAGAAAATTATCTAGAATTATTTGCTCAAGGTGATGAACAAGCACGTCAGATTCTAATCGAAAGAAATTTACGTTTGGTTGCTCATATTGTAAAGAAATACAATAATACCGGTAAGGATATGGATGATCTAATATCAATAGGTACAATAGGATTAATTAAAGCGATTGCTACATACGACTCAAATAAAGGAACTAGACTGGCTACCTATGCATCAAGATGTATTGATAATGCTATCCTCACATAACGCAAACATCTCTAGTGCTTTTTTCTTGAATCGGCACCAAACATAACAATATCTATTTCCTTTCCATCCCAAGTAACTTTATCGACTATAGATCTGATTAAGTTTCTTTTACCAATAACATCAGCATTATCCACCATGTCAGCAAACTTCGAAATAACATCATCAATTATATCAATACTACTTTCTTTAAGATTATTAGTGTCTGATTTTTCCTTTAGATCTAATAATCTTTCTTTGATTTTTGAATTATTTTTATCAAGTTCATTTATTTGATCTATAATATATTTTGATGCACTAGAATTTTGGGCTTCAGATAAAGATGATACTAGATTAGTTATAGCTTTATCATTCTTATCAATAGTAGCCTTTATTTGGTCGATTTCCGAAGTTATACTGCTTTGAGTAGTACTTATACTAACCTTATCATTCTGAAGCTTTTTAGATAGAGTAGAGTCCTTTTTAGATAGTTTCTTTATCTCACCTATAACTAGATTGTCCAAATCATTACCTTTAACATTTTTTATATTACATCTTTCACGCTTACTCTTTTCTTTCATCTCACACATGTAATAAAAAACCTGGATACCATCTTTATTTACTCGGCCCATTTTTGGTCTCATAAAACTACCGCAGTCTCCACATCTTAAAATACCGGAGAGAAGGGAGTCAGTATTTTTAACTTTTCTAAAGCTTTTAGATTTGTTTTTATCAATCATATCTTGCACCTTAACCCAATCTTTGCCTTTTATAATTCCTGGGTGCTTACCTACTGCTATTATCCATTCAGAGGAATCTCTTAGCTTATTTGAAGTGTTTTTCTTTTGTATCGTCTTATTATATGCCATAACACCTATTTCACCTGTAAACTCATTTAAATCGGAATATACTTCATAATCATTATCGACAAAATAATTATATGTATCCTCATCAGCTGCAGCATAAACAGGATTATTTAAAATATTTCTTAATGCAAATCTAGTATAATCCTTATTGTTCTTGGTTTTTATGTTATTTTGTAAGCAAAATGTCTCTAATTGAGTTAATGAATCAAATTCTAAGAATTTTGAGTATATCAGTCGAATTGTCTGCATTTCCTCGGTAATAGGAGTTAATTTAAACATCTTTCTTTCTTTGCCGGAAGGATCTAAATATATGATTTCTTTAGAATCAAATCCAGTAGGGGTAATACCACCAAGCCATCTACCACTTTTTGCAAGCTGCAGCATATTATCTCTAATTCTTTCAGCAATTGTTTCTCTTTCTAGTTGAGCAAAGACACTAGCAATATACATCATGGCGCGACCCATTGGAGTGCTAGTATCAAACTGCTCTCTAATAGATACGAAAGATATATCGTATTCTTGTAAATCTTCAATTAAAGTAGAAAAGTCGGCTATATTTCTACTGATTCTATCCAGCCTATAACATACTAATACATCAAATTTTTTAGCCTTAGCATCTCTAAGCATAAGCTTAAACTGTGGTCTGTCAGTATTGCCGCCAGAAAAACCTTCATCCTCGTAGATAAAATAATCTTCTATATTATCAAAATACTTTGTAGCATAATCTTTGCACATTTCTATTTGATTTTCGATGGAATCTCCCTTACCGGTAAATTTTGATTTACGAGAGTATATAGCAATTTTCATATTATCACCTTTTCAAAGTTATATGTTTATTATATTGGATAAGAGGGAGAATTGGAAGTGGGACAGGAGTGTTTATTAGGTAGAAATTATTTTCATTTGTCTTACTTTCATAAATATCCCCTTTTGCAAACATATGTTTGATTATATTATAGCATAAAAGAGAACGTATGTAAGCAAAAATATAAATGTTAAGGAAAAAGAAGGATATTTTGCCTTTATGTCGAATTGATATATAATATTAGTATATAAAAAATGTGTAAGGGGGATTATATATGAAAGTGTTTATAAGTTGGTCAGGAGAAAGAAGTAAAAAAGTAGGGGAGTTATTAGATAACTGGTTACAATGTGTCTTACAAGCGATAGATCCATGGATGTCAAGCAAAGATATTGATAGAGGCTCTTTATGGTTTTCTCAAATAAATGATCAATTGAAAAATACAGGAACAGGAATTGTTTGTATTACAAGTTCAAATCTCAATAAGCCATGGATATTATTTGAAGCAGGGGCGTTAGCTAAAGGACTTTCTTCAAGCAGAGTATGTACTTTTCTTATAGATATATCACCAACAGACATTAGTGATCCTTTGGCTCAATTTAACCATACACTGCCTACTGAAGATGGATTATGGAGTTTAGTTAAAACGTTAAATAGTACATTGGATGAGGGTAAATTATCAGAAAAAGTACTAGAAAATGTATTCAATACTTATTGGCCACAGTTTAAAGACGAATTCGAAAAAATTCTTTTAGATACTAAAGAAGACGTAAAACCTATTGAGAGAGATGAAGAGGATATATTAAGTGAAATTTTATATTCAACAAGGTCACTTGAGAAAAGAATGAGAAGTTTGGAAAATAAGACCAAAATCATTGATACTTCAAGTGAATCTGAAAAAGATTTTTTTACAGGTGAAATATTGGGTAACGGGCTCCCTAAAAAGATAAAATTTAAACTTAATGATTCAATATATGAACATGATTCAGAATATGAATTAAGTAATAAATCAATCTACAATAAAAATATCATAAAATCATTAGATGAAAATAATAGTAATTATGATTTTGAAGGTATTTATAAATAATTATAAAACTTGAAATAAGTAGAGGTAATTTAGGTGTTTTTTATTGCATTTTAGCTATAAGTAATAAACTAGAGTAGAGACTAATAGAAAAGATTTATAATAAGACAGTGCTGATTAATCTACACTGTCTTATTAATTTAATAATTATCTTGGTTGTAAAATTAAAATTTGTTATAATATAATAAAGGTGGTGTCTGTGATGTCTAAAACATCTAAAAGATTTGTAAAGAAGCAAATTATTGTGGAAGCTTATCAAACCAATATTCCTATAGATATAGAAACCTTAGAAGGAACTATCCATGCTAATAAGGGCGATTGGATTGTTACAGGAGTTAAAGGTGAAAGATATCCTGTTCGCAAAGACATATTTGAAGAAACATATATTGCGGTAGATTAACCATCTATCGCTTTTTTTATTGAATCATATGTGAATGATTTCGCCCAGGCAGCATTTGCCCCTAAGATATTACTAGGACTAGTATATGCATTATTAATTTTCACAGCCACAATTTTTTTATTCAGCTCTATAGCTTTATCAATTTCCCACTTAACCCAATCAGAAGTGCTTGTATTTTTTCCGATAAGACAAAGAAATACTTCACTGCTTGTAATCTTCTCTTTTATGACTGTCTTGATATAATTACTATCGACTGAATTAATTGATGTTCCGACAGAGGTATCATTATAATTTAAATCAAAATAACCATTATCATTCCTTGTCCAAGCAATTAACAGGTTTTTATACGTAGACCCTTCACTATCTGCTCTATAGCTAATAAATATTTTTTTACCCATTTTTAACATCCCCGCTTTCGTTTTTATTTAGATTTGCCCAATTAATGTTTTCTTTAGAGATAATACTTTCAATCCTTTCTACAAAAAAGGTAAATCTATTTTCAGGTTCACTATAAATCCCACTTTTATACAGATACATATGTTTCTCGTGTTGCAAGGTTTCACATATAGACCTGTACTCTAACCAATGCTCCTGGTATTTATTTATATTTGATAATCCTTCTAAACTTGTTATTAGTACTCCTAATAGTCCAATAAATATTTTCAAACAAATCTTGCTTTCAGAGATGACAACCAAGAATGGTATTAAGCTTGAACACAATAAAATAATAAATTTCACCCTTTTATATTTTTTATGAGTAGAAATACTCTTGGTGTCATACCATTTTATTTGGGAATCCAATCTATTTTCAAAATAAAACCTTTCACTACTATTCATCTCTTTATATAATTCTTTATATATATCAGTATCCATGTTATCCCCTTTTAAAAATGTTGTAATCAATTTGAACACTTACAGTCCTAATGCATCTCTGGTCTTAGGACCTGCTTTACCATCAACTTCTAAGCCCTTATCCTTCTGAAAAGCCTTGATAGCCTCTGTAGATTTTTTACCTAGCGATCCATCAACTTCACCACAATCATAGCCTAATTCATTTAACTTAGTTTGAATCTTCTTGTTTAACTCAACTTGGTCTGTCTTAGTTGTAGATTTTTTAGTAGTTGTTGATGTAGATGTAGTTTTTTTAGTAGAAGTACTACTATAAGGGCATTTACCATCTTTATGTAGATGAGCTGAATTACCTCCACAATGATAATGATATGAACCGAGGCCACTTTTGTTTTTGTTGTCTTTATGGCCACCACTTGAATCTGTTTTCCCACCATGCGCTAAAGATGTTGCTGGTGTCAATGATATCACTGCAGCTAAGAATAATGATGTGATTTTACCTTTTTTCATATTGTTTCCTCCTTATTATATGTTTAATATTAGATCTTCAAACTTGCTAGTGTTTTGAAGATTCGAACATTGCAATACTATATTTAATCCAGAATTAGAGAATATATTAATTTCCCCATATTTACAGATAGGCAATTGTCTATTGTCTTTAAATCTTTTATCAGGTGTACCATTTTTATTGACTTTTGCCCAGGTATAATCTATTATCAATGCATCCTTTGGAACTTTTGATGATTCAATAAACTGAGTGGAGCCAATATCAAAATTAATATCTTTGTACGATATGGCACCTATTTTTCCACCTTTAATAATTAGAACTTTATCAGGTAAAAAAATGAGGGATTCTTTATTAAGTGTTATTAGCATAATTTTTACATCTGTTTTTAAATAAAATGGCACTTTATCTATTATCTTAAAATCTTTCCTATTAACTAGACTTGAAGCACCTGCATGGATCTTTCTATTCATTACATCACCAGATTGTAGCACTTGCCACAGTGATGAAGAATTATTTAAGATTTTCCAAGCCGACATTGTTCTATTATGACGATCTAAACTGTACTCATCTAATTCATAGTCAATACTTATTTTCCCCATAGTTCGAACGTATACCTTTAAGAGTAAACCAAATATTCCTGTTAATATAAATATAGGTGTAGCAGCAAGTAAGAAGGTAAAACAAAACCAACTAGAAATCTTATTTATTAAAAGTACTTTTTCAATAGATGAAATAAAATCTTTATATTCTGCGGGCTTGTAGTTTTCTATACCGGCACTAGCAATATCTTTCATAATAGGCTCTTGATTTGTATAAACTGAAGAAGAATTATTGTTACCCCTATGATGTTGTTGATTACCAGATTCTTCGACATAACTAAGACCAGTTCCTGGTATTGAATAAGTTTTTCTTGTTCTTCCTTTTGCTGTTTTTGTTACCCTGTATCCAGGTACTCCCCAACTATATCCGATACCGGACTTACTCATATTAACCCTAAATCCACCCCCTAAATTAATACTTTTTCTAAATCTAAAACCCATGATGATAACCTCCTTAGAATGTTATGGTCCCAAATTATATTTAATATTAATTCTTTATAAACTTAAAAAAGAACTCAAGAAATAATAATGTTATTATGTCTGAGTTCTATTAGTCGTGTCGGTACCCTTTCGGCAAGGGCAATCTGTTCAATTGTGTAACCTTCGTATCTCTCTATAAAATCATCTTCTAGCAATAACTCTGCAGCAAACATATCAGCTTCAATTTCAAACCTATTTTTTATAAGTAGAGGATTCTCAATAAAAAAGCTAATGGCAAGATCAGGTTGGAGTATAGCATGTCCTAATTCATGTGAACAAATATATCTTCGTTCATGATCGTTAAGTCTACTATTTATGTGTAATATTTCGGTGTCATTAGGAGTGCGTTGAAAGAATCCTGATAATTCATCTCCTAAGTCATGTATCAATACAGTGATATCTAAACACTCACATAGTTCGAAAGGATTATTAGTTTCATACAAATCCTTAAGTCCTACAGCAATATCTCTAGCATCACTCATTGTCCTCACCTTTACTTTTTCTCTCAAGTTCTTCAGCAGTTCTAAGTCCCATTTGTATCGCATTAGCAAGTATTATTTTAGATTCATCAGATAGAAGTTCACCCTTTAACATAAGTCCTGGTTGATCTAGAATAATTTTCATAGCTTCTTCAACGTCATTGACTGCTGGATATATTTCCTCTTTATTATCTTTATAAGGGTTTCTTACATTAGATGCACCCATGAGGTAATCTAAGGATACATTAAAATATTCAGCTATAGCTTTTTTTATTTCGTCACTTGGAGTTCTATTTCCACTTTCATATTGCGATAATGTAGTGTTACTAATATTTAATGATTTTGCTAACTCTAATTGATTTAGGTTTCTCTCTTCTCTTAATTGCCTGATTTTATCGCCTAACAAAATACATACCTCCAATTGGATGAATAATTTACTTTATGAGAATATCATATTATAGATTTTACTATTTGAAAATATTATTTCACAAAAAGGGAAAATAAGTATTGACATTCTCTAAGTGAGAAATTATAATAAGGATATAAGATTCACACTTAGCAAAACAAATAAAAGATAGGGGGTTGAAAAATGTATAATTTAAAGAAAATAAGACTTAATCAAAATAAAACTCAAGAACAGATGGCTGAATTATTGAATATAGGGGTTTCTACGTATAACCAATATGAGAATTCAGGAAGGAATATTCCTTTTGATACAGCTAAAAAAATAGCAGAGATATTAGCTGTAGATATAAATGATATTTTTTTACCAATCAAATTCACAGTTAGCAAAAACAATAATCATACAGCATAGGGGGTGAGAAGGATGGATTTAAAACTAAAGGTTAAAAGTATTGCATTAGCAAATGGTGATGAGTATGTAAATTGTAAAATAAGTAAAACATTAGATGAATTTTATAAAGCTATTGAGGATAGAGAGTTTATTAACATACTGATTAATGATGGCAAACAAGAAGTGCTAATAAACTCTGACTATGTTGTAAGCTTGGAAATCTAAATCTACTTCTTTTTAGAGGTTTTAGTCTGAGACAAAGCACTACCTGCAACAGATTTTGTTGCTTTACTAGTTCTACCATCTCTAAGCAATCTGGATGCCGTAGTAGCAACTTTTTTGGATGTTTGTTTTTTATTAGCCATAAGTATCACCCCCTAACAACTATATACTGTATCTAGACAAATACATTATACCATATAAAGGGGTGAAAACAAGTGTTTATAGGAGAAAAGATTAGAAATTTAAGAATTGAAAGAAAATTATCTCTTAGGAAGTTAGCATATTTATCTGGAATATCATCTTTTAGCTATATAGCTAATATTGAAAGGGGAGTGGTAGATGATCCAGGTATTAAAACAATTATTAAAATAGCCAAAGGTCTAAATATAAGTATTGATGATTTAGTAAGAAATGTAGATATTTAAATATTGTAATAGGACAAAATGAGTAACTCATATTAATAACAATGAAAGGAGGGGAGTCCATGAATGTAAAAGTGCATCTACCTACCACTGATGAAGGTTGGGCTATGTTAAATGATAGAATAACAGATTTTCAAGCAGAATTTATTATCAATGAAATAAATAAGCTCCCCTATAGTTATGAAGACAAGATTGAAATACTGGAAGGAGTAAGAAAAAGAATAGAGGATGGTGATATATGAGCAACTTCACATTGATTGGAAGTTAGACAAGTTTCTTCATTAACTTAATTTTACCAGTACTGGAGGTGAAAAGGAATGAATGAAAGATACCGAAACATATATCAATTAGCTAGAAATATTGCAGATTTAACTCAATTAGAAGCATCTGAAAGGCTACATGTAAATGTTAGAACGTTAGGCAAATATGAATCAGGTGAAATTGTACCTCACTCAGATATAGTCGCTAACATGGTAGAGGTATATGGGACTTCTTGGCTAGGATATGAACACCTTAGGCAATCAACAGAATTAGGGATGGAAATACTTCCAGCTATCAATGTTGATGACATTGCAAAGTCGGTTCTAGTGTTACAGAAAGAATCTAGTGATGTTGATAGCGTTAAGAACTGCATGGTGAAAATTGCTTGTGACGGACTAATTGAAAGTCATGAGGAACATAGGTGGAATGAAGTTACTAAAGAAGTATTTGAAATGGCAGGTGCAGCATTATCAGTAGTATTTTCAAGATAAATAGATGTTATTTCAACTTAAAAGAAAGGGAGAAAATCAATGAATAGAAAATTTGAGAATGTAAGCGACCAAGTATCAATCGAAACATGTACAGCATATTACTCACTAGGTTTTGACTGTATTTGGAATGATGGTAAGGATTTAACCTTAGCAGAACAAAAAAATGCCTATCAGGACGGCAATCCTTCAAGGCACAAACAAAATATATCTAACAAAAGTATATCAAAGAATTCATCGGCAAACAAGACTAATTATTCAGAGATATGTCTTAGCTGTGGTAGAAAATTGAGAAGTGAAATAAGTAAAAATAGGGGTTATGGATCATCTTGTTATAGCAAGATGAAAAAAATAGAGAAACAAGTAAAAATAGAAAAAGTAGAAGTGGTAGAACAATTGGAAGGACAAGTATCTATAGATGAATTGGATGAATTAAGGAGGGCAAACTAATGGCTAAATGTTACTACTGTGGTGGAGATGTAACTTTTATAAGAAGAGCAGGTAAGAAACCTTTAGTTGTAAATCCAACTCCAGTTTACTTTATTCCTGATCCAAATGGTGAAGATAACTTTATCTATAACAGAGTATGGAGAAGAGGGACAAGGTCTTCTGACGGATTAAAAGGTCACATCTTGCATAATTGCGAGGATTAATATGAAGTGTCCTAATTGTAATAGAAAAGTTGGAGAACTTAAAAAGAATCAATATTTATACTGCAGGTGCGGAAAACAGCTAATGTGTATTTTACTAGGAAAAAAATTAGAGTTAGTTATTTTAGGAGAAAATGAGGAGGAGAATAAATGATTAAGGAAAATGATATTGATATACATGACTTAGTCAAAATAAAACAGGCTCATGATGAAGATACAGAAGAATTTGTTGGTGCATTAGGGATTATTTCCAATATATATGATGGAAATGAGTATCCTTATGAAATATTATTCGTAGGCAAGAAATTGAATGAACGGTCAAAGGAATTAGGCGATTTACTTTGGAAATCTTATCAATTGGAGGCGGTATAAATGGCAGATATACAAGAATATAACAATCAAAATGTTTCAATAATAGATACTATTTCAATTCAACAAGTACAACAAACAATGATGAAGATTACTCAATTTCAGCAAGTTATACAAGAAACTATGCATCAAAATCATGATTTTGGAGTTATACCTGGGACAAGCAAACCTACTTTACTAAAACCAGGAGCAGAAAAGTTACTTGTAATGTTGGGACTAAGATCAGAGTTTGAAATAGCAGATAGTACTAGAGATTTTAAGGAAGGATTTTTCCAATATCAAGTCAGATGCAAGCTATATAAAGGAGACGCTTTAATTACGGAAGGCTTAGGTTCTTGTAATACAAAAGAAAAAAAATACCTGACCCAGGACCCATTTAGTATAGATAACACAATATTGAAAATGGCCAAGAAAAGGGCCCTAGTAGATGCAGCGTTACTTGTTGGAAGTTTATCGGATATATTTACACAAGATTTGGAGGATATGGACTTAGTTGGAGATAAAACAGGAACTCAGTCAATGGCCTTTGATGATGATAAAAAGATTTCTAAGGCGCAGGCTAAAAGGATGTATGCAATTTCAAATGGTAATGCTGAGCTTTGTAAGAGTGTTTTGGAGAGATATGGATATAGTGCTTCTGATGATGTGAAACGTATAGATTATGAAAAGATATGCAGTGATATAGAAGCTGAAGTAAATCAACAATACGAAGGAACTCCATTTGAAGATTAAAATAACTAGGGGATTGCCCCCTAGTTATTACAAAAGACCGAAGTAGGTGGTAATAGATGAACTATATCAAAGAGATAAATTCGTTCTACGATTGGCTTTTGTATAATCCATTGCCGACAGGTGCAATTGCTTTATGGAATGCTTTGATGTCCATAAACAATAAGGCAGGCTGGGCTGATGAATTTACAGTCGCAAATCTAGTTCTCCAGGGTATAACTGGATTATCTCGTCAAGGGTTAGATAAAGCTAGGAATATGTTAATACAAAAAGGTTTGATAGAATACAAAAAAGGTACTTCTAATCAAGCTGGAAAATATAAAATAATAAAGTTTGATAGTCAAAAAGTAGGCACAGTAGTTGACACAGCAGTAGTCACAAAGACACAAGAAGATAATGTTGAGTGTAAGAAAGTAGGCACAGTAGTAGGCACGAAAGCATACACAGAGTTGTCACAGCAGGGGCATAATAGTAGCACATTAAATAAACTAAACAAAACTAAACTAAACGATATAAATACTAGTACTAGTACTGATGATAAAATATCCAATTCTGATAGTGAGTTTACTGAGTTAGCAAAATTATATCAGCAGTGTGGTTTTGATGTAGATGGATTAACTTCTGAATGGATATTAGGTGTAAAAGAATTATACGGATTTGAATGGGTCTAAAATGCTCTAGAAGAATCTGCTTTTAGGGGAAAAAGGAATAGGAAGTATGTTAAGGGAATTCTTGAAAATTGGAAAGCCAATGGTGGAATGACCTTGGCCAATGAACAGAAGGACAAGCCAAAGTTTGTTCCTATCAAAAAAACTAGGTTTCATAACTTTGAAGGAAGAACAGACAAATATTCTGCTAAAGATTTAGATGATATGGCTGCTAGAAAAAGACGTGAACATAGTGAAAAAATGAAACGGGAGGTTAATATAAATGACTGATAAACAAGTTAGAAGTTCTATAGAAATTGCTGTTGAATTATTAAGAGATAATTCTGAACTTAAGTATTATGAAGCTATAGATAAGGCTAGGGAGATGATGAATGATGAAGAGAAGGGATTTTGTTAAGTTGTTGAAAGGAAAGTTGCTAAAGGAACATATGATTAAGAATATATTGAGGTGTTATTAGTGAAAAATTATAATATGGCAAACAAAGGTAAAGGCTTTGAAATGGAAGTAGAGTTGGCTAATAAACAGTATGAAAGAAAAAGGAAAGCATTGGTACAGAAGATAAGTACTCCATGGACAGTCATCCGAAGAGGAAAACAGATTGTATCAGCATTTCCTGAAGGAAAAAGCACTTTAGATTTCAGAGGGACAGTTTTCCCAGGAGTATCAGTTAGTTTTGATTGTAAAGAAACAACTGATAAAAGGGGATTACCCTTGGCAAATATAGCAGAGCATCAAATAGATTACATCAGACAAGCCTTATTAATGGGGGAGGCATCTTTTATACTCTGCTATATAAAACCCTTAGACCAAAGATATTTCATTGATGGAGGAGTAGTACTAGAGCATTGGGATAGATGGAAAGAAAACAAAGGTAAAAGAGGATTTAATTTTATACCTGTAGGAGAAATGGAAGAAGTAAATTCTAAAAACGGTATAATACTAGACTATTTAGAACCCTTAAGGAGGCTTTGATATGGACAAGCTAATACAATTATGTACAAGGAGCATAATTCAACTGGTAAACGGAAATATGGAGCTATCAGGGCAATATAAAGAATTAGCTTTACATGAATATGATAATCATAAAAATGTATTCAGAGTTGAGGACCAATGTACCTCGGCAAATAAAGAAAAAATTATATGAGATGGTGAGTTAGGAGGAAGTGGATATGGAAGTTAAATCGGATTATAAAGTTGTAGATGAAAGAACCATAAAGGACAAACAGTTAGAGATCATTAAGTACTATGGTCCTAATAAGCAATTAAGACAATTAACAGAAGAATGCGGAGAACTTATTGTAGCTATAGCTAAGTTTCAAAGAAGTGGCCAACATTTAAATATTAAGAAAAAAGAACCTTCTGAAGAACTAAGTAGTTTAATATTTGAAATAGCAGATGTAGAGAATTTGATTGAACAGATTAAACTTGATTATAACTTAGTAAGTGATGGTGTTGCCAAAGTTAAAGAATATAAGGTCAATAGAGAATTAGACAGAATTAATAGGAGGTAGCATAATGGATAATACAGCTAAATTAAAAAATAAGATAAGTGAATTTATTGATGTAGTTATAGATAAAGCAGTGGAGGATGATAAATTAGATTATTTCCATATTGAAATATCAAATCACAATGGTAATTTACAGATGGATTACAAATTAAGAGATAGAAAAAAGGTTTACTAAAAGTAAATATATAAAGTAATGATTTGAACATTGAAAACTGAATAATACGGTATTAAAATGTGCTAACTATAAAAAATTAAACAAATTAATATAAAATGGAGTATTTATGGTATAATTTTCTATTAAGGAAATGAAATTTATGAAAGTATTATAGATTTATTGACAGAAATATTTACATGTATAGGGGGATTAACATGCAAGAAACATTTAATCACATACTAAGCAATTATCTTAATGCTAAGAAAGAAGCATTTGGAGGACATGCAATGTCAAACTATATGCGTAATAGTACAGTAGATAGGATACTTAGTAAAACAACTATAGATACATCTAAGTATCTAGTGGAGGGATCTCCTGGAAAAGGTAATTGGGCTGACATCCCTTGGATAGCTGTATTTGATAGAGATATTACTACTACAGCTACAAAGGGATATGATATAGTATACTTATTTTGCGCCGATATGAGTGGAGTATATATATCTTTAAATCAGGGATGGACTTATTTTAAGGAAAAGTATGGGAGAAAAAAAGGAAGAGACAAAATAAAAAAGGTATCAAGTGCATGGAAAAGAGAATTGTCTTCTACGCTAAAAGATTTTTCCTTTGATCCAATTCAGTTAAAAAATAGCAGCAAAAGGTCAGATCTAGCAGAGGGCTATGAATTAGGTCATATTTGTGGGAAGTTTTATGAAGCGGGGAAAATTCCTAACGACATGATGCTTGCAGAGGATTTGAGAAATTTAATGGGAGTTTATCGAGAGTTAAAAGGCAAACTTAAAGAAAACTCTATAGAAAAGACAAATAATTACCTTATTGCAAGCCAAAGTCTAGGATTACTAAATGAAGAGAATGACGAAGATGACATAAATGATATAGAAGACATGCTAGAGGGATTTAAACCATCAACATTAATTGAAGAAGAAGTACCTCAAAATTTCTTGGTCGGAGAAGAAAAAGTACCTTCTTTCACTCCTTTAAAAAAGGACTTTTTGAAAA
>JAAYGX010000030.1 GCA_012735585.1 Tissierella sp.
CTTCTATATTGGTGTTCAAGGCCTTTGTATAATCAACTTTATCCATGTCTATAGACGTAGAGTCCTTTTGATCATATTCAACTATGCTATTTAGTACGGCTGCCATATCCTCTACTGAGTTTGTTATAGGTACGATTTGGTCAAAGGTTGATCTAGCACCTATAACACCATATCTAGAAATCATACCGAAGGTAGGTTTCATAGAGAATTTTCTAGAATCCTGGGATGTACTTAGTCCCCAAATTGCCCCTTTGCGATCAAGTGTTTTGGAAACAGTTTGTGTTGGAGTAAGTCCAAACTCCTTAACCTTCACTTTTCCAAGAATAATAGTGTCTTCTGCTGATATTCTCTCAACAACTGTAGCATCAAAAATCGGTATATAATTTTCTAAAATTCTACTTCCGGCGCTAGTTAATACTCCCTTTGTTGAAATATCATCTGTAATAATTAGAGGTATACCTGCTAAAGGACCTAATGATTCTTTATTTTTTCTCTTTCTGTCTATTTCTCTAGCCTTACTTATTGCTTCATCTTTTAGTATTAATTTATATATACTAGAATCTGCTGTTTCTTTTTCAATATTTGCGATACATTCTTTTACAATCTCTTCACTTGAAACTTCATTTAATTCCATCAGCTGTATAAGCTGGGAAATACTTTTATCTATTAAACTCACTTTTATCCCTCCTATTCATTAACATTTGGTACCAATATATATCCATCTTCTGAGGAAGGAGCATTCAATAATACTTCTTCAACCTTTAAGCTTTTCTTAACTTCATCCGCCCTAGTAACATTATTAATTGGATGAATATTAATGATTGGATCAAATTTTGCTGCATCTACACGATCTAAAATTGAAATAGACTCAATCAGATCTGTAAATCCATCTTCTAGCTCTTGTATTTCTATTTCACTTAAAGATATCTGTGATAGTTCTGCTAATTCTTCTATATCTATTTTTGACGAGCTAATTATATTGGATTCTTCAGATTTTCTTTGAGAAGCCATATCACCAGCGATACCTATGCCTAATATATCTAATTGATCTTTGGCAACAGTACTTGGTGCCTCTGTCATAGCACAGCTGGCATCTCTCATCTTAGGAAATGCTATTACATCCCTAATGGAATCAGCCTGAGCCATTAGCATTACCAGTCTATCTAATCCAAAGGCAAATCCACCGTGGGGTGGTGTACCATATGAAAAAGCTTCTATCATAAATCCAAAACGTTCTTCAATCTCCTCTTTATTAAATCCAAGTGCCTCAAACATTCTTTGTTGAATATCACTTCTATGGATTCGAATACTTCCACTACCTAACTCTATACCATTTAATACAAAGTCATAGCTCATAGCATTCATATTAGATAAATCTTCTTTTTTCATAAATTCATCTACATCGGCTGGCATTGTAAATGGATGATGCATGGCAATATATCTATTTTCTTCTTCAGACCATTCTAGTAAAGGAAAATCTGTTACTATTAGGAATTTATAATCCCATTTGTTTCTTAGACCTAGTTTATCACCTATATCTAAACGTAACCCTCCTAGTGTCTTGTACACTACAGGTAACTCATCGGCACAGAATATTATTAAATCTCCTGGCTCAGATTTACAAGTTTCGATGATTTCTTAGACTTCTGACTCACTTAAGAATTTAGTAAGTAAAGTCCTTAAATTTCCATCTGGCTCTATTGCTATCCATGCCATACCTTTTGCACCATATGAAGTAGCCTTGTCTGTTAATTCATCTATTTCATTTCTAGAAAAACTATTGCCACCTTTTATATTTAAGGCTCTTACAGCTCCACCTTGATCTACTACATTTCTAAATACTTTAAATCCACATTTTTTTGCTATATCACTTAAATCAACAATTTCCATTCCAAATCGTAAATCAGGTTTGTCAGATCCATATAGATCCATAGCCTTTTGATATGTTATTCTAGGGAATTTTTCTTTAAAATCCATGTCCATTACTTGAGAAAAAATATGTTTAAATAGACCTTCTAGATAGTTTAGTACATCCTCCTGATTTACAAAGGATAGTTCCATATCTACTTGGGTAAATTCTGGCTGCCTATCTGCTCTTAAATCTTCATCACGGAAACATCTTGCTATTTGATAGTATCTATCTACACCTGAAACCATCAAAAGTTGTTTAAATATCTGTGGTGACTGAGGTAGTGCATAAAACTTTCCTTGTTCCATCCTACTAGGCACTAAATAATCCCTGGCACCTTCTGGTGTACTTTTAGTTAAAATCGGAGTTTCTACTTCCATAAAATCCATATCATCAAGATATCTTCTTATGGCCTTGGTTGTTTTGTGTCTTAATGCTAAATTATCATATAGGTGTGGTCTCCTAATGTCCAAATATCGATACTTAAGTCTTAACTCTTCCTTAACATTTATATAGTCTTCTACAGGAAAAGGTAATGTTTTAGACTTAGATAAGATTTCTAAATCAGTAGCTTTAAGCTCTATGGTTCCTGTAGGGATATTTGGATTATATGTCTCCTCATCCCTTTTTCTGATGACTCCTTGAACCTTAACCACATATTCATTTCTTAGGTTCTCTACATCTAAAAACATCTCCTCACCAATATCCTGTAAATCAAAAACTACTTGTAAGATCCCTGTTTTATCTCGTAAATCTAAAAATATTATCCCACCCATATCACGGGTACGCTGTACCCAACCAGTAACGGTGGATTTTTTTCCTATGTCAGCATCCCTTAAAGATGCACAATAATCTGTTCTGTATAAAGCCTCCATGTTATTTCTCCTTTCTTTTCCAATAAAAAATACCTTCCATCCCCTATAAAAGGGACGAAAGGTATATATTCGCGGTACCACCCAAATTGATTATTATAAATAATAATCCACTCTTATTCGATACAGGCTAAAAAGCTTTATATCTACTGCTGTAATGTAGCAGCTACATCTAAGTCTACTTGCTCATGCTTTCGGTTAGAAACTCCCAGATGTTTTTCAATTAAACTAAAGTACTGGACTCCCACCAATGCCAGCTCTCTTTCACTTATTATTTAATCTACTCTTCTGATCTACGTTTTTAAAATCATATTAATTTAACTTTTTTACTTCTGCCCTGTCATTCCGAGGAATTTTATGACGAGGAATCTTAAGATCCTTCGTGTTGCTCAGGATGACTGGCTTTACTCAAGATGATAATAATTTCTATTTATTATATCCTAAACTTCTATAATTAAACTAAAACATTCTTTAATTTTTAACTTTATACTATTCTACTTTAATTCGATAAAAAATGCAACTCTTTTTTTATCTTTCTTTTAACTTCTCTAATAAAAGTTTATTTACTACTTGAGGATTGGCCTTTCCTCTTGACTTTTTCATAATTTGACCTATTAAGAATCCAACAGCCCTATCTTTACCATTTTTAAAATCAATTATGGATTGTTCATTTTCATCCAAAACAGTATCAATCATTCCTTCTAATTCACCTTCATCACTGATTTGAATTAGTCCTTGTTCTTTAACGATTGTGTTAGGATCTTTACCTGTATCAAACATATCTCGGAGTACCTTTTTACCAGTATTGTTGTTGATTTTGCCATCCTTTACTAAAGAGATTAAATCAGCCAATGCTTTGGCACCAAATTTAAGAGAATCAATTTCTAAATCTTCTTCATTGAGTCTTCTTAATACATCACCCATAATCCAATTGCTTACCAGCTTTGTATCATTGATGTTTTTAACAGTATCCTCAAAGAAAGCAGCAAGGTCTCTTGATTGTGTCAATACTCCAGCATCATATGAACTCAAGTCATATTGACTTATGAATCTTTCCTTTTTCTCATGAGGAAGTTCTGGCATATTATTTTGGATTTCATTGATAAAAGTATCTTCTAATATAAATGGCGGTATATCTCCTTCAACTGCAAATCTATAGTCGCTTGCTCCAGCTTTACCTCTCATTAGTACAGTCTCTGCCTTTACTTCATCCCAACGTCTTGTTTCCTTATCCGTGTTTTCTCCTTTTTTTAGTAGGTCAATATGACGTTCTTCTTCATATTCTATTGATTTAACTACTGATCTAAATGAGTTCAGATTTTTTATTTCAGAGATCCTTGTCTTTTGTCCTGTTTCGCTATCTACTACATTTATATTAACATCACATCTTAAGGAACCTTCTTCCATTTTACAATCCGATACTTCTATATATTTTAAAGTAGCCCTTAAGTTTTCTAAAAACAATCTAGCTTCTTCTGCAGAATTCATCTCTGGTTTGCTTACAATCTCAATAAGCGGTACACCAGCTCTATTGTAGTCTAGTAATGTCTCATCATTTTCCGTATGGATAGACTTTCCTGTATCTTCTTCAATATGGATTCTTTGTAAATGAACTTTCTTAGTTCCTTCTTCTAATTCAATCTCTATATATCCTTCACTACATATTGGGATTTCATTTTGTGATGTTTGGAATCCCTTAGTCAGGTCTGCATAGAAATAATTTTTTCTATCCATCTTTATATGATTGGATATATGAGTGTTAAATGCAGTACCGGCTTTTATAGCATATTCTAATACTCTTTTATTCAACCTAGGAATTGCACCTGGCAATCCTAAACAAACTGGACAGCAATGACTATTGGCTTCCCCACCAAATTCATTTGTACAGTTGCAAAATATTTTAGTATCTGTCATTAGTTCCACATGTATTTCTAAACCAATAATAGTTTTATATCTCAATTATTTCACCATCCCTTCAATTGCAAGTCCAAGATTTATTATGTCTTCTTCACCAAATTTATTACCTATGATTTGGATTCCTATTGGTAGTCTATCACCATTAAATAAAGGTAAATTCATAGCACAAAGACCTGCTAGATTTACTGGTACTGTGAACAAATCCCCCTTATACATATCAACAGGATTCTCTATTTTATCACCTAGGTTAAATGGCAATGTTGGAGATGTTGGTGAAAGTAATATATCTACATTTTCAAAGGCTTTTTCAAAATCATTTCTAATCAGTGTTCTAACCTTAAGAGCTTGCATATAATAATCCTCTGCATGATCTTCTCTTAATATATATGTTCCTAGCATAATTCTTCTCTTTACTTCTTCACCAAAGGCTTCTGTCCTTGATTTAATGTATAATTCATCTAAAGTTTCATAGTCCTCAGCCCTAAAACCCAATCTTAGTCCATCAAATCTAGCTAAATTTGCACTTGCTTCTGCATTTGATATCAATAGATAAGTCTCAAGAGCATATTTTAGATTTGGTAAAGATACTTCCTCTACCATTCCACCATTTTCTTTTATTAGCTCAATAGTTTTAAAGAAATTATCTTTTACTTGGTTCTCTATTTCTATATCGAATAATTCCTTTGGTATTCCTATTCTAATTTTCTTTATATCTACTTCAGTAGATTCCAGATTAAGGTTCAAATCCATACTTACAGAAGTAGGATCTTTTTCATCATATCCAGACAATATGGATAGCATTAATGCTGCGTCCTCAGTATCCTTAGCTATTACTCCTATTTGATCTAAGGTATTTGCTAACGGAACTAAACCATATCTAGAAATCCTTCCATAGGTTGGCTTAAGACCTACAACACCACAAAAATTTGCAGGTTGTCTTACAGAACCGCCAGTATCAGACCCAAGGGCTATGGCTACTTGATTAGATGCTACTGCTGCAGCTGATCCACCTGATGAGCCTCCTGGCACTTTCTTCATATCTAAAGGATTTTTACTTGCTCCAAAATAAGAAGTCTCAGTAGATGAACCCATTGCAAATTCATCCATATTCGTCTTACCTATAATAATTCCATCTTCTTTTTTTATAATCTCTACAACTGTAGCATCATAAGGTGATACATAATCTTTGAGCATCTTTGAACCACAAGTAGTGACCATATCCTTTGTTACTATATTGTCTTTGATCCCTATGGGAATCCCTGCCAATCTACCTAGCTCTTCCCCATTTTTTATTTTCTCATCTATTCTAGCCCCTTGAGATCTAGCCCCTTCTTTATCAACAGTAATAAATGCATTGATATCCTTATCTTTCTCTTCAATATGTTTTATATAGGCTTCTACCACTTCTGTGGCAGTTATTTCTCTATTTATTATCTTGTCTCTTATATCTCTTGCTTTTAAATCTAATATATCCACTAATATCACCTCTCTTAATCTACAACTTTTAATATTTTAAAATATCCATACTTTTCTTCAACAGTATTCTTCAAGACTTCTTTTTGTGGAAGGCTTTCTTCAACCTCATCTCCTATAAAAGGGTCTTTGTATTGATTTACTTGATAAGTTGGCTCTATATCGGAGGTATCTGCTTCTTTGATATTCTCAACTAAGTTTAAAACCTTCTCAAATTCTTTAATAAATCCATCATTTTCCACATCATCAAAGCTCAACTTACATAGTTCAGCTATTTGAGATACATCTTCTTTAGAAATCATTTAGTTTCCTCCTTTAAAATAAATACTATAATGTCTAAGACCCTTCCCTCTGGTCGGAATGACAAATTAAAATTCAATTATACTTTTTAGTCTTTCTTCGTCTATAATTTCAATCCCTAATTCAAGAGCTTTTGTATGTTTGCTTCCAGGATCAGTTCCTACTATGACATAATCAGTCTTTTTACTTACAGAACCGGAAACTTTTCCACCCATCTTCTCGATTACTTCCTTGATTACACCTCTTGATAAACCTTCAATACTTCCTGTAATCACTACGGTTTTATCTGTAAATATAGATTCAGTAGTCTTTACATCCTCATATATTGTCTTAACTCCTTCAGATAATAATTTATCTATGGCTTTTAATATTTCATCATCTTGGAAAAACTCAACTATATTATCTGCAATAATAGGACCTATATCACCAACTTGGAGCAATTCATCCACAGTAGCCTTCTTCAAATTATCTAAGGATTTATAGTAATTAGCCAAGTCAGTTGCTGTTTTTATACCTACATTACGAATTCCCAAGGCATATATAAAGGATGCCAATGATACATTCTTACTTCTTTCTATGGCTTCTAATAGATTATTAGACTTTTTCTCTTTAAATCCTTCTAGTTTAATTAAATCATCATATTTTATTTCATATATTTCTGGTAAATCCTTTAAATCTAACTCTTCCAATAGCTTTTCAGCTGTCTTCTCACTGAAACCTTCAATGTTCATAGCATCTCTACTGGCAAAATGTACTAGTCTTGCTACCAATTGTGGCTTACAGGATAAGGAGTTAGGGCAAAATATATGAACCCCATCTTGGTATAATTCACTGTGACAAGCTGGACAATGGGTTGGTTTCTCAATTAAAAATGTCTCCATATCTTCTTCCAGGGTTCCTAATATCTCAGGGATTACATCATTGGATCTTCTAATAAGTACATTGGAGTTAATCCTAACGCCTTTTCTTTCAATATCATCATAATTATTAAGTGTAGCCCTTCTAACAGTTACTCCACCTATATCTATAGGCTCTAAAATTGCAGTTGGAGTAACCTTAGCAGTACGTCCTACATTCCATTGCACACTTAAAAGTCTAGTACTAGTCTCCTCAGCTTCAAACTTGTAGGCAACGGCCCATCTAGGAAATCTATTTGTAAATCCCAGTGCTTCCCTAGTTCTAATATCATCAATTTTTATGACCAATCCATCGGTTAATAAATCTAGGTTTTTTCTTTCATCATTTATAAGATCAATTTCTTCAATTAGGTCATACATGCTATCAAAAGCCTTAGCATAATCAAATACAGGTAATCTATTTTCCTTTAGAAAATCAAGAACTTCCATATGTGTAGTAAAATTTTTGCCTTCTATATATCCAATATTATAGAAATAACCGGCAAGATTTCTTTCAGAAGTTACTTTGGTATCTAAGTTTCTTAAGGCACCTGCTGCTGCATTTCTAGCATTTTTTAAAGGTTCAACAGCAGTTTTGTTATATTCCTCCAATGCAGATAAGGGCATTAGACCTTCACCTTGTATTTCCATGGTCCCTTTAAAAGGTACTGTCATTGGAATTGATTTAATAGTTTTAAGTTGCTCTAATATTCCCTCTCCTACAGTTCCATTACCCCTTGTAGCACCTTGTACTAAATGCCCATCCCTATAAGTAAGGTTGATAGTAAGTCCATCAAATTTATATTCTAAAATATAAACTGGATTTGGTAATTTATCCAAATTAGTAGAATTATAGTCTTGGATCAGTCTCTTAACACGACTATCCCAGTTTATAAGTTCCTCAAAGCTTTGACATTTGTCTAAACTCCACAATCTTCCTAAATGGATATGTTTGTCGAATTTTTCTAAAATATGTCCGCCTACTCTTTGAGTAGGTGAATATGCTTTAACTATTCCTGTTTCCTTTTCTAATATAGCTAACTCATCATAGAGTAAATCATATTCCTTATCACTAACTTTAGGGCTGTCTAAAGTGTAGTAATAGTAATTAAGATCATTGATAATTTCTATAAGTTCATCAATTCTCTTTTCCTTATCCAAATCAATACCCCCTAAATAAATTCTATAGGCGCAATGGACATAAGCAATCTTTTAAGTCCTTCCTTATCAAATGCAATAACCAGTTCCTTATCATTCTCTTGAGGCTTTATCTGAACGATGGTTCCTGTACCCCATTGTTTGTGTTTAACCTTATCTCCAATAGCTACTTCTATATCTGAATCAATTTTTTGTTTTACAACTGATTTCTTTATAGCTGGAGCAGTATAGTCCCATATCTTCACAAGCTCCTCTTCAGGCCTTCTAGTCACTTCCACCCTCTCTGCTACCTTTTTCTCTATGGTATCTCCCATTTCTTCAATAAATCTAGATGGCAATGTATAGTTTGTATTACCATATATGGTCCTCTTCTGTGCATTAGTTATGTATAGCACTTCCTCTGCTCTTGTAACTGCAACATAACATAGTCTACGTTCCTCTTCTAGATCTTCATCATCCTCAAGGGATCTTGATATAGGAAATAACCCATCCTCCATCCCTACTAAAAATACTGCTGGAAACTCCAATCCCTTTGCACTATGAACAGTCATCATAGTGATTAGATTAGTTTCATCATCTGTTTTGTCAACGTCTGATAATAGTGATATGGATCCTAAAAAGTCCTCAAGTGTAGGTTCCTCATTCTTTTCTTCAAAGTTCAATGCAACAGAGATAAACTCCATTATGTTTTCGATTCTTGTCTTAGACTCTATCGTATTATCTTTTTCAAGTTCCTGTATATATCCATTGCTACTTATTAGCTCCTCAATAAAGTCCTTTAGTCCCATTATCTCCTTTTTGGCCATTAAAGTATTCATCATTTCAATGAAAGGTTTTATACTATTTATAGCCCTGGTACTTAAATTGTCTATACGATCTATACTTAATAAGGATCCATAGATGGACTCACCTCTACTTGATGCAAATTCCTCTATTTTTTCAATAGTAGCATTCCCTATACCTCTTCTAGGAGTATTGATAATTCTCTTTAGTGAAATATTATCATTAGGATTTTCTAGTACTTTCAGATAAGCTATGATATCCTTAACTTCTTTTCTGTCATAGAATTTTAGCCCACCAACAATTTTATAGGGTAATGCCTCACTTAAAAAGGCCTCCTCAAATGTACGGGATTGTGCATTCGTTCTATAAAGAATAGCTATATCGGATAATTTGTATCCTTTATATACCAAATGATGTATCTTACTAGCTACATAAGCAGCTTCATCATTGGAATGCTCCAATTGTTCGTAAATAACACTATCTCCTTCAGTTTTATCAGTCCAAAGATTTTTAGGATATTTATCTTGATTATATTTAATTACCTCATTGGCTACATTTAATATATTCTTTGTAGAGCGGTAGTTTTGCTCAAGTCGTACTACTTTTGCTCCATCATAGTCCTTTTCAAAATCTAATATATTACTTATATCCGCCCCTCTCCATGAATAGATCGATTGATCAGAATCCCCTACCACGCATACGTTCTTATAATGGGCAGATAAAAGCCTTACAAGATTATATTGTATTTTGTTTGTATCTTGGTACTCGTCTACAAATACATACTGGAATTTTTTCTGATAAAATTTAAGTATCTCTTTGTTTTCTCTTAAAAGCTCAACTGCTTTTATTATTAAATCATCAAAATCTAGAGAATTATATTGTTTCAATTTTTTCTCATATAATTGATATAATTCGCCAATTTTTCTTTCTCGATAATCCCCATAGTTTTCTATTATAAATTCTTCGGGATCCGTCTGTTCATCCTTTAGTGAACTTATTCTAGCAAGGATACTGGATTCCTTATACATATCCTTGTCCACATTTAACTCTTTGATACACTCTTTAATTAAAGTGACCTGATCGTCTCTATCATAAATAGTAAAGGATCTATCATATCCAATTTTATCGATATCACGTCTTAGTATCCTCACACAAATAGAGTGGAAAGTTCCAATCCACATACTGTCAACATTTGTATCTAAAAGTTTCGCCACTCTTTCTTTCATTTCATTGGCAGCTTTATTTGTAAAAGTAATTGCCAAAATATTTCCCGGGAAAACTCCCTTTTCTTCGATTAAATGTGCGATTTTATGAGTTACAACTCGCGTTTTACCACTTCCTGCACCTGCCATTATCAAGAGTGGTCCTTCTGTATGGAGAACTGCCTCTCTTTGTCTATCATTAAGTCCTGCTAAATAATCCATTATTCCACCATCCTAACTATTCTACCCTATAATTATATAGTATTTGATACAAGATTTCCACAAACAGTTTAGAAATAGAAAAAGGATGGAAGACTTAAGCTTTCCATCCAATTTTAACTTATTTATCATCAACTAAAGTGAATTATAAATTTCTCCTCTGTTTCCTATATTTAATATAATGATGATTACTTTATTATAATCAATGGAATAAATAACCCTATAATCACCAACTCTTAGTCTATATAATCCATCTTGACCTACTAACCTCTTTATATCGCCATGGGGAATATTATATATTGCCTTTAATATCCTTTTTTGCACCTCTGGGTTTTGCCTCAATAGAAACTTTTTTGCTTTATTCTTAATTTCAATTTTGTAATTCATCCACATCAAACCCCAATTCTTTAACAAAATCATCTAAATCTTCTGTTTCATCGTTATCTTTTTCAGATTCTTTTATCAGAAACAGATCTAATTCATCAGGATTCTCATTTGGGATACTGATACCTTTAATTCCTTCAATTATGTTTATAATATAAGCTATTTGGTCCTCTGGAAGTCTTTCAATTAGGTTATGTGCTTTCTGTCTTATCATTGACATACAATCACCCTCAATTTATATTTTTTCTATAATAATACATTATTCTCTATCTATTTATATTATATAGTATTTGATACAAGATTTCCACAAACAGTTTGCAAATAGAAAAAGGATGGAAGACTTAAGTTCTCATCCTTTTTAAAACCTATTTCTTCTTTCTTTTACTAATACTCCTAATGGTCTTCTTTTTGCCAGGCTTTTTATTTCCTTTAAAATCCTGCTTTTTATTTTTATTGTTTGATTTTCTATTATTCCCTTTATCCTTTATATTATCTTTCGTTGCTGTCTTTTTCTTTATATTCATTCTTATTTTATTCTCTATTGCAATTAGATCCTGTTGATTCTTTGGTGTTACAAAAGTAAATGCCTTCCCACTTTCTCCTGCTCTACCTGTACGGCCGATTCGATGGATATAGGACTCTGCATCTTCAGGTATATCATAATTAAATATGTGGGTTATGCCTTCTATATCTAAACCACGGGCTGCCACGTCTGTTGCCACTAAAAGTTGTATTTTCATTTTCCTAAAATCAGTTATGACTTTTTCACGTTTGGCTTGACTAAGGTCCCCATGTATTTCATCGGAATTATATCCACGACTTAATAAATCATTATTTAATGCTTTTACTCGCCTTTTTGTACGGCAGAAGATTATGGCCATAAATGGCCTTTCTTCATCTATTAATTTACATAGGGCATCTTGTTTGCCTCTGTCAGTAGTTTCTATTACTACTTGTTGAATCTCATCCAATGTTACCTTTTCGCTCTCTACCTGTATTTCTACAGGCTTTCTCATATATTTTGCAGCTAAACTCTTTAATTGTTTTGGCATTGTTGCTGAAAATAACATTGTTTGTCGGGTTTTAGAGGTTTTATAGATAATATCCTCAACATCTTTTAAGAATCCCATATTTAACATTTCATCAGCTTCGTCTAGGACAATCATTTTTACTTGACTTAGATCAATGGTTTTTCTTCTTATATGATCCAACAATCTACCTGGTGTACCAATTACAATATTGACTCCTCTTTTTAGCTGTCTTAATTGTCTTTCCACATCCTGTCCACCATAAACAGCCAGTATACTTATGCCTCTATCTTCTGCTAGTTTTTTGGCCTCATTCGTTATTTGAATTGCCAACTCCCTAGTTGGAGTAATGATCAAAGACTGTATATATGGTTTATCCATATCTATATTTTCCATAATTGGCAACATAAAAGCAAAAGTTTTACCTGTTCCCGTATGGGCCTGAGCTATTACATCTTTTCCTTTTAATAATTCAGGAATTGCCTGTTCCTGTACAGGAGTTGGTTTAGTAATACCTTCTTTCATTAAAGCTTTTTCCAAATCTTCACTTATACCAAGTCTTCTAAAATCTATTGTCATTATTTTACAGCCCTTTTTCTTATTTTTCTTAGATAGTATATTTTACCACAAAAGATAAATAAATATAGGAAATTATATTTATTTTACTAAAAACCGGCTTCCAGATAATAGTATAAGGGATGGAGTAGCCATCCCTTATGCTAAATATTATATTTCACCTAATTTATCTTTTAATTTTTCTAACATATCTTTTACCATAGTGTCTAAATCATATTTAGGATTCCAATCCCATTCCTCTCTTGCAACACTGTCATCTAATGAGTTGGGCCATGATTCAGCAATTTCTTGCCTTACTGGGTCCACATCATAATCCAGCTCAAAATCTGGTATGTGTTTTCTTATTGAGGCTGCCAATTCTTCTGGTTCAAAACTCATGGCAGTTACATTAAAGGCATTTCTATGTTCTAATCTAGATGGGTCTGCTTCAATTAACTTGATTATTGCCTCTAGTGCATCTGGCATATACATCATATCCATATAGGTTCCTTTGTCTATGTAGCTTGTGTATCTCTTATGCTGAATAGCCTTATAAAAAATATGAACTGCATAATCCGTAGTTCCCCCACCTGGTAGGGTTTCGTATGATATCAAACCAGGAAATCTTACCCCTCTGGTGTCAACTCCGTATTTTTTAAAGTAATAGTCACATAATAACTCTCCTGCCACTTTTGTTACTCCATACATGGTAGTAGGTCTTTGAATGGTATCCTGTGGTGTTTTATCTGGTGGTGTAGACGAGCCAAATGCTGCTATAGAACTTGGATTAAAGATTTGTAAATCTTTTGCTCTACCTAATTCTAATACATTGATCAGACCATTCATATTTATATTCCAACAACTAGAAGGATCCTTTTCACCTTTAGCCGATAAAATTGCCGCTAAGTTAATTATTGTATCAACCTTATATTTACCAACCACTTTGCTCATTTGGTCCATATTATTGATATCTACTATTTCAAATGGTCCACTTTCAATCAGGTTCATATGCCCTTCTTTTATCCGCCTGTTACTTGCGATTATATTGTCTTTTCCGTAAACTTCTCTGAGCCTTAGTACAAGTTCCGATCCTATTTGACCTAATGCACCAGTCACTAATATTTTTCGCAATACAAACACCCCTTTTTATCTACTATAAGATCCCCATTTCATTTCCTACCTTTTTAAATGCTTCAACCGCTATATCTAATTGTTCCTTAGTATGGTCTGCTGTTACCATGCATCTTACCCTTCCCGTTCCTTTTGGTACGGTAGGAAATACTATAGCCGAGACAAATACATTGTGGTTCAATAATCTCCTGCTAAATTCCATAGCTTTAGCTTCTTCACCTATAATCACTGGTGTTATAGGAGTTTCACTTTTGCCCGTATTAAATCCTAGCTTTCCTAATTTTTCTTTGAAGTATCTTGAATTATCCCATAGTCTATTGGTGTACTTTGTTGATTCCATTAACATTTTTATAGCTTCTATTATTGCACCTATAGTTCCAGGTGGTAAGGAAGTAGAGAATAATACAGGTCTAGCTCTATGATTTAGCCAATCATACATGGTCTGTGAACCTGCCACATATCCTCCTATTGCACCTATGGCCTTGGATAAAGTACCCATGGAAAAGTCTACTCTTCCATGTAAGTCAAAATGGTCAACGATTCCCCTACCACTCTCTCCAAGTACACCTGAACCATGAGCATCATCCACATAAGTCATAGCCTGATATTTCTCAGCTAACTCTACTATTTCTGGTAGCTTAGCAATGTCTCCATCCATACTAAATACACCATCTGTTATGATTAGAATATTTTTATATTGCTCCCTATTTTTCTTCAGCACTTCTTCTAAACTATTCATATCCGAATGTTTATAGATTGCCTTATCCGCTTTAGACAATCTAGCACCATCAATTATTGAAGCATGATTCAGTTCATCAGATATTATGATATCCCCAGCTTCAGTAATTGCCTGAATCGTACCAGCATTGCAATTAAAACCAGATTGATAGATAAATGCTGCTTCTTCTCTTTTAAACTTCGCAAGTAGTTCTTCTAATTCTTCATGAATTCCCATATTTCCAACTATGGTTCTTACAGCTCCTGCCCCAGCCCCATATTTCTCAATTGCTTCAATTGAAGCTTTTTTTAACCTAGGATGATTAGAAAATCCAAGATAATTATTAGATGATAGATTTATAACTTTCTTCCCATCTAAAATTATTTCTGCTTCATTTGGACTATATAGTACAGGTAACTTCCTAAAAACACCTTGATCCTTTAATTCTTGAATCTTTTCTTTTAAGAATGTTAATTCATGGACGTTTGACAAAATCCACACCTCCAAAGATTTGTTTTAGTTCTACTATTATTATTTAGGGTCAATTTTTGTTAATTTCACTACTTTACTATTATGTATATAATTGTGGAGGCAAAATTAATACTAGAATGATAAAGTTTGTCTAGAAATGGATAGTATAAATTTTCCCAATAAAAAAGACATATTCATCAAAGTTAATGAATATGTCAATTGAATTAATTTATTTTACAGCCTTTAATTTTGCTATATCAAATGCATTTTTTGTAGTTAATATTTCTATTGTACTTAAGTCACTTCTCAGTTCACTTACCTCATCATGCACTGCTTGGATTTCCGTATGAAGTTCAACTCCCAAAAGATCAATATCATCTTTTGTAGCTAAATTCTTTAAATCATCCTTGGTTGCAAAGTTTTTCAAGTCATCCTTGGTTGAAAAGTTCTTTAAGTCATCCTTAGTTGCCATAGTCGATTTCATAAGTTCCATTTCAGACTTTAAGCCTTGTACCTCAATATACATCTTTTCCATTAAATCATACAATTTATCTTCCATTGCAACACCCCCTCCAAGTTTTCTAATTATAGTATATCATTGCTATATTTCCTTTCAATGACTAATTTTATCTATTTTAGTATATTGATCATCAACTATTTTTCAGTTAAAAATATACTTACAGAAAATTCTCCAATATCAGTGTTCATTGAGATAACCAAAGCCTTTTCATTAGCCATAGATAAGGATCTATACTCACCTATAATAACTTGTGGTGGTACGATATCACATGTATAGTTATACTCCGTTAGGTTGGTTATTGCATTTCCACCAACGATATTTGCAACTTCACCCAAAGCTGAAGAAACAAAATTGTCAATTTCATTCATTTCCATGCCTGCCATTATTTTAACCATTTCCAGAGTCATAGATTTTGTAAAACTAAATAGAATGGATCCCTTTAAATCTCCAGTTACTCCAAGTATAACATTTGCCTCTTTACTACTTATCAGTCCCTCTACTACATCTAATTTTCCCCTTTCTACATCTAAGTCCAACATCAATTTAAACACATCTTGGGTTGCTGAATAAAAGGAGTTTATATATTCTGCTTTCATTATGCTTGTCCCCCTTTTTCTTTTACGTATTCACCAATTTGTTGATCCATTTTACCTACATGCATAATCAGCCATGTCATAAGCTTAGCCCCAAGTTCCTGAATTTTATCTTCAGTAAATCCTCCCTCTTGAAGAAGGTTAACATAGTCATTGATACTATCTTTAAAATCTTTATGAATCTTTTTATGTAGTTCAATATGAGGATAATCTATTTGTTCCATATATTTTTCTTCATCATCAAAGTGAAAAACTACATATTCTTGCATAAATGCCATGGTTTCTTTTACTTCATCTAATTTTTCATCCCAGTCATTTTCATTTTGTACTATTTGAATAAAATTAGATAGCCGAGAAAATAGCTCTATATGTTGGCTATCAATTAGCCCCACACCTACCCTATATTTTTCTTTCCACATCATTGAAAATCCCTACTTTCTTTTTTATACTCTAGTCATTATTACCCAAGTTTCTCCAATTTAAAATATTATTCGTCAAAAGAAAAACTTAAACTAATTGTACATTAGCCCAAAAACTTAATCAAGGTCCCTAAGAATATGATATCTTAGCGACCTTGATTTTAATTACTTATTTATTTTTCTATGAAATATTGTCATCTATAACTTCAATAATTTTATTATTTTGTGCCAATACACCATTATAGTATCTAATTAAATTATTTTGAATTATATTATTAGATATTAGTATTCTATGCTCAATATCTTCATTGGCTTTAAGTAGTGTCTCTTCCTCTTCTATAACTTCATGTGTTTCAAGACTATAATATTTGGAATTAGATGCTGTATAAAACACATCTTTATTTATCCAATCTTCATTTGGAAATATTACAGTATTATTTTCTACAGACATTATATCCTTTCCTAACTGATAAGGGTTAAATACGCCAAACATATTTGAAATTGTTGGCAGTGCATCTACCATACCCATAGGCGTATCTATTTCTTTAGCTAGGTCATGATCTTTTGACCATATAATAAATGGTGTCTTTTTTAACTCTTTATTAAATACAGTATCTACTTTTACATATTCAGGATCTTCTGAGGTATAATAGGTACCTAGTTCCTCATTATAGTTATAAAACTTCTCATAATCACCCTTTGCTATTTTAGCATGGTGATCTCCATAAAGGACAATGACTGCATTATCAAGTAGTCCTTCTTCATCTAAACCTGTTACAAAACTCTCCAACGCAGAGTCCGCATAATGATATGATTTTAAATAATTCGCCATGGCCGTACCTTCTAAATGTCCAACATCAAATTCCTCAAATAATTCAAGATCATCAAATGGATAGTGATTTGTTAATGTTATTAAGGTAGCCATTATTGGTGAACTATCATGTTCTTTTATTTCTTTTATTTTCTCTATGGATTGCCTGAAGAAAGACATATCGCTTAATCCTAACCCTATTTCCTCATCAATCTCATAGTCTTGTTTACTAAAAAATTTATTAAATCCTAAGGATTTATGCATTACATTTCTGTTCCAAAAATCACCATTATTACCATGCATACTAATGGTATTGTATCCTTCATCTTTTAACATCTTTGGTAGAGTGATATATTCTCTGTCAGTATGAGTAATAAATACTGTTCCATCATTTATAGGTAATAAAGATGTATTAAATGTAAATTCAGTATCGCTACTTGTCCCAACTGAATGCTGTGGATAAAAGTTGTTAAAGAATAATCCTTCAGATGCCAATTTATTTAAAAATGGCGTTACAGGGCCATCGGGCATTTCTACGTCCATAGCAAAAGACTGGGCACTTTCATAATGTATAACATAGATATCTTTACCTTTAAATATATCCTTATATTCGTTATCTACTTTAGCATTTGTATTTTCCTCAATCAAATCACTTAATACAAAGTCTACCTCCTCTTCAGGTAGTGTTGTAATCTTTGGCGTAAAAGTATTTTTCACAAAATCTGCCACTGTGTAGCTATATATACCCAATTGCTCTACCAAATATGGTCTGTTCCATTGCTTAGCTAAACGACTTAAGTCAGTGCTAGTAAGTGTATTAGCTACTAATCCTAGAAGCATAGCCCCTATAGCAAAGGCTTTAAACATTTCACCTTTTGTTCTATAAGCCTCTATTTCATCAAAAAAGTTGGTTTTTTTAAGCCTTCTAATTATCACTACTAAAATTATAGTAGGTACTGCAAATAATAACACCCCAACATCTAGTATAGACTTTGATATCCCATCTCCCAAATCATTAAGCTGCTTTATTTGCTCAAGTAGGGAAAATGATAAAAATGAGTTATAAAATCTATAATATAAGAAGTTTGAACCATTAATTAATCCAAATATTATAGACCATACTATATAAAAAGTATTTCTTCTCCTATGTGGTAAGAAAAGTGAAACTGAACTGATCAATATTATTACAGATATACTTGTGACTATAGGTTTCCAATAGAGAGTAAAGCCTGTTGTCATAGCTCTTAATAATAAATCACTTGATATTCCACTAAGTATTAATAATATAAGAATTGTATTGTTTTTAAGTTTATTCATTGCATTTTTTTTAATTTTGCTAATTTTATTATCCATAATATCCCCCTTGCTGTTACATAAATATGTCATATACTAAAGTTAGGTTTCGAAGAAAATCCCCTCAATAACTATGCATAGAAATTAAGGGGAGTGTTATTAGATTGTATTATATCAAAGCTGATTGATTAATCTATTACAAAACCTTTACAAATAGTTTACAAATCACATTTAAGTATAATACCATCATATTGATTTATTTGCAATGGCTTATTTTGGTATATATATTTGAGCTAAAATATAAAATCTATTTAATTTTTGTGACATTCCTTTTATAAATTGATATACTTATTAAGTGTAGTAAAATTTTGTTTTAAGGAGTGTCAAATGATAAAAAATAAAGGCTTTATAATTTACATAGTTGTTGTTCTTATTTCAATTTTGTTTGTATTTGTGGGATACAAAATAACTAGCCCTGATATACCCCAAGATGATGTGGATAATTTCTATAAGGCTAAGGTAATTGCAATTGGGGAAGTAGATACCGAAGAATTTACTTTTGATGATATTAGCTACATGGAAAATAAAAGAATCAACTTTGAAGCAAAAATCTCAAGTGGCCCACATAAAGGCGAAACTGTACATGCTGTGCAAGAAGTTAATTCTATGTATGCAATTCAGCCTAATGAAATAGAAGAAGGCGATAAAATATTGGTTTCCTATATGCCAGCAGATGGGATTTATGAAGAAGAATGGATTTTTGTAGAGTATAATAGAACAGATACTGTAATGTGGCTTACACTCATATTCCTATTTCTGATTATAGTTTTGGGAGGGTGTAAGGGATTTTCAACGGTCTTATCCCTTATTTTTACGATACTTATTATATTCCTTGTATTTATACCTTCAATTTTAAAAGGGTATAATATATACTTATCAACGAGTATTATTACTATTTACATTATATTTATGAGCCTTACAATTATTAACGGTGTAAATAAAAAAACTCTTTGTGCCATTGTAGGAAATATTGGTGGAGTAGCTATAGCTGCATTAATTGCTATTATGTTGAACAATATATTGAATCTAACAGGCTTTATTGATGAGGATTATGTATACTTGACCTATATGGAGTTAGATAATCCAATAAATCTAGTTGCCATAATTTGGAGTGGTATTGTCATCGGTTCCCTTGGGGCAATTATGGATGTTGCAATGTCTATCTCTTCTGCTATGAATGAGTTGGCGGAAAATATGGAAAAAAAGACATTTTCAAGAATGTTACAATCCGGTATGACGATAGGACGTGATGCAATCGGTACAATGACCAACACTTTAATTTTAGCATACGTTGGAAGTTCACTAGCTACGGTGCTATTGCTTATTGTATATAACAAAAACCTATTGTATCTATTTAGTATGGAAATGATTGTAGTAGAGGTGCTTCAAGCAGTGATAGGAAGTATGGGGATATTATTTGCAGTTCCTGTAACTGCCTTGTTCTCGGCCTATATATTTACTAAGGAAACTGAAAAGTAACATTCAGTTTCCTTTTTTATTGCCTCTGTCCCTTAATTTGTACTTTTTACATCCTTTTATTCTGCTTTTGTTGTTTATAAAATTTCCAGATGTTATAATTAGCTTAAATAATTAAACAGGGGGTTAGTCTATGAAACTAAATTACAAAAGAACTTTCTTCATTGGTATGGCTTTTATGTCTATTACTTCGTTTTGGCAATTATACGACAATATTATCCCTTTAATACTACAGAACAACTTCGGTCTTGGGGAGACATTAACCGGAGGAATAATGGCTGTTGATAATATTTTAGCTTTGTTTTTACTTCCAATTTTTGGGTCATTATCAGATAGAATAGATACTCGACTTGGTAAAAGAACTCCTTTTATTCTTGGGGGAACTGCCCTAGCTGTTATTTTGATGATGATCATCCCATACTCAGCTAAAACTACTAATTTCCCATTATTTTTTATTTCTTTAGGCCTAGTTTTAATATCTATGGGAACATACCGTTCCCCAGCCGTTGCATTGATGCCTGATTTAACACCTAAGGTCCACAGAAGTTCAGCAAATGCTGTCATCAACTTAATGGGAGCTGTTGGAGGTATAACAACTCTATTATTCATTAGATTTTTAGTACCTAAGGGTGAACTTCCTGATTATACAAATGTATTTTTAACCGTCGCTGTTTTTATGGTTGTGGCGGTTATAATACTAATAAGTACTATAAAAGAAAAGAAATTATTAAATGAAATAGCTGATTCTCCTGATTATAAAAATGATCAAAAAGTGGAAAAACAACAGGAATCAACGGGAGATATGCCTAAGGATGTTAAAAGAAGTTTGTATTTTATACTTGCATCCATATTCCTATGGTTCACTGCTTACAATGCTATAACTACAGCCTTTTCAAGATATGCTACTAGGGTTTGGGGAATGGAAGGCGGAAGCTTTGCTGGTGCTTTGATGGTAGCTACAGGTGCTGCTATTGTCTCTTATATACCTATAGGGTTTATCTCTAGTAAACTTGGAAGAAAGAAAACCATAATAATAGGGATCATCACCATGAGTACTTCATATTTCTTTGGATACTTTTTCTTAGAACCTACTCCAATGATTAATGTCGTATTTGCCTTTACTGGATTTGGTTGGGCTGCTATCAATGTAAACTCTTATCCAATGGTTGTGGAAATGAGTAAAAGTGGTGATATTGGAAAATATACAGGACTATACTACTCCTTTTCAATGGCAGCCCAGGTATTTACTCCTATATTTTCTGGATTCCTATTGGAGAATATCTCCTATAGAACGCTTTTTCCTTATGCTGTAGTGTTCTCCTTATTGTCATTATGTACAATGCTATTTGTAAGACACGGGGACTCTAGACCACCTAAAAAGAAAAGTGCATTAGATAATTTTGACGTAGAAGATTAATGAAAGGTGTATGTAAATGCTTATATATTTTATATCTATAATTCTAGCTATAGTGGTTGTATATCTCATATTGATTATGCCAAAGATATTAAATAAACCTGACTTGAAGGATTTTAAGGGAATATACTATGCTCATAGAGGTTTGCATCAGGAGAAGAATATTTCTCCTGAAAACTCTTTAGCTGCTTTTAAACTCGCAGTTGATCATGGTTATGGAATAGAGCTTGATGTACAGTTAAGCAAAGATAAAGTTCCTGTAGTATTTCATGATGGTGATTTAAAAAGGCTTTGTGGCTTAAGTAAAAAAGTACGGGACATGAGCTTTAAAGAGCTTAGAGACTTATACCTATACGATTCCCAAGAAAAAATACCTTCTTTAGAAGAGGTACTTAAATTAGTAGATGGACGTGTACCTTTGATTGTAGAGTTAAAAGTTTTTAATAATGAGAATCTTGATTGTTCCATAATCGCCTCTTATTTGGATTGTTATAAAGGATTGTATTGTATAGAGTCCTTCAATCCAATTGCTGTACTATGGTACAAAAAAAATAGACCCCATATCATAAGAGGTCAGCTTGCTACTGTGAAAATCCATAGTAAGCCAATTTTCAAACAAAGAATCTTAAATTTTACTTTACGAAATTTAATGTATAATTTCTTTACTAAACCTGATTTCATTGCATATAATTACAAGATTAGTCACTTAGTTTCATACAATCTTTGTAGGGCCTTATATCGTCCACTTACAGTAGCTTATACTATTAAGTCTCAAGAAAGTTTGGATAAACAATATAAGAAATTTGATTTATTTATATTCGAAAGTTTCACACCAAAATAAAACAGGGGATAATTTAAAATTATCTCCTGTTTTTATAACTTATATTTAATGATTATTCTTCCTTGCCTTTTTAGCCTCATACATTTTTTTGTCAGCCTCACGTATTAATTCTTCCGCCGTTAATTTTGCATCTATCATTGTATAAATACCAATTGAAACAGTTAAATTAATCAATTTATCATTTGAAGATATCGATATTTTATTGATACTATCACAAATCCTATCGGCAACTATTTCAGCTTCTTTATAATTTGCATTATTAAGGCCAATTATAAACTCATCTCCTCCGTATCTAGCCGCCCAATCCAGTTCATTACGTACACAACTTTTTATGGCACTCCCTACCTCTTTTAATGCATTGTCACCAGTGGTATGACCATATTCATCATTGATGTCCTTTAAATTGTCAATATCCATAAAAATAACAGACAATGGGTAATCTTGAATTGTTGCTTTTACTATATCTGCCGGTAATCGTTCATTAATGAATCTCCTATTATTTAAAGAGGTCAGGGAATCATTTACGATTTTTTGATTAAAATCATCAACTATAGTTTTAATTTTATATCCTTCCTTATAATTACCTTGACCAATTAGCATAGTATCGGTGGCGTTTTTTAACAATTCCACTATGATGGGTGTTTTAGCATGCTCTATTGGTATAGCCGTAACTAACATAGTTACATTTTCTGTTTGCTCTAATTTTATAAACGTCTTATTTTCAATATGGGCACGTATAGAAATACAGTTATCACATATCTTGCCATCTACCCAATATTCATAACAAATATCATCAGTAGCCTTTAATAGAGAATCACTATAATCCACAACTCTCTTACATAGCGGGTCAACAATTCTTACAACATCATACATCTTTTTAAAAAAATTTAAATTATCCTCAATTTTATCAATTGTTATTCCATCAGACATCTTTTTCCCCCAAAAAAATATTAATGTAATTCTAAGTCAACTTTTAAACCTCTTAAATGTCAGTTCATTGATATCCTCTATACTTCCGTGATTATCTTCTCACTTGTCATACTTCTAATTTCAATAGATACTAATAACAATGCTACAATTGCTGCTGCACCATCTGCAATTGAACCTGCATACATAACTCCTTCGATTCCAAAGAATATAGGGAAAATCACTATTAATGGCAATAGAAAAATTATCTGCCTTGTCAACGATAATACTGTACCTCTAGTAGCCTTTCCTATGGATGTGAAGAAACTGGATGTCACCGGCTGAATACCATTTGCAAATGTTAATAACATATATATTCTTATATATTTGATGGCAAAATCAAAATATTCTGGGCTACCGTCTCCAAATATGCCTATGATCTGTCTTGGGAATAGCTGGAAACATAAGAAGGCTATGGTGGCAATGGTTGTTGTAATAGTTATGGCTGTCAAATACGTCTTTCTTACTCTTTCATAGTTCTTAGCACCATAATTAAACCCATTGATAGGTTGACATCCTATGGATGTACCTATAACAAATGCCATAAAAACTACATTCACCTTTGAAACAATACCCACACTTGCCAAAGGAATTTCACTACCATATTTTGATAATGATCCATAATATGTCAATGTATTATTCATGGCTATTTGAACTACAGTCATGGCCATTTGATTAAAGAAAGAGGCCATACCTAAAGATATAATTGCTAGAAAATACTCCTTACCGATACGAAGATATTTCTTTGACAATTCAACAGTCTTAAATCTCGTTAGATAGACTACAATCATTATGCTAGATGCAACTTGTCCAATCACTGTGGCCCAAGCAGCACCAGCCATTCCCATATTAAACTGGAAAACAAAAATATAATCTAGTACTACATATAAAACAGCCCCTAATATTACAGAAAACATTGCATATGTTGGACTTCCGTCAGCACGAACTAGGGTACTAGCGCCAGTTGAAAATACTAAAAAAGGTATACCTAGTGTGGTAATCCCAGTATAAGTAATGGCATAGGGCATCACTTCTGTTGTAGCACCAAAAGCATTCAGTAATGGCTTTAAAAAGATAATAATTATTATACTTAATAAAATTCCTAGAATCACTAATAGTCCCACACCATTTCCCGCAATATACCCTGCTCTCTCCTTGTTTCCTTTTCCTAATTCAAGATTAAAATTAGATGCACTTCCAACTCCTATTAACAATGCTATTGCTGTACTAATTGTTGTTAATGGAAAGGATACATTGGTTGCTGCATTTCCAAGCATACCTACACTTTGTCCTATAAAAATCTGGTCCACTATATTATATAAAGCTCCAACTAACATAGAAATTATAGCAGGAACAGCAAATTTCATAATTAATTTTCCAATATTCTCGGTAGCAAGTGGGTTCTGGGATACGTCATATTTATCATCCATTTTAATTCCTCCTAATCTCATGTAAATTCCTATACTAAATTTTAGTATAGAAGTCGAAAAGTGTCAATAAGGTCTGTCTTCTTCTAATTCTGGATGCTCACGTTTATTTAATAAAAAAAACTTTGATATCCATAATTTCAGACTTCGTCAGACTATTCAGAAATGTTTTAAATAGAAATTTAATGGGCATAAATTTATTAAGCTTATAAGCTAAGCATTCAATTATTCAAGGAGGGTTAAAATGGCTAAGAAAGTGGTTGGTATATTTAGAACACAAGCAGAAACAATTAATGCAATTGAAAGGCTTAAAAAAGATGGATATTATGATAATGAAATTTCTGTTGTAGCCAAACACCAGGAAGACTTGGACGTGCTTAGAGATTTAACAGATGTGGATGTGGATACAACAGATGTTAGTGGAGGCGCAGCAACTGGAGCTATGGTCGGTGGAACAATAGGTGGCATTGGTGCCATATTGATAGAAATTGGTGTTATTGCGATTCCAGGTGTAGGCCCCTTTTTAGCTGCAGGTCCGATAGCTGCTGCCCTAACAGGAGCAATAGCAGGAGGTGCGCTTGGTGGCGTAGTAGGAGCTTTAGTAGATCTTGGAATTCCTGAAGAGGAAGCAGTTGGATATGAAGAATTTATAGATCTTGGATATATATTGGTTTTAGTTGATCAATATGAAGGACGAGATGTATATGGTAATTTCTATGAAAATAATAGCGTCATTAGGGATCGCTATAATTATGATCATGTGAACACTCATTACTATGATGATCCAAATAGAAAGTTATAAGAAATAAAAGATGAGCCTTATACCGGTAAGGGAAAAAAGGCCTAAAATTAATTTAGGTTAGATTGATACCCTCATTGTTTTATTAAATAATGGGGGTTTCTTTATTTCCCAATTCTGTTTATGAACTATAATAAATGAAATTGGGGAAAGACTGTTGACAAACTTTACTTTGTCAACAGTCTTTCCCGTAGTAGGCCTAATTGGCAGCTTTATTATCTTCAAAGTTTAATCTATCCATCTTTTCTATTTGATTTCTTTTTTCCATTGCATGAAGAATCAACGCAAATCCTATTACTCCATAGGCTACGAACACCCTAAAGTATTCTCCTATTTGGGCATCTCCCATGAGATTTTGGCCTGCTAATGGAGATACTATAAATAATAGATGGAATAAAAGTGTCCCAATGACAGCTTCCTTCCATGTGGCCTTTTCTACAGAAGCACCACCTATTAATAAGGCTGCTACTGAAAAGAGACCTACTTGCTCATGGTTTGTATAAGTATTAAATGTGCCTAGATTTTGTAAGTAAATGATCTGTCCCCAAGCAGCCAATACTGTAGATATTACAATGGCTTTAATCCTTGTTTTATCCACATCGATACCTGCTACTGAAGCTATTTGCATATTCTGACCTATGGCCCTCATATCTTGACCAAGTTTTGTCTTAAAGAATAGGAAAATAAAAAGAAAGATAATCCCTGAAAATATTAAAGGAGCAATTGGTAGACGTGTCATACCTCCAAATATAAAGTTATCAAAGGCTTTTCTTATAGACAATAAATCGATTGTATTTTTAAGACCCTGTCCTGAATTCACCATCATACTTTTATTACTAAATGGAATAATACGACCTACTAATATTATAAATACCAGTTGATAAATCCCATTTGCAAAAAATCCTAGGATCATTGATGTAATCATCTCTTTTCCCTTGGCTCTATTTAAAACCAATCCAACCAGATAACCAAATAGTATTGCAAAAGGTATAGATACTATCATAGCTACTACTATTCCTGTCATCCCGCCAATGCCATAATTTATTATAAATAATAAACCAATCTGTCCTGCCATAGCTCCGATTACTATACCGAAATTAAGTCCTAAACCGGAAATAACGGGAATAATCAATGAAGCTACCAACACTAAATTTCTAGATAATCTAAAGAACATTTCATCAAAGATAAAGTCAAATGTAAGTCCTGAATAATAAAATCCAATTGCACAGATTGCCATAAAGACTATTGGCACGATCATGCAGTATCACCTGCCTTTCTAGTTAATGCGTATAGAATAATACCATTACTTATGGTTATTCTTATGATTTCTGCCATACTTCCTTCTGATACAATGTTGATAACTGGGAGAGCGACTACTAAAAGTCCTTGAAATAAGAAGGTTCCAATTATTACATGAGTAATCGTTGCTTTTTTTAGTGTAGCTCCTCCTATTAGAATGGAAGCCGCAGCAGGCATAGATACATATAATGGTGCATTATATAATTGCAAAAATCCAAAAGCTTGACTATATATAATGATACCAATTGCTGCTAGTACTGTTGATATTATCACACTTAGTATTCTATATTTATCTACATTAAGACCATTGGATACAGCAAACTTTTCTCCACTTCCTGATACTCTTAGAGCTGTACCAGTCTTTGTATTTGTAAACAAATAAACTAGCCCAGCACATATTGCGAAAAATAATAATAAGCCAGTTGGGATTTTTACCCCAGCTATCTTGAAAGCTAAGAAATCATTTAATAATGACCCGAATGAGTCTTCTAAGGTTAATGTAACCCTAAGTCCCTTACCTCCCATAGCCCATACCAATGATTCATTTTTGAATGGAGCTATTAACCAAAAGATACACATCAAAGACACTATAGAGAATCCAAAATAGTTACCTACTGTCATCTCTTGTCCTTTTATCCTATTCATAAGTAAGCCATATAAGTAACCAGCAATAATTGCCAAAGGAATAGCTATACTAAAGGCAACGATCATACTGTTCCATCCTTGAAGTCCCATTTCCATACTTACTAATGCTCCAATAAGTCCAAATATTACTCCTAATGCCAAATTCAAGTTGATTCCTGTACCTGCCTGTATTGTAGGAACCATAGCAAGTACCATGATTGCATTCATACCAAAGCGGTTGATTATATCAGTAAGTAAATCTGGAAGAGATAGACCTAAGCCAACTGCTGAGATTAGAAACATAATAAGGAATACTGTTATTATAAGTCTTGGAAATCCAATTTTTTTATAAAGATTTTTTATAATTTCCATTAATTGATTACCTCCTTAATATCTTCTCCAGACATTGCAAGGCCGAATAACCTGTCATCAGCATCAGCAGGTAGTATGGTTTGAATTTTTCCTTCAGTGATAATAGCAATTCTATCAGAAACTTGCTTTAGTTCTGCTAGTTCACTTGAGGTTATAATAATTGTCATATTATATTTTTTATTTAATTCAAGTAGGGTATCTAAAACTAAATTTTTTGCTCCAATATCTATACCTCTTGTAGGCTCTGATACCATTAATATATCAGGATTAAATGTAAGAGCTCTTGCAATACAAACTTTTTGTTGATTTCCACCACTTAAATATCTAGTATGTTGTTTTTGATCTTTACACCTTATGTCCAATTTCTTTATCATATCAAGACTATGATCTCTAACCTTTATTTTATCTACTATCTTTAATGGTCCTAATTTTTTAATGAAATCTTCCTTAATTTCTATACTAGTATAAGCTATATTAAAATCAATAGGTTCATCTAATAACAACCCTACTTCCTTTCTATCTTCAGACAAAAAAGCAATCTCATGCTCTAAAACTTCCCTAGGATTATTTAGTGGTAGTTCTTTACCATCTTTATAAATTTTCCCTCTAGTAGGATATAATCCAATGATTCCATTGGCAATACCCAGTTTTCCTTGGCCTGCTAGGCCCCCAATACCTAAAATTTCACCTTTTCTAATGTCCAAGTTAATACCCTTTATAGCTTCTCCTGGCATATTAACATAAAGTTCTTCAATTTTTAAGGCTATCTCCGAATCATCATCAAACTTCCTTATGGAAGAAGCTGTTATATCAAAATCTCTACCTACCATAAGACCCGCTATTTCTATAGTAGTGATATCTTCTGTCTTTACTGATTTGATCAGTTTACCATCTCTTAGTATGGTGATATGATCTGTTACGCTTTTTATTTCATCTAATCTATGGGTAATAAATAGAATTGCTATTCCCAGATTTGATAATCTTTTTATAACTTCTAGAAACTGTTCTGCCTCTGACTCAGTAAGTACCGCTGTTGGCTCATCTAATATCAATACTTTTAGATTAGACTTGTCTATTTCCCTTGCAATTTCTATAAACTGCATATAGCCTACAGGCAATCCCTTAACTGGCAGATTATAGTCCAAATCCAAATTCAATTTATTTAGAGCATCTTTAGCGTCTTCTACCATTTGTTTTTTATCTAACACTTCTAGTTTTTTGCCAAATACCTTACTCACTACAGTGGAACGTGTATTTTCTCTATTAAGTTTAATATTCTCCACAACAGTGAATCCTGGTATTAACATAAATTCCTGATGTACCATTCCTATCCCCAAATTCATAGCTTCCATAGGTGTCTTTGGATTATAGACTTCACCATCTAGAAACATTTCTCCTTCATAGCCACCAGTTGAGTGTATAACCGGCATTCCAAATAGGATATTCATAAGAGTAGATTTACCTGCTCCATTTTCTCCAACTAGGCCATGAATCTCCCCTGGATTTAATTCTAAAGAGACACCTTCTAAAACTTGGTTTCCAGAATATTTTTTTCCTATATCTTTTAATTGGAGTAAAGCCATACTGTACCTCCTTTATAAATTACTAAACTAATGGAGCCTTAAGACTCCATTAGTTATGCTGTCTATTACATTTCAACAAGATTTTTTTTAAAATATTTGTGATCCTATTGTGAATAGTAAGAAGTTATCCGTACCTTCTAATACTGAGAAGTTTGCCTCTACTCCTTTTTCCTTAGCTATGCCTTTAAATATATCCATCATAGCATCATAATCATTTTTCTCTACATTACCTTCTGCATATTCAATACCATATGCCACTCCAGCTTCTATCATCGTTGGATTTGCTGGCATCATCCAAGTTGCAAATCTTCCTTGACCACCTTTGGATTCAACTTTTTCTTTAATTTGTTGTGACATATATTCAATATCTCCTGCTTTATCTTCAGGAATTGCAATTCCTAAAGCTCCTGGATAAGCATGGTAAGGTGACGGACAACATTGTTCTGGATAAATTGCTCCAGTTTCCAGTGATTGTTTTATTAAAGGTTCTTGCATACCACAGTTAGTGGAGAAAAATGCAGTATTCGCACCATAATTCTCTACTTGTCTTGGAACATCTTCTAATATGAATTGTTGTGCTCCAGGTACTCCTGCATCACCTGTTGGGTCTGGGGCATCTACTTCAACAAAATTCATACCTAATTCCTCTGCTTTTGCTTTAAATCCATCTCTTCTAGCTGCTAATAGTTCCATTTGCATATGTCTTGGGAATGAATAGTGTACAAAAGTCTCAGCTCCCATATCTGATGCTAGTTGTATTATTGAACTACCACGTGCTATTTGGTCTACATCAAGAAGAATATCTCCCCTAGCTGCGATTGTAGCTGGGTCTTCATGTGGTGAACCTAATATGAAAACAATATCATCTCTAGTTTCTTTAACTCTGTCTATTGCTGCTGCGGCACCTGTAACAGCTTGAGTAAATACTATAGCTTTAACTTCCGGATCTGATGCTAAACTTGCTACTTGAGAGATTGTTGTTTCTGTCTCTTGAGCAAATTTGTCAGGATATGTAACGTGAAGTATGACATCTGAACCGTATTTTGCTACCATATTCTCAGCTGCTCTAAACTCTTCCTCGCCTTGGGATACTGTACCTGTTACAATACCAATTTTATAGCCTGTACTTTCTGAGCCACTACTTGTATCACTATTTGCTGGTGGTGGAGTATCTGTACTTCCTGTTTTTGTAGTACCTTGACTACATCCCGCTAATACTCCAATCAACATTAGTGCTACTAATAATAATGATATCAACCTTTTTTTCATTACCTATTCCCCCTTAATGTACTAGTGCTTTAATCAATTAAAATTTCTAGCTAAAAAAATAGCCACTTATTGTGGTTATTTACATATTATGACTAATCGACTAAGATTATACTATTATAAAAAATTAATTGACTATTGTCAATATAGAAAATACATTAAATTTTAAAAAATAAGATAAAAAAAGATTCCCCGCAGGGAATCTTTATTATTTTGTTTCTTCTTCATCCTTTTCAAAAAAACCTAATCTTTCTAAAACTATATTATATCCATCTGAACCATAGTTTAGAGCACGATTAATCCTACTAATGGTAGCAGTACTAGCACCAGTTGCGTCTTCGATTTCGTTATAAGTCTTATTAACCTTAAGTAGTTTAGCTACTTCCAATCTTTGAGCAATTGACTCTATCTCTTTAATAGTGCATATATCTTCAAAAAATCTATAGCACTCTTCTATGTTTTCTAATTTTAAAATAGCATCAAATAAATCATCCGCTTGTTTACTTTTTATCCTTGGATTATACGACATATTTTAACACCTCCTATTAGATTATACATTGTTAATAAAATAACCTCAAGCGTTTTCCTAAAATAATCCTATAATTTCTCCACTTGGCAGTATATCAATGTTATTGGCTGCAGGTACTTTTGGTAAACCTGGCATTGTCATTATATCTCCTGTAAGAGCAACTAAGAATCCTGCTCCATTGGATATTTTTATATCTCTAACAGTTATTCTAAACCCTGTTGGCCTTGCAAGTAGTGTTGGATCATCGGATAAGGAGTATTGAGTCTTAGCCATACAAATAGGCATCTTATCTAGTCCTAGTTTCTCAATATTTAATATTTGTCTTTCACAGGCCTTTGTAAAATCTACTCCATCCGCACCATAAACTTCAACAGCTATTTTTTCTATCTTTGCTTTTATACTTTCATTTACATCATAGATGGGCTTGAAATTGGACTCTTTAGTCTCAACTACTTCAACTACTTTTCTAGCTAGATCTATAGCTCCATCTCCACCTTTAGCCCATACTTCAGAAAGTACAGCATCTGCTCCTAAGGCTCTACATTTATCTATTAAGAAGTCCAATTCCTGATCTGTGTCTGTAGGGAACTTATTGATAGCAACTACTGCTGGCACACCAAATTTATTGATATTTTCTATATGTTTTTCTAAGTTTTCAAAGCCTTTTTTTAGATACTCTATGCTTTCCGTGCCTAATTCGTCCTTAGGGGATCCACCATGATGTTTTAATGCCCTAACAGTTGCTACTATAACAGCTGCATCAGGTTTTAAATCACCGAATCTAGCTTTAATATCAAAGAATTTTTCAGCACCTAAATCCGCTCCAAAACCCGCTTCAGTAATTGTATAATCAGCTAGTTTTAGAGACATTTTAGTTGCTATAATGGAGTTACAACCATGGGCAATATTTGCAAATGGTCCTCCATGTATAAATGCAGGTGTATTTTCCAAGGTTTGAACCAAATTAGGTGCCATAGCATCCTTCATTACAAGTGCCACTGCTCCTTGAGCTTTTATATCTTTTACATAGACTGGATTTCCATCGTATTTATAAGCGATTATAATTTCTCCAACTCTAGTTTTTAAATCTTTCAAATCACTAGCTAAGCAAAATATTGCCATGATCTCTGATGCTACTGTAATATCAAAACCGTCTTCACGAGGCACACCGTTAGTTCTACCTCCAAGACCTACAATAACATTCCTTAAAGCTCTATCGTTCATATCTAATACTCTTTTCCAAACGATCCTTCTAGGATCTATTCCTAGGTCATTACCTTGCTGTATATGATTGTCTAATAATGCAGAGATTAAATTATGGGCAGTTGTTATAGCATGAAAGTCACCAGTAAAATGGAGATTGATGTCTTCCATAGGAACTACTTGTGCATATCCCCCACCTGCTGCTCCTCCTTTAATACCAAAGCTTGGTCCTAAAGATGGTTCTCTAATGGCAGTAATAGCATTTTTACCAATTTTATTTAATCCCATAGATAGACCTATATTTGTCGTGGTTTTACCTTCACCTGCTGGTGTCGGGCTAATTGCGGTTACAAGGATTAATTTTCCGTCTTCTTGTGTCTTTAGTTTATCTAATAAACCTAAAGAAACCTTTGCCTTGTACTTTCCATAGTGTTCTAAATGATCCTCACTTATTCCTAATCTTTCTGCTACTAAAGAAATTGGCTCCATAGTTGCACTTTGAGCTATTTGAACATCTGTCTTCAATTCATCCACTCCTTTATTTAATTGATATACTATTAATACCCAATAAAGAAAACTTGCAACAGATAAGGTTTAAACCTTATCTAATTCATATCTACATTTGTCCAAGAAGTTATATCATTGTATATATTTGTGAAACAAAAAGTTATTCTTATTTCATATAGTAGTATAACAGTATTTTGATATTTTGGAAATAAAAAAAGCAGGAAATCCTGCTTTTTTACATAAATATTATTCTCGCAATAAATACAATTGCTAAAATCCACATTGTAGGTGATGCTTCTTTACCTCTACCTGTGATAGCTTTTAGCACTGTATATGATATCATACCAAATACGATTCCTTCTGCGATACTATAAGCGAAAGGCATCATTATTATAGTTAAAAATGCTGGTATTGCTTCAGTAAAATCATCAAAGTTTATATTTTTAATAGGGCTCATCATAAACAATCCTACTATAATTAATGCTGGTGCTGTAGCTGCTGAAGGAATTATTGTGAATAAAGGGGCGAAGAATAATGCAAGAGCAAACATTACCGCCGTTGATAGTGCTGTAAGTCCTGTTCTTCCACCTTCTGCAACTCCTGCAGCTGACTCAACAAATGTTGTTACTGTTGAAGTACCTAAGCAAGCACCTGCAACTGTACCAACAGCATCTGCCATTAGGGCCTTTCCTACTCTAGGTAAGTTACCTTTTTCGTCTAAAAGATTTGCTTTTGAAGCAACTCCTGCTAAAGTACCAACTGTATCAAATATATCTACAAACAAAAATGTAAATACAACCACTACCATCTCTATTGAGAAAATTTCATTAAAAGGTACAAATTGAAATGCAACTTTACTTACTGAAGGTGGCATACTGATGATAGAAAATCCTTCTGGTAAAATAGTAACTCCAAGTGGTATACCTATTAAAGTAGATACTAAAATTCCAATTAACAAAGCTCCCTTAACATTTTTAGCATATAAAAATCCAATTAATATAATACCTATTACAGCAACTACTGCTGACCCTGATGTTAAGTCACCTAATCCTAAAAGGGTACCATCTCCTGCTTGGATAATACCTGCTCCATCTAAACCAATAAAAGCAATAAAAAGTCCAATACCTACTGATACTGCATTTTTCAAACTTACAGGTATAGATTCAAAAATCTTCTCTCTTACATTCACTGCTGATAATAAAATAAATATAATACCTTCAATTAACACTGCAGTTAGTGCAAACTGCCATGATTTCCCCATAGGTCCCAGTACTATAGTATAGGCAAAGAAAGCATTTAGACCCATACCTGGAGCCAATCCAAATGGATGCTTAGCATATAAAGCCATCATCAATGTTGCGATAACTGCTGCTAAGGCAGTAGCTGTAAATACTCCACCAGGATCCATACCTGCATCTGATAATATTAGCGGGTTAACCGCTAATATGTAGGCCATGGTCATAAAAGTAGTAATCCCTGCTAATACTTCTGTCTTTACATCTGTGTTGTGTTCTTTAAGCTTAAAAAAATTCTCCACTGTAAACCTCCTTAAATTTGTCCAATATCATTTCTATAATTAATACCTTGGAAATTGATTTTTCCAATGTTTTTATAGATCTTGTTTCTTGCTACTTCCATAGTGTTTCCAAGAGCAGTAATACTCATTACTCTTCCACCATTAGTAGTTAGGTCATTGTCTAAATACTTTGTCCCATTGTGAAAAACAATAATTTCTTTATCTATGGTCTCTAAACCAGTAATTTTATATCCTTTTTCATAATTTCCAGGATATCCTTCTGATGTTGTAACTACTGTTAAACATACATCATCTGTCCATACTAAGTCTGATTGTTCAATGGATCCATCAAGGGATTTTTCTATTAAATCTACTAAATCACTTTGTAGTCTAGGAAGTAGTACTTCAGTCTCAGGATCACCAAATCTTACATTGAATTCCAAAACCAAAGGCTCTCCATCTACGATCATTAGCCCAATAAATAATATTCCATTGAAGAATAAATCATCTTTTTTAAGACCATTGACTATATTATGGATAATATCTTTATCGATTTTTTCCATTAGTTCATGAGTAAATAGTGGACTTGGAGAATAACATCCTACGCCACCTGTATTTGGTCCTTTATCACCGTCATAGATTTTCTTATAATCCTTTGCACTTTCCATTGGAATCACCTTGTCATCAGCTACAAAACATAGCAGGGATGCCTCTATTCCATTTAAAAACTCTTCTATGACTACTGTACTTCCTTCATCACCAAATATTTTTTTCTTTAATATATTATCTAAGGTATCTATAGCTTCATCCTTTGAAGCACAGATCACTACACCTTTTCCTAAGCATAGCCCATCAGCCTTTATAACCAATGGATAGCTAAACTCTTCTAAACCTTTTACTGCATCATCATAATTATTGAATGTTCTATATTTTGCTGTAGCAACATTATGTCTTTCCATAAATCTTTTGGAGAAGTCCTTGCTTCCTTCTAACTCTGCTGCCTTTTTATTTGCTCCAAAGATTTTTAATCCCTTTTCCTCAAATCTATCTACCACTCCTAAAACAAGGGGATCCTCTGGACCAACTATGGTCAGATCAATATTATGATTTAGAGCAAAATTAAGTAAACCATCAATATCATCTGCCTGAATATCAATATTCTCAGCGACTTCGGCAGTACCACCATTACCTGGTGCACAATAAATCTTCTTTACCTTATTTGACCCTGCCAATTTCCAACATAGTCCGTGTTCACGGCCACCACTACCTATAACCAGTAAATTCATGTCTACCTCCTAGTATTAGTGTTTGAAATGTCTTATCCCTGTAAATAGCATAGCTATTCCATTTTTGTCAGCCTCATCTATAACTTCTTGATCCTTAATAGAACCTCCAGGTTGAATAACAGCCTTTATACCATTCTTTGCTAATATCTCTATAGAATCTTTAAATGGGAAGAAGCCATCTGACGCCAATACACTTCCTTCAATCTTTTCCAATCCTCTTTCTATAGCCTCTTCAACAGCCCAGAATCTATTCACTTCTCCTAGACCTATACCTATGGTAGCTTTGTCCCTAGCCAATACGATTCCATTAGAATTAATATTTTTAGCAGCTTTCCAAGCAAATAATAAATCTTCCATCTCTTTATCAGTGGGAACCCTCTTGGTCGCAATCTCCATTTCATCTAATAACAAAATACGATCCATGTCTTGAACTAATAATCCACCATATACCTTCTTCATATCCAGTTCATGAATTTCATTTTCTATATTATCTATTCGGATGAGTCTTATGTTTTTCTTTCCAGTCAGTATTTCAAGTGCTTCTTCAGTAAATCCTGGAGCCAATACTACTTCAATAAATATACTATTGATCATTTCAGCCACATCTTTTTCAATTACTCTATTAGCAGCTACTATGCCACCAAAGATCGATTCCTTATCACATTCATAAGCCTTAATATATGCTTCTAGAAGGGTTTCACCGCTACCTATGCCACAAGGGTTGGAGTGCTTAACTGCCACTACTGTTGGCTCATCAAATTCTTTGAGTGCCTTTATAGCTCCATTGGCGTCATTGATATTGTTAAAGGATAGCTCTTTTCCATGAAGTTTCTTGCCTGATGCTAATGTACCTTTTACATCCCCTATTTCTCTATAAAAAGCAGCTTCTTGATGTGGATTTTCTCCATATCTAAGGGCTTGTTCTTTTTTATAAGTCAAAGTCATGGTTTCAGGGAATTTCATCTCATTTATTTCATTGAAATATTTAGCTATTAAGGCATCATAATATGCTGTATAGTTAAATACTTTTGCTGCCAAGTATTTGTTGGTCTCTTCACTTACCTTATCTGAAGCTTTTAATTCATCTATTACTAAATCATAATCCTTAGGATCAACTATAACGGAAACAAATTTATAATTCTTAGCTGCAGCCCTTATCATAGAAGGTCCACCAATATCGATATTCTCAATGATCTCATCATGGCTTACTCCTTCCCTTTTAACGGTTTCTTCAAATGGATATAGATTATTTACTACAATGTCTATAGGGCCTATATTCATACTATCTACAGTTTTAACATGCTCTTTATCATCTCTTCTGTAAAGTAACCCACCATGTATATATGGGTTCAAAGTCTTGACCCTGCCATCTAATATCTCTGGAAAGTTGGTAATATCTTCAACTTCTAAAATATCAATTCTTGCTTCCTTTAGTGCTTTAGAAGTTCCGCCAGTAGATATGATCTCCCAACCTAATTCTTTTAAAGAAGTAGCAAACTCAACGATTCCTTCTTTATCAAATACGCTAATCAATGCCCTTTTCACACAATCACTCCTATACAATTTTTACACGTCTGCCTTCTACAGATATTCTATTATCACTAAATAGTTTTATAGCCTCAACTAATATTTTGTGCTCAATCTCTAAGACCTTCTGCTGTAGACTTTGTACAGTTTCGTTTTCTGCTACTTCTACGGACCTTTGTAGAATAATCGGACCTGTATCTGTTCCTTCATCGACTATGTGCACCGTTGCTCCAGTTATTTTACATCCATAATCTAAAACTCCTTTATGAACCTTTTCTCCGTAGTAGCCATCTCCACAAAAACTTGGTATCAAAGAAGGATGTATATTGATGATCCTATTTTTGAATTCCATAATAAAGTCAGCAGACAAAATCTTTAAATATCCTGCCAATACGATTAAATCTATTTCTCTGTCTTTAAGCTCTTTTATAAGTTTTAAATCATATTCTTGATTGTTTTTAAAATCCTTAGGATTGACATATAGGGTTTCTATACCAGCTTTTTGACCTCGCACTAAACCATAGGCATCTTCCCTGTTGGAGATAATAAGCTCTATTTTACCATTAATATAACCATGATCTATATTATCTATAATGGCTTGGAGATTGGTGCCTCCACCAGAAATCAAAACCCCTATTTTTAGCATAGGACTACACCCTCATTACCTTTTATAACTCTACCTAATTCATAGAATTTTTCGCACTTTTTCTTTAATTCTTCAGTAACTTTGCTATATTCATCTTTTGAAACGACTAGGACCATTCCAACCCCCATATTGAATGTGGAATACATCTCTTCAAGCTCAATATTGCCCCATCTTTGAAGTAAATTGAAGATCTTAGGTGTATCTATTACTTCTGTATTGATCTCAGCTGTTAGGCCTTCTGGAAGCATTCTAGGTATGTTTTCAAAGAACCCACCACCTGTTATATGACATAGTCCTCTAATATTGAAATTATCAACTAAATCATATACTGGATTGGTATATATTCTTGTAGGTATCAATAGTTCTTCACCAATTGTAGTACCTAGTTCAGGAATAAAAGTATCGATATCCATTCCTTCTTTTTCAAAGATGATCTTTCTTACTAATGAATAACCATTACTATGGATTCCTGAGGAAGGTAGACCTATGATATAATCTCCTTCTCCTATAGTAGAACCATTAATGATCTTGCTTTTATCTACTGCACCTACTGAAAATCCAGCCACATCATATTCATTATCATTATAGAATCCAGGCATCTCAGCAGTTTCTCCACCAATTAGGGCACATCCTGCCTTGATACACCCATTAGATACACCTTCTACAATCTTAGCCATAGTTTCAGGCACTAGCTTACCAGTAGCTATATAATCTAAGAAAAATAAAGGCTTAGCCCCTTGGCATAAAATATCATTTACACACATAGCCACACAGTCTTCTCCGATCGTATCGTGTTTGTCCATCATAAATGCTATTTTCAGCTTAGTTCCTACGCCATCGGTTCCTGATACCAATACTGGTTCTTTAAATTTTCTAATATCCAACTGGAATAATCCTGCAAACCCACCGATATCAGATAGTACTCCTGGTACATGAGTCTTTTTAATCATTCCTTTGATTAATTGTACCTGCTTGTAACCAGCTTCCTTATCTACACCTGCATCCTTATATGTTAGTGACATATTAATCCTCCTTTTCAATAGGGTAATTTCCATTGAAACACCCAGTGCAGAATCCATTTTTTTGCCCTGTTGATTCAAGTAAACCTTCCAATGAAATATATTCCAATGAATCAGCGCCTGTTAATTTACATATCTCTTCCTTAGTATAATTAGCTCCAATAAGATGCTTTTCATTTGGCGTATCCATCCCAAGATGGCATGAACGTGTAACTTGAGCAGAACTTATCCTTACATGAACTTCCTTTGCACCTGCATTTTTTAACATTTCAACAGTTCTTTTTATAGTAGTTCCTCTTACTATGGAGTCATCCACTAAGACCAACCTTTTTCCTTCTACATTTTCCTTTAATGCATTCAGCTTGATCTTTACTCCTTGGTCCCTTAGCTCCTGTGTAGGTTGAATAAAAGTTCTTCCAACGTATCTATTCTTTACGATACCTTCTGCATAGGGAATTCCTGATTCTTCAGCATAACCAATAGCTGCTACAATACCTGAATCAGGCGCACCTATGACTATATCCGCATCTACGGGGTGTTCTCGTGCAAGGACTCTACCAGCTTCATTTCTACTTAGATAGATACTCTTACCATCTACTTTACTATCTGGTCTGGCAAAATATATGGACTCAAATAGGCATAGACTTCTAGGTTGTGGATCGTTTTTAATAGTTCTTAATCCAGTATGATCAATTACTACAATCTCTCCTGGCCCCACATCCCTGACAAATTCAGCACCCATCGTATCAAAGGCACAAGTTTCTGAAGCCAATACATAGCTATTTCTAAACTTCCCTATGGACAATGGCTTAAGCCCATAAGGGTCTCTAGCACCGATGATTCTATCGTTGGTCATTATAATTAAGGTATATGAACCTCTGATATCTTCTAGGGCTTTAATTATTGCCTCATTTACATCATCTTTATGATATCTTGCGATTAAGTTTGCTATGACTTCAGCATCTAAATCCGACTGGAATATACTGCCTTTATCTTCTAACTCATCTCTTAAACTATTAAAATTGACTAATTTGCCATCATGAACCAATGCTAGGGCACCTTTTCTATAACCTACTACTAAAGGCTCTGCATTTTTTACATTTCTTTCTTGAGAGGAAAATCCATGTCTTACATGACCTAGGGCAATGTTGCCTCTTAATCTTTCCATAACATCACCCAGGAAAACTTCATGTACCAATCCTAGATCCTTGAAGTAATCCACAAATCCATTATTGTTTACTGCTATTCCTGAACTAATTTGCCCTCTATGTTGTAATCCATATAATCCATAATAAATTATCTTAGATACATGATCCATTTCATTGCTATAAATTCCAACAACACCGCTCAAATCAGTGCCTCCTTATCTAGATTCAAGTTCCCTATTCATAGCTTCGACTTCTTCTGCCAGTTGCACTTTGTAGTTCTTAAACTTAGCTCTTAATTCTGGATACTTAACCGATAAAATCTGAGCAGCCAATAGTCCAGCATTTTCCCCTCCATCAATAGCTACTGTGGCCACTGGAACTCCCTTTGGCATTTGAACTACTGATAGTAAGGAGTCAAGGCCATCCATAGTAGATGACTTAGCCGGAATACCGATGACAGGTAGTGGCGTTATACCTGCAATAACACCTGCTAAATGTGCCGCCTTACCTGCTATAGCTATAATAACTTCCGTACCATTTGCCTCTGCATTTTTTGCAAAATCCGCTGCCAAATCCGGGGTTCTATGGGCTGATATTACCTTTACTTCATATTCAATTCCAAAACTATCTAAAATCTTAGTGGTTTTATCTCCGATTGCTTTGTCTGAAATACTTCCCATAATTATACTAACTTTCATTCTATCTCCTCCTAGTCAAAGTACTTTATACCTGATTCAAATATATTGTGCACACCTTTTATATTCACATTTTTATATAATCCATCATCTATTCTGTCGATTCCAGTTAATGTTCCAAATATATTTCCCCTTTGACAAGATAAGGATTCAATTCTTAAGTCTGAACCTGTAAGATTTGAACCTGCAACAAACTCAGTTGTTATTTGGTCTAAGGTAACATTACTACCACCTACAGGAAGTATCACTCTACCTTCATATGTTGCTAAAGGAGCGGTATATACATCTCCAACTGACATTCCACTCAACCAAGGTGATTGATTGGACCTAACTTTCACATCAACTAAAGTTGATATAAATCTGTCTGATTGATTATTTGTAATTATTGTATTTACATCTTTAGGGCTGACCTTTCCATTATCTATAAGACCTGATTTGACTAATCCTAAAAGTCCATTGCCAATTCCTAGTATAAGCCCATCTCTTTGACCGGTATGTCCATCTATGGCTTCTTTTACCAAAGGATTACTCAATATTATTTTCAATAAAATCCCACCAGACTCAGGTTCATTTCCAAGTAATGCTCCATCAGGGAAGGCAATGATATTAGATTGATTGATTTTATTAGCCAGTTCTCTATAGGAATCTTCTATGCTTTCTTTGCTTAAAGTATTGAATACAAAGGCCTCAACATCTCCACCAGCTTTTTCAAATCTTTGGGTCAATGTATACTCACTGTGGGTGCCAGTAAATATTGGTATTAAAACTTTAGGCCTAATGTTTTTACTTATGTTTACTTTTTTATATTCATTGATAGCTTTATAATCATCTTCAACTTTTGCCTCTTCAATTGGGAATACATCTTTTAATGGACTTTCCCATGATTTAAGAAGCTCTTGTAGATTGATGGCCTCATTATTAATTTGAATTTCCCTTGATTCTATAGTACTTCCTAATACTTCAAAATCAACTCCTTCAAATTCCTTTACTAAGTCAAGTTCTTTTGAAGTCTCTAATACTATGGAACCAAATAAAGGTTTAAATAGTCTTTCCTTATTCATTGAATCAAATTTGAATCCTATCATATTACCAAAGGCCATCTCTGAAATAGTTCTAGCAATTCCACCATGTTTAACAGTTTGGGCTGCTTTTATTAATCCTCTATCTACTAATTCTTTTATTTTTGTATAGTTTGCTTTCAGTTGATTCAAATCAACTAATCCATTTTCATCTATATTTAATGGTACTAATACTACATTCGTATCTCTTTCTTTAAATTCATTTGAAACTATATTTTGGACCTTATCAGAAGTAACAGCAAAACTGATAATAGTTGGCGGGACATCTATATCTTCAAAGGTGCCGCTCATACTGTCCTTGCCACCGATACTTGGTATATCAAGCTCTTTTTGCACTAAGTAAGCACCTAATAATGCAGCTAGTGGCTTACCCCATTTATTCTTGTCTTCTCCAAGCCTTTCAAAATACTCTTGGAAAGACAGTCTCGCCTTTCTATAATCTCCACCTAATGCAGTGATCTTAGCCAAGGATTCAATAACTGCATAGTATCCTCCATGGAATGGGCTCCATTTTGATATATTAGGCTCGAATCCATAGGTCATAATTGAGCAGGTATTAGTATTTCCTTTTAATACAGGAATCTTTGCTACCATACCTTCACTAGGACTAAGAGCATACTTCCCACCATATGGCATTAGTACAGTACCTCCACCTACAGTATGATCAAAGTTCATAGCTAATCCTTTTTGACTGCCTATATTTAAATCATTCATGTTATCCATGAAAGCATCTTTTATATTATCTACATCAACAGATGTTTCATTCAGATATCCATAATCTGTTGGTTGCTGAATCCTTACATCCATTTTCTTTCTGATACCATTGGTGTCAAGGAAAGATCTTTCGATATTTACGATCTCTTCACCTCTCCAGTTCATAATCAGTCTTTTTTCTTCTGTTACTGTAGCAACTACTGTACCTACTAAATCCTCTTTAACAATTTCATCCATAAATTGATCCACATGGTCCTTATCTATTACTACTGCCATTCTTTCCTGAGATTCTGATAGGGCTATTTCCGTACCATTTAGACCCGGATATTTTAGTGGTACTTTGTCTAAATCAATAGTCACTCCATCTGCTAATTCACCAATAGCTACAGATACACCACCTGCACCAAAGTCATTACAAACTTTAATCATTTTAGATACTTCTTCTTTTCTAAATAGACGTAGTATCTTTCTTTCTAATGGTGGGTTTCCTTTTTGGACCTCCGCACCACTTGTGTGCAGTGATTCCTCTGTATGTTCCTTAGATGAGCCTACTGCTCCTCCTAAGCCATCTCTACCAGTAGGGCCACCAACCAATATGATTCGGTCTCCTGGCTCTGATTGTCCTCTAAATACCCAATCTTTAGGAGCTGCAGCTACCAATGCACCACATTCCATTCGTTTTGCCACATAACCTTCGTCATATATTTCCTTGACAAATCCAGTTGCAGCACCTATCTGATTGCCATAGGAGCTAAAACCTTCCATAGCTTGAGTCGTAATCTTTCTTTGAGGTAATTTCCCTGGTAATGTATCTTCATAAGCTTCTCTTGGATCAGCAGCTCCAGTGATTCTCATACCTTGATATACAAAGGATCTACCTGATAGTGGATCCCTAATAGCTCCACCTAAGCATGTGGATGCTCCTCCAATTGGTTCCATTTCAGTTGGATGATTGTGGGTTTCATTTTTAAACATCAATAACCATCTTTCGGTTTTACCATCGATATCAACATCTATTTCTATACTTGCAGCATTTACTTCATCGGATTTTTCTTTATCATCAAGAAGGCCTTTCTTTTGGATCTCCTTCATATTAATAGTCGCTAAATCCATTAAAGATACTGCTCTTTCTCTGTCTTCATATACATATTTTCTTGAGGATAAATACGCTTTTATAGTTGACTCAAATATTTCTTTATATTTACCCTCTTCTAATTCTATATCTGTTAATTGGGTCATAAATGTTGTATGTCTACAATGATCAGACCAGTATGTGTCAATTAGCTTGATTTCAACGATATATGGATTTCTTCCTACTTCTTTATAATACTTTTGGCAAAATAAGAGGTCGTCCATATCCATGCCGATACCATACTTATCTTTAAAGTTTTTTATTTCATCTTCATTAAATTCAATAAATCCATCAATTACTTCTACATCTTCTACTGTATCTGATTCCTTCTCATAGGTAATACTGTTTAATTCTACTTCTCTTGACTCTATAGGGTTGATGTAATAGGACTTGATTTTGTCTAAGTTTTCTTGAGGAATTTCATTTACTATGATTATTTTGGAGTGTAGTGCTTCTTTGTCTTCATCAAGTAAAAAATTCTTTACCAAGAAATTCATGGAATCTTCTCTTTGATTGAATTGTCCTTTTAACATTTCTACTCTAAATGCTAATTCATTTTCGGCGATTTGAAGTTGGTCATTAATACGATACAATTGTGATTCATTTAGAACACTATCAACCACAAGATTTTTTTCACTTTCATCCACATTGATCAAATCATAAACATTGACCACACGAACATATTCCAATTCTCTAATTCTTAAGTAATCCCTAAACTCTCTTAACAACTTCTTGCTTTCAGTACATAGAAACTTAGCCTTTTCCACATAAACTCTTTTATAATCCAAATTTACATCCTCCTCAAAAAAAAATATAGCCCAGTCAGGTAGGTAAAGCGAAACCTACCCGACTGGGCTTTTATCCCTTCGGTGTAATGCCAAAAATATAGCATCTGTACCGCTCGGACCAGCAGATATATTATCTCGGAACCCTAGGTACACTTTCGCCCATAGCCAATGATTTTCGGTCATTTGTAGAAACATCTCAACCATATTATGAGAATTATATGAGCTTAATATTCAGTTTAAATCTTAATTAAATCTTAACACAAGTAATTATTATGTCAAGACATAATTTTAATTTTCACCAAAAATTGAGTATATTCTACACCCCTTCTATACCCAAATGAATATGGACTAAAACTTAGAAAAGTAATGGGCAAAAAAAGATAGGAAACATATCAATTTGATACGTCTCTTATCTTTAATTTTATCCAAATCAGGAACCTATTTAACTATTCATAAACTATATCGTATTCTTCATTTGGATCATCATTTCCAGATAACACATTATATAATCTTGCTCGAGTTGCTTCGTAGTATGGAGTTACAAAGAATACTCCTATGCCAAATAATAATCCTCCTAGCAGATACCATCCTATAAAGGATAGGTCCAATACAAACATCTCCCACTTATGATCATCTGTAAGTTCCCTACTTATTTCTATTGCTTCACTAGAAGTAAGATCAGGATTCTTGGTTAATAGATAAGGTACCATGCTGTATTCGTAGGATTTAATTATTCCAGGAATTATAAATACAAAATACCATAAGATATTCTTAAGGTTGGTAATAAAGATACATTTAAATATTCCCCAGAACTCATCTCTATTGAATGCAGAGAATACATCTCCTATATTTACATCCCCTTTGAAGCCATTGAGGAAAAACCTATTCTTACCTACGGTAATAAGCGGCCCTATAAATAGTTTAATTATCCATAGGATTAAAACAAATGCAAATATAGTGGATCCAATAAAGAAGCCTGGAAAAAATCCAAATAATTTGAATCCTTCTGCTCCCACATCATTTATTATACTGTTTACACTATCATCAATTATTATCTGCTGTTCGTATAGTGATGGTGATTCAATGTTAATGTTAGTACTTCTGTTATTATTGCTACTGCTATTATTACTGCCATCTCCCGCAAGTATAGTAAATATAAGGCATACTAAAAATGCCTTCCAGTAATGTTTCTTCAAAAAACTCTTGGCATAATCCTTAAGTTCTACTCTAGTCCACATAATATTCCCCCTCGAAGTTTAAATATCTCTAGTAACTATGATATTTTTATATCATTGTATTTATACCCAATTGAATCTTAATTATATCCTTATTATTCTATTCTTATGAAAAAAACTACGGAATTCAACTCACTTCCATTATGAGGATAATAAGGTTGATTTAATTAATACTAGTTACTTCCAGATATGATATAATAATCCTAATAGAATATTAGAAAAATTATTTTAGATGAAAGGAGTATTTATGTATGCTAGATTTATTATTAAATAGGCGTAGTATCAGAAAGTTCAAAGACCAAAAAGTTGAAAAAGACAAATTAGATATGATTTTAAAAGGTGCTCTAACTTCTCCTTCTGGAAAAAACATTCAGCCTTGGGATCTTGTTATAGTAGATGATAAGGAAATCCTAGAAAAATTAGCAGCTTCCAGAGGTGGCCCTTCTAAACCTTTGGCTAATGCACCTTTAGCAATAGTAGTAGTTGCCAATCCAGAATTGACTAATGTTTGGGTAGAGGATACATCTATTATATCTACTATAATTCAACTAATGGCTGAATCCTTGGGCCTTGGTTCTTGCTGGATTCAATCAAGACAAAGATTTACCCAGGCTGATGAAAATATGGTTGTCAGTGATTATGTTAGAGATATCCTAGGTATTCCAGAGAATTACTTTGTGGAATCAATGATAGCAATAGGCTATCCTGATGAGGAAAAGAAGCCTCATGAGATTGATTTAGATATTGATAAAATACATTATAATAAGTTTTAGATTCACTTAAAAAAAGATAGGAAACGTATCAAATTGATATGTTTCCTATCTTTAATTTTATTAAAACTATGAATTTATTTAACTATTAATACGGAAATATCAATATGATGAATTACTTTATCTGATTCTATCAATATATTTATACCCAAAATAAGATTTTAAAAGACAATATTTTTTATATCTATGTGGTGCCAATTAATATTTATATATACTTTAATTCTATATGATAGGCTATAATAATAAATAATAAGGAGTGGATTATATGAGAAATATAAGGATAAATCTAGCATTTGATGGTAGTAGGTATTCTGGATGGCAAAGATTAGGTGATGATAATAATACTATTCAAGGGAAGCTAGAAGAATTATTAAGTAAAATGACTGGTGAAAAGACTAATGTAATTGGCTGTTCTCGAACCGATAAGGGTGTCCATGCTAGGCCTTATGTTTGCAACTTCTTTACAGAATCCAATATGACTATTGATGAAATGGAAGAATACATGAATCGATACCTGCCTGATGATATAGTTGCCTATAACTTAGGAGAAGTAGATGATAGATATCACTCAAGATATAATGCCAAATCAAAGTTATATAGATATACCATTGATAATAATAAATACCAAGATGTATTTACAAGAAGGTATACAAGCCATGTAGCCGAAACCCTTGATTTAAGATTAATGCAAGAAGCCGCCTCTTACCTAATAGGTAATCAGGATTTTGCTGCATTTACCACTATGAAATCTAAGAAGAAAAGCACCATCAAGACTATTATGGATATAAAGATTACTGAGAAAGACAACTATATCTACATAGATTATGAAGGTGATGGATTTTTACATAATATGATTAGAATCATAACTGGTACACTTATTAGAGTAGGAAAAAAAGAATTAAGTCCCAAAGATATCAAGAATATCCTTGAAGCAAAGGATCGTAGTATAGCTGGTCCAATGATCGAGGCTAAGGGTCTTTGTTTACTTGAGGTCAGGTATTAGACACAAAAAATCCCTAAAAGCAAAATATTTAACTTTTAGGGATTTTTCATATTAATTCAATTCTAATCTATCCTTCACTATTTCAATTATCTCAGGATTTGAGAAGTCTTCTCCTCCAAGAAAGAATACTTCCTTACCTTTTCTAATTACTATTTCACTTTTATCAAGGTTTAGAAAATAAGCTTCATCCAAATTCCAAAGATTATCCTTGTCTTCTACTATAGACTTATGCTTTGTTATTTCCAAAGCCTCATTTACAGCTTCTTTTGTATCTTTATTTTTTAAATTGTTGAAATCCTCCTCTGTCAAACCAGTTCGACCTAAATATGAATCATAAATGCCATTTTCAAACATAAATTCTAGTTCTCGAGAATTTCTACCTATGATCCTATTTTCCCCTTCCCCTTTATATCTATTTACCAAATTCTTAGCTATGCTCTCATTTAGAGCTTGAGAATACTCAGTATCCACGACTCCACCTCTAGAGTAGGATGAATAATCATAAGACTTTGAAATAAGTATACTCACATTCTCTCTTAATTCTCTAAAATCTTCTTCTACATCTGTATCTATAAAGTCATTAATAGATAAAACTCTATATCCATCTATATTTAATTTGCTTTCCCTATTCGCTAGTACTCCTATATTTAATATTCCTATCCAGATGGAAATAACAGTTGCCGTAACAAGAGTTATAGCTAGTACCTTTTTCTTATAACTAATACTTTTTTTAGATGGCTTTACATAGATTCTATATAAAGTGCCTATAGTTATTCCAATTAAAGATGGAATAAGTGCCATTAATAAAATTGTATTTTTTAAAATTATAGCTGAGTATAATAAATATATAATAAAAGAAATAATAACTATATGGAACAAGATAAAACAGATTTTAAATCTATAATATTTAGAATCACTAAATTCTATGTTCTTTCCTAAATCTATGTTTTTTCTGTTTCTCTTTAAGAATCCCCTTAGATCAACCACATTTATTATAGCTAGAATAATCCCTACAGATATAAGAAAGGATACTATTTGAGTTAATCCATCTCTCATGCCATATACGCTACCAAAGCTTCTACCAATATTCATCCAGGCTAAAAGAATGAATAATGGTATTTGAAAATATTGAGCTTTTAGCTGCTTCTTGGCTAATAATTCTAGTGTTTTAAACTCTTCCTCTTCATCTGTTTGTATCGGTACTGCATCCATACCCTTTTCTTTAAAATATATATGAAGATCATAGGATTTTGTAGCATAGTTCCATCCTACAGATTCACAAACAGTTTGAAACTCCTCTAATTCTTCTTTAGTTTTTCTGCTATAAGATGTTTCTACTTCATATGGTGATATGGAAAAGTCTAATTCTTCAGGTTCTATTTTTTTATATATAAATACACTCCCCATAATAATCTTACTTATCAACCAGCCTTTATTGGCCATTTTTTCAAAATGTTTCTCCATAGAAGGATAATTAGTAATATTAAGATAGTTATTTTCTATTTTGAAATTCATCCTCATTACCTCCTTTTACATATCTTGCATCTTCTAATAATTGACTCAATCTCTCTATTTCTTCATCTAAAATCTCTTTACCAATGTCGGTTATAATATAAGTTTTCTTATTATCATCATCTGAGACCATATCAATATATCTATCATCTTCAAATCGTGATAGAAGTGAATATAAAGTCCCTGGCCCAACCTTCACGCGTCCTTCAGTGAGCCATTCTATAAATTGCATAATCTCATATCCATGTCTTTTTTCTTTTAAACTTAAAAGTATATAGTACATTGGCTGGGTCAAAGCTTTTTTAGCCATATCGGTCCTCCTTTATCTGTTGTTCAAAATTATATCGACTGATGTTATATCGTTACTCGATATAGTTCTTATTGTCATTGTATATCGGATGTCGATATAAGTCAATAGAAAATCTTATTTGAATAAAAAAAGATGAGCTCAGTCTTATTGACTTTACTCATCTTTATATATTTAAACTTTATTATCTTTATACTATTTGCTTTAACGCTGTTCTTAAATCATCTTCTGCTGTGCTTATTGTTTGTATATCAAATGTATCAACTAGATATTGTAATACATTTGGTGATAAGAATGCTGGCAGTGTAGGTCCCAGATATATACCTTTCACTCCAAGATTTAAAAGAGCTAGTAAATCTGCTAGAGCTTTTTGTTCGTACCATGAAAGTATTATTGTTAGTGGTAGACCATTTACACTAGTTTCAAAAGCATCTGCTAAGGCAGTAGCTATTTTGATTGCAGCGTATGAGTCGTTACATTGACCTACGTCTAGTAGTCTTGGGAGTCCTGCAACTGTTCCAAAGTCTAATTTATTGAATCTATATTTACCACAAGCTAAAGTAAGTATTACACAATCTTCTGGGACTTTTTCAGCAAATTCTGTATAATAGTTTCTTCCCGGTCTTGCTCCATCGCATCCACCTATTAGGAAGAAATGTCTTATTTGTCCATCTTTAACAGCTCCAACGATTTTCTCTGCATGGGATAGTGTTGCATGATGTCCAAAACCTACTGTGATTTCATGCGGGTCTTCATCTTCTTTAAACCCACCTAATTCTAAAGCTTTATTTATAACTTCACTGAAATCTTTCTCACTATGATTATTTGCAGTATCATCACTAAAGTCAATATGTTGAATTCCTTCCCAACCTACTACATTAGTTGAAAATATCCTATCTTTATAACTTTCCCTCGGTCTCATCAAGCAGTTTGTAGTCATTAGAATTGCTCCTGGAAGGTCATCAAATTCTGCTTGTTGGTTTTGCCATGCTGATCCGTAGTTTCCTACTAAATGTTTAAACTTCTTAAGTCTTGGATATCCGTGGGATGGAATCATTTCTCCATGGGTATATACATTTATACCTTTTCCTTCAGTTTGTTCTAGTAGCATCTCTAGATCCCTTAGGTCATGACCTGAAACTACAATAAATGGCCCTTTCTTAGTTCTTACATTTACTTTGTTTGGAGTAGGATTTTCATAAGTACTTGTATTAGCATCATCTAGTACTCTCATGACGACTTCACTCATTGCCCCAGTTCTCATAGTCATACGTATTAATTCTTCTACAGTTAAATTAGGATTGGTTGTAGCTTCTAATCCTATAAAATAGAAGTGATCCACTTCATCACTAGTATATCCTAGAACCCTTGCCTGATGACCATAAGCACTGATTCCTTTTAAACCATAGACTATTGTCCATATTAAAGAACGATAATCTGGATCAAGATCATCATCATACATGATCCCTGCTTTTTCAGCGTCCTTCAGCATTTCTTCCTTTGTAGCTGCTAAATTATAGCTTGCGTATTCATTATAGTCACCTTTTGGTGCCTTGCTTCTTAAATTTTGTTTTATTACTTGGGACTCTTTTAGAAGTTTAACATGATTATCTGCATCAAAGTTAACATTTGTTAAGGTAGTAAATAGACTATTTTCTACAAAAGCTACTATATCTTTATCAATTTTTTCACCTTTATCTATAAGAGCCTTTGCATAGGTAGATATTCCTTTTAGTTGATAAATTAATAAGTCTTGAAGTCCTGCTATTTCTGGAGTTTTTCCACATACTCCTAGTTTGGTGCAACCTTTACCTCCTACTGTTTGTTCACACTGAAAACAAAACATTGCATTTTCCACTTATTTTCCTCCTCTTGTCGGTTTTTAGTTTTACGATTCAATATTTTATTATGCCCTAAACAGTATAATTTAAAATGCAATATACTATTATTTTCTCTAAATCCATTGACTTACTAATTATTTTCCCACCAACTATTCCTTTGCATCTTTATAGATATAAGAAATCCCTAAAAGCTCTTAACTTTTAGGGATTATTGTGTTTTATGCTAATTGTTTAAGTGTTGATCTTAAATCTTCTTCAGCTGTACTTATTGGTGTTAATTCAAATGTATCTACTAGGTATTGTAGCACATTTGGTGTTATGAATGCTGGTAATGTAGGTCCAAGATATATTCCTTTTATTCCTAGGGATAAAAGAGCTAGTAAATCTGCTACAGCTTTTTGCTCATACCATGAAAGTATTATACTTAGTGGCAGATCATTTACATCTGTTTCAAAGGCATCTGCTAGGGCAGTAGCTATTCTAATTGCTGAATAGCAGTCATTGCATTGTCCTACGTCAAGTAGTCTTGGTAGTCCCGCTACTGTTCCAAAATCTAATTTATTGAATCTATATTTACCACATGCTAGAGTAAGGATTACACAGTCTTCTGGAACTTTTTCTGCAAACTCTGTATAATAGTTTCTTCCTGGTCTTGCTCCATCGCATCCACCTATTACGTAGAAGTGTCTTATTTTACCTTCTTTTACAGCTCCAACAATTTTCTCTGCATGGGATAGGGTTGCATTACGTCCAAATCCTACTGTGATTTTATGTGGTTCTTCATCTTCTGTAAATCCGCCTAATTCTAGGGCTTTGTTTATAACTTTAGTGAAATCCTTTGTACCATCTTCATTAAAGTCTACATGCTGCACTCCTTCCCATCCTACTACGTTGGTTGAGAAGATTCTACCCTTATAACTCTCTCTTGGTCTCATAAGGCAGTTTGTAGTCATCAGAATAGCTCCTGGTAGATTATCAAATTCTGATTGTTGATTTTGCCATGCTGATCCAAAGTTTCCTGCTAAATGTTTGAATCTATTAAGTTTAGGATATCCATGGGATGGTATCATTTCACCATGAGTATAAATATTGATACCCTTTCCTTCTGTTTGTTCTAGTAATTGTTCTAGATCCCTTAGGTCATGACCTGATACTACTATGAATGGTCCCTTCTTGGTCTTAACATTTACTGTCTGTGGTGCAGGATGATCATAAGTACTTGTGTTGGCATCATCTAGTACTTCCATAATTGCCACACTCATTGATCCAGTTTCCATGGTCAACTCTATTAAATCTTCTAGTTTTAAATTATCATTTGTTGTAGCCTCTAGTGCTATAAAGTAGAAATTATCCACTTCATCACTGTTATAACCAAGGATTCTTCCTTGATGTCCATAGGCACTTATTCCCTTTAAACCATAAGTAATGGTCCACCTTAAGGAACGGATATCTGGATCTAAGGTTTCATCATACATGATCCCGGCTTTTTCAGCGTCCTTCAACATTTCTTCCTTTGTAGCTGCTAGGTTATAATTTGTATATTCATTGTAGTCACCCTTTGGTGCCTGACTTCTTAAGTTCTCTTTTATTTCTTGAGATTCTCTCAGGAACTTAACATGATTATCTGCATCAAAGTTAACATTTGTTAAGGTAGTAAATAAGCTATTTTCTACAAAGGCTACTATATCTTTGTCGATTTTTTTACCTTGATCCATAAGGGCTTTTGCATAAGTAGATATTCCTTTTAGTTGATAGATTAATAAGTCCTGAAGTCCTGCTATCTCTGGAGTCTTGCCACATACTCCCTGCTTTGTACAGCCCTTTCCTCCTACGGTTTGTTCACACTGGAAACAAAACATTGCATTTTTCACTTAATTTCCCCCTTTTCATTTGCTTATACATTTCTTAGTGCGCAAATGTTTTCATTCTACTGATTGATTTTTCGTAAAATTATAAACATTTTCTAATCTTATACCCAAATCATATAGATTTAACTCCATAATTGGAAAACTTTAGTCTCAATTTTACAATTTTAGACATCTTATCAAAGTAAACCTTCTTATCTCTCCATATAAGTAGCATAATAAAAGTCCCCAAGAGTTAGAAAACTTATAACTCTTAAGGACTCTCTTATATAAATATCTCAACTGCTCTATCTAATATCCCAGCTCCATATGCCAATACCATACCATAATTGGTAATAGGTACTCCTGCTTCCTTACATAGTCTTATTCTATTGAACATCGTCTTTTTATTAAGCATACATGATCCGCAGTGTATGACCAAATCATATTCTTTCAAATTCTTTGGAAAGTCCTTTCCCATAGCGAAGTGATACTCTATTTCCTTCCCTAAGGTCTTATTTATGACTTTAGGTATCTTGACCCTTCCTATGTCTTCGTGGGATGTATTGTGGCTGCAACTTTCCATAACCAGTATTCTAGGATTATCCTTATTCTTTAAACTTTTAAGTTGATCTATTCCTTCTATTAATTCCTTTAAATCTCCCTTTTGTCTTGCCATGATGATGGAAAAGCTGGTTAAGTTCATGTCTTTTGGAATCATACTTTCTACATATTTAAAGATTTTAGAATCTGTAACCACTAATTCTATATTTTTTAAATCAGAAATTGCTGACTCAAGTTCTCTATCAGAAACTACATAGGACTTTATCCCATGATCTAAACAGTCTCTTATTAACTGTACTTGAGGTAGTATCAATCTTCCCTTTGGCGCTTCTGCATCTATAGGAATTACCATAATTACTTTGCCATTATAAGGAACTATATCTCCGATTAGTGTATCTTCAATTTCTAGTGTCTCTAGTCTTTCAATCAATTTATTTCTTAGATCATCTATGGTTGATTTGACTTCCACTGAAGTATATAGGATTTCTTTATTTTTCAACCGGAATCCAAGCTTTTCTTTTATAATATCCAATCTCTCTTTGGATACTTGATCGATTTTATTGATGACTATAATATATGGAATATTTCTTTTGTCAAACTCTTGGTCTAATTCGATTTCTATATGATCTATTTCTTCTATATCTATTACATATATTGCAAAATCTGCACTTTCCAATGTTTTTTTTGTCTTTTCTATCCTGAGTTCACCTAGAGTTCCTTGGTCATCGATACCACCTGTATCTACAAAGACTACTGGTCCAAAGGGTATCAGTTCTACTGCTTTGGATACTGTGTCTGTGGTAGTCCCCTTTATATCTGATACTAAGGATACTTCTTGACCTATTAAACTATTCATAATTGAAGATTTACCTGCATTTCTTTTACCATAGAAAACGATATGTTTTCTATTAGCATTAGGTGTTTTCATAGAATTCTCCTTAATTTAAAAATATAGATCCCTTTGTCCTTGCTTAATTCTATCTACATTATCTATTAGTTTCATTCTTGTTTCTTCTCTTTTTATATTGGCTGTTTCTTTATTTATCATTTCTTCTACGACTTTTCTAAACTCTTCGTCTCCATAATCCAGTGCATATTCCATTAAAGTCATTAATGCATTTGGATGACATACATTTTGTATCTGTCCACTTTTGGCTAAACTCATAAACCGATCTCCTGTCCGACCCATCCTATAACATGCCGTACAATAGGATGGAATATGTCCTTCTTCTAATAGCTCTTTTAATACTTCCAGTGGTTTTCTATTATCTGTTACTTCAAACTGAGATTCATCTTTTTTCTCTTCACTTTCTTTATACCCACCTACTCCTGTACAGGATCCAGCACTGATTTGGGATATTCCATATTCGATTGCTTCTTTTCTCATTTCATGGCTTTCTCTAGTAGAAAGGATTAAACCAGTAAACGGTACAGCTAATCTAAGTATGGCTACTATCTTTTTAAATTCATCATCACTTACCAAGTTCGGAAATTGATCTAAATTCATTCCTTTTGCAGCCTTAATCCTAGGAACTGATATGGTATGAAAACCTACACCATAATTTCTCTCTAAATATTCGTTATGAAGCATAAGGGCTAATACTTCAAATTTATAATCATAAAGACCAAATAGTACCCCTGCTCCTACATCATCGATTCCGGCTTCCATCGCCCTATTGAATGCCGAAATATGATAATCATAGCTTTTCTTAGGTCCTTTTAAATGCATAGCTTCATAGGTTGGTTTATGATAGGTTTCCTGAAATAGTATATAGGTTCCTATTCCTGCATCCTTTAGCTTTTTATAATTATCTACTGTAGTAGACGCTATATTTACATTTACTCTGCGAATACTTCCATTTTCATTATATGTCTCATAAACCGCCTTTATGGCATCGACTATATAGTCGATATCACAGTTTTTAGGATCTTCTCCGGCTTCTAAGGCTAATCTTTTATGACCCATCTTCTCTAAATATATGACTTCTTCTTGGATTTCTTCTTTGGTTAATTTCCTTCTAGGTATTTCATTTCCTTGCTTATATCCACAATAGACACAGTCATTTATACAATGGCTACTTAAATATAATGGGGCAAAAATTACGATTCTATTTCCATATATTTTCCTTTTGATTTCTCCTGCTTTTGTGAATATATCTTTTATATCTACTATATCTTCAACTTGAAGTAAGATAGCTATATCTCTGTGAGATAAATCTTCATTTCTTGCAGCTTTATCTAGGACTCTTTTTATATCTTCCCTACTAGGATTCTTGGTTTGTTCTAATAAATCATATATATACTGGTCATAAACTATCAATTTTTCTTCCATTTTATATTATCCCCCCTTGACATATCTACCATATAACCAGCTTGACAAATTTTATTTTCCAGTGAACTTCTACATTCTGCTGCTTCATAGCCTGAGCTTATTTTTCCATCGTATAATGAATAGTCGTCTCTTATCTCCACTGGTGATAGATTTGGCATAACTACATTTGCACCAGATTTTAAACCTAATTCTCTACCATTTTCAGCGATACTTGCTAAAGCTGTAGTTGAAGGAATAAGTGCATTAGGCAAAAATAGTCTTGTAAGTGCAACCATTGTAATGGTATCTTCTAATGTTCCAGAGGGTTCATCCCTATAAAGTGTATCTTTATGAGGGATGAATGGCCCAATCCCTACCATTTCTGGATCTAGTTCCTTTAAAAAAAGTAACTCCTTGGCTAAATCTGATTTTGTTTGATTGGGAATTCCAACCATAAACCCGGCCCCAATTTGGTATCCAATTCTCTTTAAATTCCATAGGGATTTTATCCTGTTTTCAAAGTTAGAATTAATATGAATATCATTATAAAGCTTCTTATTTATAGTTTCGTGACGAAGTAGATATCTATCGGCACCAGCTACCAGAAGCTTCTCATATGATAGAAAATCTCTTTCTCCTAGAGATATGGTAATAGCCACATCTGGATACTTTCTTTTGATTTTTAATATAATATTAGTCAAAATAGAATCTGTAAAATAGCTATCCTCGCCACCTTGTATAACAAAAGTTCTAAATCCCAATTTATATCCTTTTTCACAGCATTCCAGGATATCCTCTAAGGTCAATCTATATCTATGGACATTGTTATTTAAAGCACTTATACCACAATATTTACATTGTCTTTTACAGTGATTGCTTATCTCAATAAGGCCCCTCATATATACCTTGGTACCATAGACTTTTCTTCTAGTTTCATCAGCCTTTTCAACCAGATAATCTCTACAATAGATATTTACATTTTCTTAAACAAAAATCAATTCATCCTCATTTAAGAAATTATCTCTATATAGTTTTTCAATTAGATGTTTAAATAGATGCTTTTCATTGACCATAATATCCCTCGATTCCTTGGTAAAATGGGACAGAATTCTGAAGCCACTGAAAAAGTACTATTTTATATGTTTTGTCATTCTGCCTGTACCCAGCGTATTTCTGGGTAAACACAGTCAAGAATCTATTGTTCTCAGTGCATCCAAGATCCTTCGTTCCACTCAGGATGACAGAAAAATGACTTTTTCAGTGCGTTCCTTCATCCTCTGTCCCTTCTACTATTTTTTGTGAACATGGATTAGGTGTTTTTTGTCCTTTAACATATCTTCAAATATTTTTGATACGATTGGGTTTTTATCTGAGCTTTTGATAAATGATGTTCTATCGATTTTATATAATCCTTTAGCTCTTTCTTTCCTAAGTTCAGTATCCACAGGTGAAGGCTGACCACCGCCAGATACACAGCCACCTGGGCAAGCCATTACTTCTATAAAATCATAGTATCTTTCTCCTGATTTAATCATTTTGATTAAATCGTCAGCATTTTTAAGACCATGAACTATGGCTACCTTTACTTCTCTTCCATCAACAGTAAATATGGATTCTTTGATATTATCCATTCCTCTTACATTTTTGAATATTACTTGTTTTTCTGTGTGATCTGGTTTGTCTTTAAGTAATCTAGTTACCACAGCCTCAGTTACTCCTCCTGTAGCACCAAATATAATGCCTGCTCCACTTGCTAGACCAAATGGCATATCTAGAGATTCATCTTCCAACTCATCAAATACGATTCCCATTTCTTTAATTATTCTAGCCAATTCATTTGTAGTGATGACGATATCAACATCCCTAACTCCATCAACTTCAAACTCTTCTCTTGCTGCCTCTGCTTTTTTAGCAGTACAAGGCATGACAGAAACCATGACGGTCTCCTTGCCATCTTCCTTATCTTTTTCCTTATAGTACTCCTTAACAACTGCCCCAAACATCTGTTGAGGAGATTTGCAAGAGGATATATTGTTTTCCAGTTCTGGGTATCTATTTTCAGCAAACTTAACCCAACCTGGACAACATGATGTGAATAGTGGTAAATTTTCTTCACTTGTCAGTCTTTGTACGAACTCTTCACTTTCCTCCATAACTGTCATATCAGCGGCAAAGGCTGTATCATATACTTCATTTACCCCTACCTTCTTTAATGAAGCTACTATTTTACCTATTGTAACTTCCCCAGCTTCCATCCCAAATCTTTCTCCCAAGGCAACCCTAACTGCTGGAGCTATTTGGGCTACAACTCGTTTATTTTTGTCCCATATAACCTCCCAAAAATCTTCCCTATCATCCTTAACCGTTATTGCTCCTGTTGGACATGAGGTTCTACATTGGCCACAGTCCACACAGTTTACCTCACCAATGCCTTTGTTAAATGCAGGTGAAATCCTAAGATCGGATCCTCTATGGGTGAAGCTTAGAGCTCCAACACCTTGAACTTCTTCACATACTCGAACACAGTCTCCACAGTATATACATTTATTTGGATTTCTAACTATACTATGACTTGAATCATCTATAGGTAGTTTTTTATCTAATTCACCAAATCTAATTTCCTCTATACCAAATCTACGAGCTAATTTTTGTAAATCACATCTACCTGTTATATTACAAGAAGTACAATCCCTATCATGACTTGATAATAAAAGCTCAAGTATGTTTTTTCTATATCTTCTAAGTTTAGGTGTTTGTGTAGATATACTCATACCATCCTTTGGAAGTTGAGAACAAGATGTAAATATATTTCCCCACTTGTCTTCTACTATGCACATTCTACAAGCTCCATAAATACTTAATTCTGAGTAGTAACAAAATGTAGGTAGATCAATTCCCGTCTTTCTTATTACTTCTAGAACATTTTTTTCATTACTAAATTCAACCTTTTTATTATCTATAATCATAGTACCCATTAATTATACCTCCTCTATGGCATGGAATGCACAGGACTCTATGCAAGCACCACATTTAATACATTTATCTTGATCAATGGTATAAGTTTCTCTTACTTTACCTAATATAGCATCCGCTGGACATATTCTTGCACATTTACTGCATCCCTTACATAGTTCAGGAATTATTATTATTGTCTTTAGGGCTTCACAAACTTTGGAATGACATTTTTTATCTACTATATGCTCTATATATTCATTTTTAAAATATTTCATTGTACTAAGCACTGGATTGGCAGCAGTCTTGCCTAGTCCGCATAGTGAGGTTTCTGTAACTGTATATGCTAATTCTTCTAATAAATCTAAATCCCTCATATTGGCTTTTCCAGCAACGATTTTTTCCATGATCTCTAACATTCTTTTGGTACCTTCCCTACAAGGGACGCATTTACCGCAGGATTCATTTTGAGTAAAGTTCATAAAGAATCTTGCCACTTCTACAATACATGTATCCTGATCCATGACTACCATTCCACCAGAACCTATCATGGCCCCAACCTCAGTTAAGGAGTCAAAATCAAGGGGCATATCTAGGTGTTCTTCAGTTAAACAACCACCTGAAGGACCTCCTATTTGAACAGCTTTAAAATTCTTGCCATCCATTATTCCACCACAAGTGTCAAAGATCATCTCCCTTAGGGTTGTGCCCATTGGGACCTCTACTACTCCTGTATTGTTGACATTACCTGTTACAGAAAAGGCCTTGGTCCCAGGACTATTTTCGGTGCCATGGGATCTGTACCACTCTGCTCCATTCATGATGATATATCTTACGTTTGCAAAGGTTTCTACATTGTTTAGAACTGTAGGCTTCTTCCATAGTCCTTCTTCTACAGTTCTTTTGGCCTTGACCCTAGGCATACCTCTTTCCCCTTCTATTGAAGCAATCAGCGCACTACCTTCACCACATACAAAGGCACCTGCACCTTGATTGATATGTATATCAAAGCTTAGATCTGTGCCTAGTATATTTTTACCTAATAATCCGTATTGTCTAGCCTGTTGAATAGCCTTAGTCAATCTTTTAACTGCCAATGGATACTCAGCCCTAACGTATATATATCCTTCCTTTGCCTTTGTTGCATAAGCAGCTATGATCATACCTTCAAGTATACTGTGTGGAATTCCTTCCATAATACACATATCCATAAATGCACCTGGGTCCCCTTCGTCACCATTGCAGATGATATATTTCATATCAGATTCATAAGAAAGAACTTGTGACCATTTGGTACCAGCACTAAATCCTCCGCCGCCCCTTCCCCTTAATTTTGATTCTACTATTTCATTGCAAACATCCTTTGGACTCATCTTATCTAGAACTCTTGCCAATGCTAAATACCCGCCATTTGCAATATATTCCTCTATGGATTCTGGATCTATTTCACCACAATCCTCCAGCACTATTCTTGATTGATTTATATAAAAAGGGATAGAATGTTTAGATACATAAACCTCTCCATCTACGTTGAACAACAGCCTCTCTAAAGGCTTATCATGGCCAAATGTTTCGTCTATAATATCCTTACAATCCTCAACTTTTACCATAGTATATAAAATATCGCCAGGCTCTATTCTAACCAAAGGCCCTGCTTCACATAAACCGGGGCATCCACTTTTTTTAAGAGAGATATCTTCTACTTCTTTTACTAAATCAACTTTACCATCTAAGTTCTTTTCACCAAGCAATCTTTCAAATTCATCATATATATCTAAAGCTCCCCCAGCTACACAACCAGTACCAGCACATACGATTATTTTTTTTGTTTCTTTTTCTTTTGTTTCTTTAAATAAATTATGATTATTATATAATTCCTGAGTATTAGTTATCTTCACTTAATTGCCCCTCCTTTATCTTTCTTACTAAAGCTTGAGTCTTACTAGGAGTCATCTTAGCATATACTACACCATCTACATTGACTACAGGGGCCAAACTACATGCACCAAGGCATGATACCATCTCAACTGTAATTAATAAATCGTCAGTAGTGATTCGATCTTCTGAAAGGGACAACTCTTTTCTTAAAGCATCAAGTATTGGTTGGGATTTACGAATATGACAGGCTGTTCCATCACATATTTTTATTATATGTTTACCCTTTGGCTCCAATGAGAAGTTCTCATAAAAAGTGGCAATGCCATAAATCTTTGATGAACTTATATCCATCCTATCTGATACATAATTTAGTGCTTCCTCAGGTAGATACCTGTATTCCCTCTGAATCCCTTGGAGAATACTAATAATTGAAGATTGGTTATTATCATGTTCATTGATAATAGTGTCCACTGTTTCTATCATTTCACTAGTAAGCATTAATAAACCTCCTATAAATTTGGTTAATTTTTTAACGAATTGAGTTAAAAAAATATTTAACGTATTTGTTGTTATATTGTTAAAGTATTAACACAAATATCATAGCAATTTATAGTTTGTATGTCAATACCTTTTCAAGTCAATTGTAAATATTTTAACTAGTCTTTATTCCATGATTTCTGTAACTACTTTGTTACCCTATATAACAAATAACTATATATAATATATATAGAAGGAAAGGAGAAGGATAATTAATGAAGTCTAAATATATATTTTTATTACTGGCTCTTTTACTCACTAGTATTTTTATAACAGCATGTAGTGAAATCCAAGGTCTTCCTACTGTAGTAGAATTAGAAGATAGCATGAAGGAAATAATCTCTTCCAAAGGTGATAGTTATGATTTCCTAAATGATGAACAATATATTGCTAAGATGAATGAGTTGGTGCATCTAGTTGTGGAGAATAATTTTATCAAAGAAGAACATTTTCAAATAGGTAATTTAAATGATGACAACATCCCTGAATTAGTAGTATTTCGTGAGAGAGATCCTAAAAATGTAGATGATCAAGGTGCTTTAGAGGTCTATGGATTCATCTCAGGTAAATACAGTCTACTTAGTCAAGTCCCAATGAATTATGATAATACGAACTATGAATTGGTTATAGGCAAAATTGGGCCTAATCAAAATGGAATACTCCTAAACAATCAGGCAGGTTCTCAATCTGGAGTCACATATGGGTTTATATTAGACGATGGTAATTTAGTAAATGTTCTAAATAGCAATATAATAAATCTAGTGTCTATAAACACTGAAAATGAAATAAAGGATATTGATAAAGATGGTGTTTTAGAGTTTAGTATCATTACAATAGATCCTGAATCTACTGATGATTCTATGAAAAATTCTCATAAAATCAAATATTGGTATCGATGGAATGGCTCAGATGGTGCTGATTTTATTAAATATGAGAAGGTTAAAGATGATAATTCTAAGAATGTGAAAACATCCGAGAATGATGTATTAGAAGAAGCAAAAAAACTATTATCCTCAGATAGACAAAACTTTATAGCGTATTTAAAATTAAATAAGAAATTCTTATCTTCAGTTGATAATACTACTCTTTTAAGTGAGTATCTAAACACAATGATGGTTGAAGCTAAGGCTAAAGAAGTAATTGTAAACAGCTTATTTTCTAAATATCAATTAGGTAATAGCAGTGATTATCTATTTAGTAAATATGGACTTTCTTTGGAACGATTAAATGATGCAGCATATTTAAATAGAGAAAAAACTTTAAATCAAGAGATAGAGTTGAAAGAACATCTACTCAACAATCTAAACCTTGGATATAAGTTAAGTGCTAAAGATGGTAAATATATTTATGACCTTAATTATCAAGCTTTTCTAGATGAGTTTGGAGATAATATCCTGAGGGAGTACAGAGACTTTTATAGTATTCTAGCTCTTAACTCAAATAGTCAGTATCAAAATAATGGAACTTTAATGATCCCATTAGATAAATTAGCTGAAAGAATAATTATAATAGATAATTTTAAAGTTACCTATCCCTATTCAGAATTTATAGCTAAGCTAAATCCAATATATAATAATTATTTAAATACTTTTTTATTTGGCAGTACCAATAGCCCTGTATTTGATAAAGAATCTGGTTTAATTGACCAGGATATATTATCACAATACAAAGATATAAAAGAAAAGTACCCTGAAACAAACCTTGGTGACATAGTTTCTTCTTTCATTAATGAATTACAAAACAATGGAAACAAAATCAGTCGTGCTATAAAAGATAAATTTAGCAATTATTAAGGAAACTTTTATCTCCTCCTATAATATGATGTATTAGACCATATTATGGAAGGAGGTATTTTTTTGTTATCACGTTCAGAGTTTATAAAGAAATCTTTAGAAATAAACCTATTCTTCTTAAGAATAATGAAAGAACATCTAATATTTATTGTAGCAGCCCTACCAACAATCAATGAAGAGTTAATCCGGGAGGCAGATATTTTAAAAAGAAGCCTAGAAATGCTATTAGATGAGACTGTCAATCTTGCAAATGGGCCCATAAGCCAAGGTGCCCTAGATGCTAACACCATAGTTACCCCTTATACTTTAGATGCTGAGGAAGTAACATCCACATTAACAGGAATCCCTATTGATACAAGGATTACTAGAAAAGAAATGAATCTATCTAATGATCCAAACTTTGATTACAGCTCTTATTTAGAAAATCAATTAGAAAATATCAACTGCAGGGCTAAGAACTTAGTGGAAGAAGTTATTGATTTGAAATTGAGACTGCTTCAATTAGTACTAGAATGTAAAGTATTTACTACATTATATCCATCATTATTCGCCATATTACAGAAGAAGCTGAGATGTATATAGAATTACTAGATGCTTTAATAGATAAGGAATTTCCTGATGAGCCATTATGCGATACCCTTGATTTTTGGAACCAAACTATGGCAGGTCATGCTGAATTCATAGATGGACTCCTTGACCCAAGTGAAGAAGAATTAAAATCTATGGCTCAAAAATTTACTAGAATTTTTGAAAACTTAGTAGATGACTGTAATAGATGTTCCAGAAGACATATGTTAGAAAAAAGTACAAGGGCAACAAGGAACATTGCAGAATTTAAAAGAGCTGCAACAGTAGGCCTACTAGAGTGCGAAATTGAGTCCATAATACCACCACTTCTAGCAGATCATGTTCTAAGAGAAGCTAATCAGTATCTAAGAATACTTCAAGAATTAAGAATCTGATGGGTAACCATCAGATTCTTTTATTTAATTATATCTACATAAATTAATAAATTATGATTAATTATCACAAGATATGGTATATGACAAATATGTTATTCTATTTTATTTAACATCACATCTTTGTCAATTGTTTTACATTTTATGTTGTTATAAACTTAACACATGGAGTTCGTTAAATATTTAATTAAATGAAAATGGAGGGTTTGTCTTATGAAATTAAAGGATAAAGTTGCTATTGTTACAGGTTCAACATCAGGTATGGGACGTGCCACAGCTATATTATTTGCAAGAGAGGGTGCAAAAGTAGTTGTTACTGGTAGGAATGAAGAAAGAGCCAAAGAAGTGGTTGACTGAATTAAAGCAGAAGGAAATGAAGCAATTTACGTTATAGTTGATATGCTTAATATTGATGATATTAAGAAAATATTTGATGTGACTATGGAGACTTATGGTACTGTTGATATATTATTCAATAATGCTGGAATGCTTAGTGTTGCTCCTATGAATAACTTATCACTTGACGAATGGGATAATACTTTTAAGGTTAATGTTACCGCTCCACTATATTTAACCCAATTATGTGCTCCTATTATGAAAGAAAAAGGTAAAGGTGTAGTTATCAACACAGGTTCAGTAGCCGGTGCTCATGCTCATCATGGTATGGCTGCTTATGTATCATCTAAACATGCTATTGGTGGCTTAACTAAGTCTATGGCTTGGGAATTAGGGCCAGAAATCCGTGCTAATGCCATATTACCTGGTGCTATAATGACAGCTATGGTTGATAGTGTTGGCGGAGATGCAGCTGTTGCGCATTTAGTTGAAGGTTCACCCCTTAAAAAAGCTGGCCAATCAGAAGAGATTGCTACCGCAGCTCTATTCTTAGCTTCAGATGATTCATCCTTTGTTACTGGACAATTAATAAGAGTTGATGGTGGTATTGATATATAATATATCCCCTTCCTATATAGTTTTGATCAATGAGTATTAGGGATTTAAAAAAGCTACTGAAAAGATGGTTTTCAGTAGCCTTTTATTTTTTGCTTAAGTTATGTTAATATCCTGATTTTATCTATTCTATTTCTTTCAATACACTCTATAATAAATTTAATATTCTCAAATTCGATTACTTCCCCAAGTTCTGGTATTCTGTCGATTATACCAATTACAAATCCTGCTATTGTATCAAAATCATCAGACTCTATGTGGGTGCCTATAAGTTCATTTATAGCATCTAGTTTTACACTGCCATTAACCACATATTCGTCCTCTTGTATTACTTCTATATCTTCAACTTCCTTATCATATTCATCTTCTATATCCCCTACTATTTCTTCAATTAAGTCTTCAATAGTGATTATACCCTCTGTTCCACCATATTCGTCTATAACTATTACCATGTGAATCCTATCTGCACGCATTTCTTTAAATAGATCCTTAGTAGACTTAAATTCATAAGTAAAATGAGGCTCACGGATATATTTTTTTAAATCAAATTGTTCATCATTTTGAATTTGCATAAATAGAAGGTCTTTTACATATAAAATCCCGATTATATTATCTGTGGTGTCTTCATATACTGGAATCCTAGAAAATTGTTCTTGATTAATTACCTCTATGATTTCATCATAGGTTAATCTAACATCTATGGCGACCATTTCTGTCCTAGTAATCATAACATCATTGACTTGTGAATCGCTAAAATCAAAAACATTATATATCATATCTTTTTCTTCGCCTTCTAAAACGCCTTCCTTGTGGCTTACACCAACTATGGTTCTTAATTCTTCTTGGGTAATAAATGGTTGATTTACGTCAACATCTCCCCCCAATATTTTTACTAAAAAATTGGTTAATTTATTCAATACAAAAATAATAGGGGTTAAAATGATGGTCACACCTTCAATAAAACCAGACAATTTTACAGATAGCTTCTCTGAATTTTGTGCTGCTAAAGATTTTGGAGTTATATCTGCAAATATAAGAATTAATAAAGTCATAATTCCGGTTGCAATACCTAGACCCTTATTACCAAAGGCATCAATTGCTATAGATGTCATCAATGTGGATGCACCTATATTTACTAAATTGTTTCCAATAAGTATAGCACTTAAGAGCTTACTTGGATCACTTAGAAGCTTATTTATCCTAACTCCACCCTTTTCCTTGTTCTCAACCATCTGTCTCACTCTAATTTTACTAAGGGACATTAGGGCTGTCTCTGATGCCGAGAATAAAGCTGAAAAAGCCAAACACATAATTAATATAATTATTTTCCACAAACTATCCGAATCCAAAAACTATCACTCTCCTGAAATTTTATCTGTAAATTTAATTATAAGTTATACTAAGTAATTTTTCAATGGTTTATAGCTAATATTACTAGTATGGTCTATTACCACAATTTTTAAAAGATGCCTTTCTATTATAAAAAGGCATCCTTCTTAATTTAATACCTATAGGTAGCAGCTGCTCCTCTTGCTGATGGCATTCTTTCCTTTGGCAGGATGATTACATTTCCTTTATTTTTTATAACTATCTCTGCAATATTATTTAGTAAATCGCCAAATTCAGGATTGCTTAGCTCTCCCTCTTCTATTGAGCCAGTAGTCAAGTTTATCTTGCCTGGGATGATCCGATCTGCCTCCAAAAGTACTGTATCTATTCTATTTTCGGCACAGGCTTTTGCTACCTGAACGATGTCGTCTGAACCTTGATCTTGGGATCTAGATGTTTCAAATTTTTTTACTAAATCCTCCGTCTTTTTTAAATAGATAGGCTCTATCTCCTTCCAAACACTTTCCTTTAATTTATTTACAGTTAAAGCGTCATAATTGGTCTTGATACCTTCTTCCAGTAAATAAGGATTATGACTGATCTCTCTAAATAGAGTATGATACTCTGATAAGGCTATTAAAATCAATGGCAACTTGGTCGGCTTGGAGTAGTTGTCTAAAACTACCCTATCAACTACTTTAAAGAATCTTTTTGTATCTACTTCTATCCCTTCTTTTCGTCCATAGTGACCATGATAATTCCCCTGTTCTCTAGCTCCACCATATCTATTTGCTTTTACATAGGTTGAAATATATTCCTCTCCTAAAGCCTCTTTGATAGTCCTAGGAATATCTGTACTTATTTCTACCTCATCAAAACCATATCTATTCCCTTCAAAAAGGGTAAATTCTTCTCTATTGAGGCCTAAAACATGATACCTATCTGCTGATTGGAAATTTCTAATCAATGGTTTGATATGAAAACTATCTGATACTACCACTAACTCCTTCACTGGTCTAGCTAACTTGTAGATTATAGCTTGTCCCTCAGCATATAGAACTCCTAGACCATCTAAGGCAGTGATCCATAAGTCTTTGTCCTCACTTATTCTATTAAATATGTTAATAATAGAAGTGATTTCTTTTTTTGGATACTTTTGTTCAAGAGAGTTCTCCATTTCTTTAATCAGATTTTTAAACCTTATAATATCTTGTTTGTTCTCAGGACTTTGTCTGTGGGTAGGTTGGTATAAAGAAATAAAAGGTCCTTCTCTTGCATTCATTAATTCGTTTGGGAAGTCATTTACAATTTTATACATATTATCCCTCCTGCACTAATTTTTATCACCATTGAACTACTTATACCCTATTGATAATTAATGAAAACCATAGATTTGTTTTTCGATTATAGTTTATAGTCTATGGATTCATCTTCAAGGGCCATGATATTGTTTTATTTCTTAAGAGTATATGATATGCTATAAGTGAAAATATAAAAGACGGAGAGTGAATTATATGATATACAGAAATGCTATATTATCTGATATTCCAGCTGTTAATGAATTACAAAAAAAATATCATGTCTTAACAATTAGTGATGAAGACAAAGCTGATGGATTTGTGACTACTTTGTTCACTGATGAGCAGTTTAAAGAGTTGATAGAAAAGGAAAACGGTCTTGCTATTGCTTGTGATGGTGATAAGATTGTGGGATATGCTATGGCAGCATCTTGGGAGTATTGGTCTTCTTGGCCTTTATTTGAATATATGATTAAAGATTTACCTAATACAAAGTATTTAGGCCATGTTCTTTCTACAGAAAACTCCTATCAATATGGACCAATTTGTATAGATAAGGCTTATCGTGGTACTGATGTGCTTCCAAATCTATTTGAGTTTTCCAGAACACAAATGGAGAAAAGATATCCTATAATGATTACTTTCATTAATCAAATCAATCCAAG
>JAAYGX010000031.1 GCA_012735585.1 Tissierella sp.
CAGTGCTTCTGTTTGATTAGCCTTATCTAATTTATTCAGCTTCTTCGATACTTCCTCGTCTAATATGTCAAAATTCTCGGGTAAGTGCTGATTAATTGTAATTTCAATTTTATCGTCTATCACAGGCTTATTTAGCCCTAGATTTTCCGTTTTAATAGCCATCTGCATCTCCTCCATTAAGCAGCATTATAAATCAATCCTCCGCGTCCTTTAATGTCTTGTCCACTAGTTGTAACACTATTAGAACCTTTGAAAATTATAGATGCTTTTGATTCTAAAAATGGAATAGTTCCTAAACTGCCTTCATTATTAACGATATAGCCATAAGCAGAATTTATTAAAGATATAGCAACAGAATTAGAGATAGATTGATTTATTGAAAGTGTATTGTTACTTATGTTAGCATTAGCAATATGAGTTATTTCAATACATATATAATTACCTGTTAATGTATTGCCTTTTATCGCAATATTGCCACAGTTATTTAGTCTAATTGGGTACATGCTAGCTGTTATCGTATTGTACGATACATGAAGTTGTGATATATCATTTAATTCTATAGCATGACCATTTGTACAATTAATTGTCATATTATATACACGCACTGATAGTGGAGGCCTATTAATGCCAGATATACCTCCATTTAATGTAAATCCACCAATTTCAACAACTTTGTCGTTCATGTCATCAAGGTCTATATCGCCATTCATTGTTACACCAGTTCTACCTCTTATATACACTCTACCTGCTAAAATATTTTTCAAGCTTGCTGAAGTATATGTTCCTACTGCAAGGTCTATAACAACTTCTTTAGCAATTTTACTAGAAGCAATTTGGACTGCCTTCGAAAAAGTCTTAACCGGTAAAGATGAAGAACCAGAATTATTATCATTGCCGCTTACACTATTCACATAAACAGTTAGTACTTCTAATGGAGCAATATCTCCACCATCTAGCATTATATTACTGCTTAAAGCTTTATTATTTACTTTTCTACTCGTAGGCACTGCCCCCACATCACTTGCTGACAGTATGACTTCCCCAGTCTTACCATTTACACTTTAGACTTTGCCTGCGTGTTCTAGCACATATACTATCTGCTCTACTAAGGGTTTGCCTCTTAATTCAGCTGGTAATGTATTATCATTTATGTCTCCTATTTTGGATAATGCTAAAACTATTCCTTCCTCAATATTGTTCATATTAGCAGCTATAATTGGAGTACCTGGTTCTATTATATTCCCTGGTGATGGTTCAATAGTAACAGTACCATCTCCATTGTCAGTAATGATATATCTTCTAGGATATTCTACTTCTCTATTTTTCCATACTGTTCTTTCATATGCCATCTATATCACTTCCTCTCCTACATAAATTTCTCCACAATGAGGAATTTTGTCAATGTTACCTTTAGCATAGTTAAATAAAAGTAATAAGTTTTTTTCTAATCTATTCGCATCCTCATAATTAAAAGGTTGATTATATGTCCATTCTAATTTAGGAGTTATCCAGCCTTTAGGTTTATATAATTTATTGCCTAAGATATTGATATTCCCTTCTACCCTATTTAAAACATCTGCAAAAGGTATAGACTTCATATCCCTATCAAAAACTATGTCCTCTAGGTTTATATCCCCTCTTAAGACTTCTGCTAGGTCTTTGGTGGCTAAAGTATTTATTTCAACTCGGTTTAGGTCGTAAAAGTTATAGTAGCTGGTTGATGTGAAGGTTTTAGGCTCTAGTAGAAAATG
>JAAYGX010000032.1 GCA_012735585.1 Tissierella sp.
CTCCTGATAAGCGTGAGGTCTGTGGTTCGAGTCCTCCCAGGCCCACCATGTAATTAATATACTTGGGCCTTTAGCTCAGTTGGTTAGAGCGCCCGGCTCATAACCGGTAGGTCCGGGGTTCGAGTCCCTGAAGGCCCACCAAGTATAAAAAGCAGACATTAATGTCTGCTTTTTTTTATATCAAGATATATTATTTCAAGATATTATCTATTAGATGGGTTACTAATTGCTTAATATTTTCGATACAATAGTTCTTCTCTATAGTAATTATAATGATTCCTCTTGGTGCATATTTTTTTTCCCCATAATGCACATTCTTGGGTAAACCATAGTTTACTGCTTTTAGGTATGTACATTTTTGGGTTGGATTAAGCTTAGCTTCATGAACCTCGAATGAAACTTCAAAGGTATCATCTTCGGATATAATGATTTTATAATTATCTGCAAAATATATTGTATTTCTAATATGATTATTTTTTATTCTACCTTCAATAAATAAATAATCATTATCAAGCTTTAAACTATTAATATGAAAATTATTTTTATTATTGTTATATTCAATATGAAAGCACTTAATATCTTCCAACATGTCTATTATCTTTATTACATCCAGTAAATAGTATAAATCCTCATAATTATGTAGTAGCACATGATCTTTTGATTCTATATTTTTTGTAATTAGATAATCAAAATAAATATCGATACATTCTCTACCTGTAAATTTATCTTGTCTATAGATACCAAGATATTGCTCTACAGATTCTAGTTTAAGATTATCTAGATCAAGGATGTTTCTATTGGCTTTAATGATTCTAAATAAATCTAGTGATTTGTTAATATCAATTGATAAATTGGTTTTATAAAAACTTAATTTACTATTTATAAATGGTATATCGAAGGATTCTCCATTATAATTAACGATTACATCAAACTTAGATATTATATTATAAGCCCCTAATAGTATATCTACTTCTTCTTTCAATTCGTCGGCAAATAGCTGAATTATCTTCCAAGATTTAATACTGTCATCAAAATATACTATTCCTATTAGATAAATGCTATCTTTGTTTCTATTTACACCTGTAGTTTCAATATCTAGAAAGCATATCTTATTATCTACTAAACTTTCATGGATATTTACATCCCTAACTATATTTTGTTCTATTAATTTCATTTATATCACCTATATAAATAGTACCCCAATAAGAATGTTTTGTATAGTTATATTTATCCTTTTAAATGTGAATAATATAAGGTAGAGAAAGGAGAATTTGATGAAAAAAATTGGTGTGCCTAGAGGTATGTTATATTATGAAAACTTTCCTTTTTGGAAAGATTATTTTAATGAAATTGGTTATGAAATTGTAGTATCTAAAAAAACTAATAAAGATATTTTGGATAATGGTATCTTAAACTCAGTAGATGAAGCATGTTTACCAGTTAAAATTATACATGGTCATGTAGACTATCTAAAGGATAAGGTAGATTATATTTTTGTGCCAAGGGTAGTTAGTTTGTACAAAAGAGAATATTGTTGTCCGAAAATACTAGGATTGCCTGAAATGATAAAAAATAGTATAGAAGATTTACCTGAAATCATTGATACAATATTTGATTTAGACAAAAGAAGTGGCTTAGAAAGCGGTTATAGGGACGTAGGAAAGTATCTTAATGTATCTAATAAAGAAAGTTCTAAAGCATATAAAAAAGCCTATTCCCAAAAGGAAAAGTATAATGACTGGATAAGGGCTGAGCTTTTACCAATGAATTATAAGTTCAGACCCAATAATATAAATATATTAGTACTCGGTCACAGCTACAATGTTTTCGATGATTATATTAATATGGGAATACTTGATAAATTATCAAAAAGAAATATCAATATCTATACTGCAGAAGATTTAAGTAGCGAGCATATCCGTAAGTTTTCCAGTTATACCAAGAAAAGATTGTTTTGGACACATGGTAGAAGAATAGTAGGGGCTGCTAATTACTATATTATGAATAAAGAAATTGACGGTATCATCTTTCTAAGTTCATTTGGTTGCGGTTTAGACTCTGTACTTACACATATGGTATCAAGACAATCAACGATATATGAAGTACCATTTATGAATTTAACTCTTGATGAGCAAACAGGTGAGGCAGGTATAAATACTAGATTAGAGGCATTTCTTGATATGATGAAGTGGAGGGATAAAGATAAAAGTTACATTTCCACATTTAGGTAATATTTATTTTACAGCAAAAGCATTTCTTGAGGAATTGGGTCACGAGGTGATACCACCTCCAGTATGCAGTAGAAAGACTCTTGAAATTGGATCAAAACATTCCCCGGAGATGATGTGCTTACCATTTAAGGTGTTTATAGGTAATTATATTGAAAGTATAGAAAAAGGTGCAGATACTATAATTATTACTGGAAGTTGTGGTCCTTGTAGATTTGGACTGTATTCTTTAATTCAAGAAGATATATTACAAGACTTAGGATATGATGTAGATTTGATAGTTATCGATTCTATTAAAGAGGGATACAAAGAATTTATATCAAATTTAAAAAAAATTACAAAAACAAATACACTCCCCCAACTATATAAAAGTTCCAGGCTGGCATTAGATTTAATAAAAAGGGCTGATGATTTAACTCAGAAATCAAACTATACGAGAGCCTATGCAGTAGACAAAAATCATGTTAATCAGATTATGGATAATTACCTAAAAACTTCAGTCCAGATACATGGCGCATCAGAGTTAATAAACTTGATTAATAAAACTAAAGAAGAACTGTCAAATGTGAAATTACTTGAAAACTATAATCCTATTAAAATAGGTATCATTGGAGAAATTTATACTATTATAGAGCCATTTGTTAATTTAGATGTGGAGAGAAAGCTAGGACAACTAGGAGTTTTAGTGGATAAATCCTTAACCCCTACCAAATGGCTAGAACATCATGTAATCAATTATCCATTTGGCTCAGAAGATGAGAATAATAAATTTAAACTAGCAAAACCGTATCTACATACTCCTATAGGTGGGCATGGTAGAGAAACATTGGGAAGTGCTATTCATTATAAAAACTTAGGTTACGATGGAGTAATACAAATATTACCATTGAATTGTATGCCTGAAATAGTAGCAAAAAGTATTTTAAAGAATGTAAGTAAAGATCTTGATTTTCCAATTATGACATTGGTAGTTGATGAAATGACAGGAGAGGCAGGATTTGTTACTAGATTAGAGGCGTTTGTAGATTTATTAAGTAAACGAAGGGAGAAACATCTAATTGGATAATTTTTATATGGGAATTGATGTTGGTTCAGTTAGTACAAATTTAGTATTAATTGATGAAGAGAATAATTTAGTATATAAGAGATATTTAAGGACCCAAGGTAGGCCATTGGATATTTTAAAGGAAGGTATCAAAGAAGTAAAGGATAAATTTGGAGATGCGCATATACTAGGTGTTGGCACTACAGGTAGTGGTAGATATTTAGCATCCGTTTTAATAGGAGCAGATGTTATAAAAAATGAAATTACTTGTCATGCGGTAGCTGCACTGGATCATAATCCTGACACTAGAACTGTTATAGAAATAGGAGGACAGGATTCAAAGATAATAATTATCAATGATGGTATCGTAGTTGATTTTGCAATGAATACCGTCTGTGCTGCTGGCACAGGATCTTTTTTAGATAGGCAAGCACTTAGATTAGGTATGGAAATAAGCGACTTTGGAACAATTGCCTTAAATTCCTCAAATCCTGTAAGGATTGCTGGTAGATGTGCTGTCTTTGCAGAATCTGACATGATACACAAACAACAATTAGGACATAATCAAGAGGATATTGTAAGAGGTTTATGTGATGCCCTAGTGAGGAACTATTTAAGTAATATAGCCAAAGGTAAATATGTAAAGTCACCGATTCTATTCCAAGGTGGTGTAGCTGCAAATAAAGGGATTAGAGAAGCCTTTGAAATAGAGTTAAAGGAAGAAGTGTATATTCCAACTAATTTTGATGTAATGGGGGCCATAGGTGCAGCTATTTTATCAAAAGATGAAGTTAAAGAAAAAGGACATACAAAATTCAAAGGGATTGACATGTGTAGAAAGGACTACAAGGTCAATCCTATTGATTGTAATGGGTGTTCAAATATTTGTGAGATATTAGAAATAAAAGAAGATGGAAATATTCTGGCCCGTTATGGAGACAAATGCGGAAAATGGTCTTTATAATATTCAAGACTAATGATATATTATAATAGACTATAAGACAAAAGGGGATGATTTGGTGAAGGAATATAAACTGATCTGTACGAATTGTGACGAATCTTATGAGAAAGAGACCATAGACTTCAGATGTAATCACTGTAGCGAACCTTTAGAATTAGAAGAAGTAAAGATTGGCAAAATCAATGATGGAAATATCTTGACTCAAACTAATCTAGAAAGGTACCAAGATTTCTATCCATATTTAACCATTGATTCGAAGCTAAATTTAAATGAAGGATTTACACCCTTGGTGTCATCTAAGGCCTTAGCTAAAGAATATGGTATAAAAAATATATACTTTAAGAATGAAAGCCAAAATCCAACTTGGTCCTTTAAAGACAGAGGAACGGTGACTGGAGTACTGCGAGCTATGAATTTAGGATACGAAAAGATTGGAACAGTTTCAACTGGTAATATGGCAACTTCAGTGGCTGCCTATGGCTCAAAGGCAGAACTGGAGACATATGTATTAGTTAAAAAGGGTATTGCGGACGAAAAAATTAAACCAATTGCTATTTATGGGCCAAGACTTATAGAAGTGGATGGAGATTACAGTAAATTATATGATAAAAGTTTGTCTATTGGTCATGAAAATGATATTTGCTTCATAAATTCCGATGCTCCTTATAGGGTGGAAGGATATAAAACCATAGCATTTGAGATTTGTGAGCAATTGAACTTTGAAGTACCAGACTATGTCATAGTTCCAACTAGTGCCGGTGGTGATGTAAGAGGTATAGAAAAAGGTTTTAGAGAGTTTTTTAATGTAGGACTTATCAAGAAAGTGCCAAAGATGATCGTCGTACAAGCAGCAGGTTGTTCACCTATATATAATGCTTTTAAAGATAATAAACTAGTAATTGATAGAGTAATGGATCCTGACACCATAGCCCATGCAATAGAAAATCCATATCCACCTAGTGGAAACCAAGTCCTAAGAATGTTAAAGAGAAATGGTGGCTTGGCAATAGCTGTAACTGATGAAGAGATACTAAAGTTCCAAAACAAATTAGCATCTCTAGGATTATTCGTTCAACCTGCATCAGCTACATCACTTGCAGCTATTGATAAACTATATAAGGATAATATAATAGGAGAGTCAGATCGTATCGTATGTATTTTAACAGGATCTGGACTAAAATATACAGCTGCCTTAGATAAGCATGAATTAAAGGCCCATGGTTGTAAACTTGAAGAATTAAATGATTATATTAAAAAAGTAGGTAAATAAATACCTACTTTTTTGTTATTCATCTAGATAATCATTATATGCTTCTTCAAACTCTTCTAATGTTTCAAATTCACCATCTTCAATTCCCAAGGCTCTAGGTCTAGGTCTACTATTTTCATCAATTTGTCTTGGGAACAATGTTGGGAAAGTTGAGCATATAGGTGATATTTCTGGTGATAATTCAGGGAAACCTGTGCTAAGAACACATAATTGAACAGGTACGATTATTTTCTTTTCACAAGTTATACAAAGTGCGATTATTAAGTCGATTGTAATAGCTCCAGTCTCAGGATTTACATTAATATCTCTTGAAATACTATTAGTTGCCAACCTAGTTTCACAATTTAGATTACAGAATTCTGTAAATCTAGGGAAAAATGCTGAGTTCTCAATAGATGGTATACAAAGTTCAAAGAAATTTGTTAAAATAATTGGTGCATTAGTTGGAGCTATTGGTATATTTGCAGATACTGTAAAGGTAACTCTCCTATCCCTTGAGTCAAGTATCAATAGATCTATATCTACTAATACATTTCCCCTTACTCTTATGTTCTGTGTACCGAAAATTGGAGTTCCTGCGTTCTCATCATCACAATCGGATGTATCAGCATATATCAATCTTTCGCTACTTAGCCCATCTGGACCTACTACCTCAACAAAACATCCTTCATGATCCCTAAGGAATTCGCCACCAGAAAGTATGGTATCAGGATCAACCACAAGATTTCTAGGGTCAGATATATTTGAAGGATTAAAGAACCTTCTACATCTAATATCCAATACATTTAAAATTCTGCTACCCCTTGGTAAATTTGGTGTGAATCTTACATTGCTAACAGTACTTAGAGCTTGTAAATTGAACAAAGTAGCATCATAGACCTTTTGTACAAATATAGGCTCAGTAACTACACTTCTTAAGCTGCGATCCCATTCACAACCTGTGGTAGCCGTACAACATCTATCTGTATCAGGCAATATAGGATCAGGTTTACAATTTGGCTTTTTATTCGAAGTCATATATATATCCTCCTTTCAAAAAATAGAACGTTACTCAATGCTAATATATTCAAAGTTAAATCAATTGGTTACTCTTCTTATGTAATAATAATCATTTGGAAATAATATTATAGTTAAAAAGGGATGAGTAAAATGGTATTTTATAATAATAGGGTTTCGATAGCAGATGTTAATGGAAAAGAAATATATTTAGTTAGAAATATTGATAATCAATTGATCCTAAACTACTATTCATATAATGGGGATATTGTAGAGGTGATATTAGCAGATAATTTTTTAGATGAGTTTGATATTTTAATTAAAGATGATGATTCTATATATTTGATTTATCAAGATAAACAGTATAATCTAAATCTAATGATAGTAAAAGGGGACAATAGAACAAATCACAAATTAACTGCTGAGAAATTTCCAAAGATATACGAACTGAATCTAATTTTACATAATGATAATTTAAGTATGATCTTCTTGTATCCGGTAAAAAATGCCCATAATATTTTTCAAATAGAACATAACTTATTAAAAGATGATAAATGGCATAGTTATTTAGTTGATCAAGTAAGAGTAAGCCAAGTTTTAAATCCAATAAAGCTTATAAATAAAGATGAAAATTTATTCTTAGCTTATTATTATGAAAATCAGATATGTTTGAAATCATTCAGCGAAAATGATGGAGAATGGAAAGAGTCTATTGTTTTAACAGATAATAAAGAAAAATTATACTTAGATATGATATATGATAATGGATATTTTCATCTAGTTTATTCAGAAGCAGTAGATGGTAATTATATTATAAAATATAAAATGTTTAAATATAATACTTCATTAATTGAAGAACATGAAGCTGATATCTCAAGAAAATCCAATTCATCCAATCCCACAATAATCAAGAATGATGATATATAATGGATTGTATGGAATGAATCCTCTAGAATATATAGTAGATATAGCAGTGACAAAGGGCGAAATTGGAGTGAAATAAAAAGCTGGGATGAATCCACTAAGTACAATGTAGTTAGATATAAATATACTTCAAATATAAAACTTAAAAGTAGAATTCTTGATAATACTTTTGGTTCCATACACCCAGATATCAAGTTTATAGGATTTCACTAAGGTAAAAAAGCCTGTCATTCTGAGGCAAAGTCGAAGAATCTTGTTATACTAAAGGGATCAAGATCCTTCGCTGGCGCCCAGGATGACAAAATAAGACTTTTTTAGTGATGCCAATTCTATGGAAATGACAGAATATGAGGCATATTATATGTCAATAGTTTAAAATCAGATGTAATAAAATATAATTTTACTAGTCTTCAAATATC
>JAAYGX010000033.1 GCA_012735585.1 Tissierella sp.
GCCATTCTTATTGGTATAATCCCTGTTCCAGTACCTAGGTCCATAACCATGCCTTTTGGTTTTGCAAAATTAGACAAAAGAATTGCATCTATGCCATAGGAGAATTTTGTGTTATTTTGTAGTATTTTATAGTCCGTTCCTGGTACTGTATCTATTTTAATTTCTGTATCAGCCATGAAATCACTCCTTTCGTATTAGGCCAAGATCCTTCACTGTCGTTCAGGATGACAAAATTGACTTTTTCCTGTCATTCTGCCTGTACCCAGCGTACTTCTGGGGTGAGACACAGTCGAAGAATCCTATTATACCAAAACGTTCAAGATCCTTCTCTGTCGATCAGGATGACAAAATCAGGCTTTTTAAGCGGGCCAGTCCTGTCCCCTGTCCCTTTAAATATGTATAGTAAAAAAGACCCATAGGGTCTTTTTGTTGTTATTGAGTATGTATATTTTACTCTGGTTGTGGAGCATCTACTGGACAAACGTCAGCGCAAGCACCACAATCTATACATTCATCAGCATCGATTACATAGATATCACCATCTGAAATACATTCAGTTGGACATTCTGGTTGACATGCACCACATGCTGTACAATCATCATTTATAAAATATGCCATTATAATACACCCCCTTATAAATACTTACGACATTATTTTAACAGATTTAGCAACAATTTAAAAGGGGTAATAAAAATATTATTGTAATTTATCTAATTCTTTTATATAACCATCATCATGATCCACTATTTTCTGATAGGAAGGATCGATATCTCCTGTTAGTTTAATATCATCTACCTTATACTGCATCAAGTCATGGCTACCATCTTTAAGGCTTACCTTTACTTTTACCATTTCAAGTAATGTATAGGTGTCTGTAATAGTACCTCTACCTTCAGGAGTTATGGCTATGGCTCCTACTTGAGGCATCTTACTTAATATTTCCTCATATGTATCCTGCTCATATTTTAGACAACACATTAATCTACCACATAATCCTGATATCTTTGTAGGATTTAGTGATAGGCTTTGTTCCTTTGCCATTTTTATAGATACTGGCTCAAATTCCCCTAAAAATTGGGCACAACAACACATTTTACCACAAGGGCCCATACCACCTATCATCTTGGCTTCATCTCTAACCCCTATTTGTCTTAGCTCAATTCTGGTCCTAAATATAGAGGCTAAATCCTTAACCAAGTCTCTAAAGTCAACTCTACCATCTGCTGTAAAGTAAAATATTACCTTATTGTTGTCAAAAGTATATTCTACATCGATGACTTTCATATCTAGCCCATGCTCTATTACCTTTGCTTGACAAATTGCCATGGCTTCTTTGGCTTTGTTTCTATTTTCTCTATGAATATCAAAGTCTTCGTCTTCTGCAATCCTTAGCACCGTCTTTAAAGGGGCTACTATTTCATCCTCTGAAACTTCTTTTGGACCTGTGACTACATGTCCAAACTCTATACCTCGTGCGGTTTCTACAATTACAAAATCGTTAAACTTTACATCTATATCATTAGGGTCAAAGTAATATACTTTACCCGCCTTTTTAAATCTAACACCTACTACCGTAATCATTATATTCCTCCTATATTAAGAAGCATTGTTTCTATAGCTAATTGATAGTTTACATTTCTTCTAATATTGCCCTTTGTTTCTTGTACTCTTACTATTATATCATTAATTCTACTATAATTCACTTTTGATTGAAAAGATAAATTTTCTAATTTATCCTTATTAATCAAAAGATGGCTTTGTCCTAGTTCTTTAAATAGTAAAAGATCTCTGAACCAGAGAAGGAATATGTCTAATATTTCATCAATAATTTCCTTGTTCTCATTGAAAAAATCCATAGCACTCAATGCCTTGGTCTTGTCTCCATTGATTAATGCTTCTATAATTTTTATGATTTCATCTCTTCTTTGAAAGAAGCCCTCATCATTTGAAAGTTTTATGCTCCTTCCAATGGCTCCTTTGGTAAACTCAGCTATGAATTTTGCTTCTTCCGGGGATTTATTGTGATCACTTACAAGCAAGTCTATTATTTTACTATATTCAATAGGATAGAATTTGATACTTTGTACCCTAGATAGAATTGTAGGCAATAGATTATTAGAACTTGAACTTATCAGTATGATATTTACATAATGTGGTGGTTCTTCTAGTGTTTTAAGTAATGTGTTTTTACTTTCTGTATTCATTTTGTGACTATCATCTATGATAAATACTTTCCTAGTAGATTCATATGGAGATGTGGTGATCTCCTTTATTAGAGATTCTACTTGGTGTACTCTTATTATATTATTTTCTGGTTCTATTACAAAAAAATCTGGATGATTACCACTATCAAACTTTGTACAAGAACTACAGCTATTGCAAGGAATCTCCTTGCCTCCCTTACATAGTAACATTTTAGCAAAAGCATAGGCTAATCTTTTTTTGCCTATGCTTTCTTCTCCTTCAAACAGGTAACTATGACTTATTGTTTGATTGTTAATTGCTTTATTAAGACCTTCTATTACTTTTTCATGACCTATTATATCTTTAAAATCCATTCATTAACTCCTAAATTTTAATAAGTTGATTCATATCTAGGATAAAAAGATTGGCTCCACCTACGGATACTTCTTCACCGCCACTATTTATCCTTACTGTTTTACAGTTTTGTCTAATGACTTCGATTAAATCATCCATATCATTTTCTTCCGTACCTATAAGTAGTGTCGTGTTTCCACTATTTAAGAAACCACCACTTGAGGCCAATTTAGTAACTCTAATTTTCTTTTCCATTAAAGATCTAGTAACCTTAGCTACAAACTGATCCTGAACTATTGCTACGATTAGTTTCACAAATCTGCCCCCTTATATTCTTATATGCTGCTCTACATCTAACATAAATAGTGTAGCTCCTCCTACTTTTACTTCCAATGGATATGGTATATATGTTTCACCAGGTATAGTCATATTTAGTAAGGATGTGGTGATCTCCCTTGTCTTACAATTTCTTTCAATAATACCAATAACTTGGTCGATATCCTCATCTTCAACACCTATTAATAGCGTTGTATTTCCACTTTTAAGGAACCCCCCTGTAGATGCTAGTTTGGTAACTCTGTAGTTCTCTTCAGTTAAATCATCTATTAGACTTATGGCATCTTGATCTTGTACTATGGCTATTATCAGCTTCATACTACCCCTCCTTTGAAATTAGTAAATCTTCAATCTCCTTAATACTTTGATTCAGCACATCATTTATTGGTTTTGTTGCATCTATAATTTTTATATTTTTAGGGTACATTTTAATTAGTTCCATATACCCATTATATACCCTGTTATGGAAGTCATTACCCTCTTTTTCTAATCTATCGGCCCCATATTTTGTTGTTTTACGCTTTAGTGTTACTTCCGGATCTATATGAAAAAACAGTATCAAATCTGGGTAAATATCTTTTATGGCAAAGTCATTGATGGCTTTGACCTCTTTGATACCTAAGTCTCTACCTACCCCTTGATAAGCTAAACTGGAGAAAACAAATCGCTCACACAAGACTACCTTGCCTTCTTTAAGTGCTGGTGCTATTTTTTCATGAACATGTTGTCCCCTTGATGCTGCATATAAAAGTGCTTCCGTCTCTGGACCCATTTCAGTATTATTAGTATCTAATACCAGCTCTCTTATTTTTTCTCCTATACTGGTGCCTCCTGGTTCCCTGGTAATGATATGATCTATGTCCTTATCCTTAAAGTAATCTCCCAACAACTTTGTTATGGTTGATTTCCCAGAGCCATCTGGTCCCTCTAATGCAATGAATAGTCCTGCCAATGAATACAACTCCTTTATTCTATAACTACTATTTGGTCTTTATTATATCCCATTAAACCAACGATTTCTAGACCATTTTCCATTATAAATAAAATATGGTCATATAATTCTTGTGTTATTTCTTCTCCAGGAACAATCAATGGAATTCCAGGTGGATAAGGGATTATTGAAGTGGCAGAAATCCTACCTATGCTATCCTTTAAACTTAGTACTTCTTTACCTGCGTAATAGGCATTGTGCAAATTCATTCTCATTGTTGGCGTTGGCATCTTTATTGAAACTTGGTTTAATTCTTCGTAGCCTTCTGTCTTTGCTATATCCTCAACGGCAGAGATCAGTTTTTCAAAGTCTGCATCTTCATTCATTACAGTTGTTAAGGCCAATCCATAATAATAATCAGACATTTCTAGTCGAATATTATACTTTTCTCTTAATATTTTCTTTACTTTAGAGCCTTTGATCCCATCAATTCTAAATAATATTTTTGTATTATCTTTATCATGGATCGTTGAGTCATCTTTGTCTCCAGTGAATACAAATACTCTATCTATTGCATTTAGTCTTTTTATGACTTCATCTATTTTATCAATATTTTTGCCTAATTTTTCTCTACCTTCTCCATCCATATATGCAGTGGCTATTTCATTGGATAATGTAAACAAGTAGGATGGACTTGTTGTAGTGAATAATGTATATCGATCCCTTAATTTATTTAAATCTATTCTATCACTTCCTACATGGATCATTGATGTCTGGGTAAAGCTTGGTAGAGTCTTATGAGTACTATGGATCACTATATCAGCTCCTGCTTCAATGGCTGAAATAGGTGCTTTATCTGAAAATACTAGATGTGGGCCGTGAGCCTCATCTACCATTAAAATTTTATCATATTTATGAACAACTCTTGCTATTTCTTCTATATCTGAACATACGCCATAATAGTTTGGAGTAGTGATTATAACTGCTTTAATATCAGGATTTTCCTGGATGGCCTTTTCTACATCCTCTGGATTAATACCTGTTAGTACATGATATTTTTCATTATAATTGGGATATAGATATACTGGATTTAATCTATTTAATATCATTCCATTATATATGGATTTGTGACAATTTCTTTGAACTAAAACCTTGTCTCCCGGCTTTGTAATAGTGGCCATGGCTATATAGTTACTACCAGTAGATCCATTGACAGCATAATATGTGGCCTTTGCTCCAAAAGCCTTTGCAGCCAATTCTTGAGATTCTTTGATGATTCCCCTTGGCTCAAGTAAATTATCCATACCTTCCGTCTCCGTGGTATCGATATAAGGGATATACTCTCCCCACTCTATTAATGTGTTTTTAATTTTATGCCCTGGAAAATGAAAGCTTACATGGTCTTCCTTCATTAATTTTATCAATGCATCTAATACGGGTGTTTTCATTTTGAAACTGATCAGCCTCCTAATTATAATTTAAATTGATAAGATATTATATCATTTTCATTAAAATATACAATCATATTTTTTGCTTCAATTTACTGCATTTAACTACAATCTAGCTTTTTAATAAATGGGACTACATTTAATGGAAGTCCTTTAGCTATTATTACCCATTATTTGATTTTTTACTAACTCCATACTGTAATCAACACATTGGCCTACATTATAGTCTCCTGGCATTGCTACTCTAATATTGCACTTTTCTAGTGGTATCAAGATCTTTCTAGCATTACTTGATCCTATTGCCTCAGCCATTCTAGGTGATAGTTCGCCCAGCATAGCATTGGGCATTAAAATTGCGACTACGCCCATTATGATGTCTACCTTATTTACATTATATATTACTGCATTTTCACCTGTAGCCCCTTGGTTAGCTCCAGCCTTTAGCATCTTACCTGTGGCTATTGAATTGGTACCTAGTGCGATTATATTTATATCAGGAAACTGTGTTTTTAATTTTTCTACTATATTAGCCCCGATTCCCCCACCTTGGCCATCTACTACAGCTATTGAAATTTCCTTCATTATGATATTACTCCTTTATATATAAAAATAGTGTTACTATATTTAATATTATAGTAACACTATTTAGTGTGTTAAATCAAGGAGATTAGGCCTTATTTACATGTTGGTTTAGTAGTCTTGCTATTGGTGGTACGAATACTAATTGAATTATAATCCCCGCTATTCCTGTCACTATAGCCCCTTGTACGAACAGTACAGGTCCCGGTCCTTTGAATCCAAAGAATGTTGCTAATACAAATACAACGACCCCTGCTGCGATTCTTCCAACTATCATTGCTGCAATTAATGATACATAGGAGTTCATCTTTAGTTTTTCAGCGAAGAATCCTGATACAAATCCATAGGCTCCAAGTTCAAATATCATAATTGGTAGCATTGGAAAAAGTGGTGGCATACCAGTTAATACACTACTTATTATCGGTGTTACAATTCCTACTAATAGTCCTGCCATTGGTCCTAAAAATAATCCTGCTATCAATACTGGAATATGCATTGGTAAAAATCCTGGCCCTCCCATATTAAATTGGTGAAATATCATTGGCAACAATACTCCAAATGCTATAAATAATCCTGATAATACAACTTTTCTAGCTTTCATTTCATCTACCCCTTTTATTATTTAATATTTCTAAAAAACTCTTCAATTTTTTCTATTAACTGATTTACATCTTCTGCATTAGATGATAGTTTTTCCATTGGACAAAGATCATCCCCTGTTCTATTTAAAATCATTGGAACTTTCTTTGAGTATTCCACTTGAATTCCATGATTTGTTAACATATCATAGGCTATGTCGCTAATTAAATCTGTGTATAGGAATTTGATTCCACCTTCTATTAAAAACATTGAAGCAGCCTTTCCTATGACCCTATCTGCTACTGATCCATCTTTGAATTGGTCTTTGCCTTCTTTATAAGCATCATAGATTGGTTTGATACCTCTGCCACTGGACTGTCCAAGTATTTCCTCATTTCTTACTAAAACAAAGTTGAGATTGTTTTCTAGTAAATGAGATTTTGCTAAAATTATGTCTTTCATATAATTCTCCTTTTTCTATTAATCAAAAAACCACAAAGTAACCCCTCAGTAATAAGGAGTTGAACCTTCGTGGTTTTTATTATTGCCTTCTGACAATATATATTATTTATATTAACTTTTTTAATTTATATGATTATTAAATAATAATCCGTAGCCTATATTATATCATATAATATGGATTTTGAACAAGGATGAAGTAGTGTTTCAATTAGACGTGTTCGAATATCCAATAGAAAAGGTTTTGATATAGCATTTGAACAGAAGGGACGTATGGGACACCTCCCCTGACCCTCTGTCCCGGTGACCCGTCCCCAGGTGAAATGACACTTCTCCCGACTTTATGACCTACACATAACAAAAGAACACTTTCTCAAGTGTCCTTTTGTTTTAATCCATATTAGTTACTTGCCATTCTCTTATAGCTTTCATATCTTTCCTTAGCATTTTCTTCTGCAGCTGCAAATAATTCTTCTGCTACTTCTGGGAAGCTTCTTCTTAGGGAAGTATATCTTACTTCTGAATTTATGAAGTCCATAAATGGTTTTGTTGGTTCTTTTGAGTCTAATTGGAACGGATTCTTACCTTCGTCTTTTAGTCTTGGGTCGAATCTGTATAGGTGCCAGTATCCTGTATCAACAGCTAATTTTTCTTGAGCTATTGATGTACCCATACCCGTTCTAATTCCGTGGTTGATACATGGTGCATAAGCAATTACGATTGATGGACCATCGTAGCTTTCAGCTTCTTTAAGAGCTTTAACTACTTGGTTCATATTTGAACCCATTGCTACTTGTGCAACATATACATAACCATAAGTTGTCATCATAAGGCCAAGGTCTTTCTTTCTTACCTTTTTACCTGATGCAGCGAATTTAGCTACTGCTGCTGTTGGTGTTGCTTTTGATGATTGACCACCTGTATTTGAATATACTTCTGTATCCATTACTAGAACGTTGATATCTTCACCTGATGCCATTACGTGGTCTAATCCACCATAACCGATATCATATGCCCAACCGTCTCCACCAAATATCCATACGGATTTTTTGATCAGATAGTCTTTTCTGCTTTCAATTTGTTTTAAAATTTTGTCTGCTTCTTCATTACCTGTTGATGCTTCTAATCTTGGTAGAATCATACTAGTTGCAGCTTTAGATTCGATTGGATCTTTCATTCCTGCGATCCACTGTGTAAAGTATTTATTTAATTCTGAGTCAAGATTTAATGCAAGGAATTCTTCCATTAATAATTGAATCTTTTCTCTTATTTTTCTTGTAGCTAATGCCATACCATATCCGTATTCAGCATTATCTTCAAATAATGAAGATGCCCATGCTGGTCCTTTACCTTCTTGGTTTTGGCAGAATGTTGTACTTGGTGCTGATCCACCCCAAATACTTGAACAACCTGATGCATTTGAGATTAACATTCTATCACCATAGAATTGAGTGATTAATTTTGCATATGGTGTTTCTCCACAACCTGCACATGCTCCTGAGAATTGAAGTAATGGTTGATTGAATTGACTACCTTTGATAGTGTATTCATTCATTAAGCCTTCTTTGTTTTTGATTTCATCAATTGCATATTCCCAGTTTTTGCTTTGTACTTCGTATTCTTCTCCAAATGGAGTCATAACTAATGCTTTTTCCTTAGCAGGACATACATCAGCACAGCTACCACATCCTGTACAGTCTAATACTGAAACTTGGATTCTATATTCTAAGTCTTCTAGACCTTTACCTATTGTTTTTAGAGTTTCAAATGTTTCTGGCGCATTTTTCTTCTCTTCTTCGTCAAGTAAGAATGGTCTAACTACCGCGTGTGGACATACGAAGGAACATTGGTTACATTGGATACAATTTTCTTTTATCCAGTGTGGAACCTCTACTGCTATACCTCTTTTTTCGTAAGCTGCTGTTCCTTGTGGGAATTCTCCGCCTTCTACTCCTGTGAATGTAGATACAGGAAGAGCATCTCCTTCTTGTCTGTTTATTGGTATTAAAACATTTTTGATGAAGTCTGGTGCGTCTTTCTCTTCAACTTTTGCATCCACTGCATCTTTCCAGTTTGCTGGAACATTTACTTCAACTAATGAAGTTAAACCTTGTTCTACTGCTTCGTAGTTCATGTTTACAATCTTATCACCTTTACTACCGTATGCGTCATAGATTGATTTTTTAAGGTGTTCTACAGCTTCATCTATTGGTAAAACTTGAGATAATTTGAAGAATGCTGATTGCATTATCATATTTGTTCTAGATCCTAAACCAATTTCTGATGCAATTTTAGTTGCGTTTATAGTGTAGAATTTGATTTCATTTTCAGCTATGAATTTCTTCATTTCTGCTGGAAGATTCTTATCTAATTCTTCTTCATTCCAGATCGTATTTAATAGGAATGTTCCACCTTTTCTTAATCCTTTTAATAAATCATATTGATATACATAGGATTGTTTTGAACATGATACAAAATCTGGCTCTGCAATCAAGTATGTTGATTTGATTGGTTGGTTACCAAATCTTAAGTGGGATATTGTAATTCCACCTGATTTTTTACTGTCATAGGAGAAATAACCTTGAGCGTACATGTCTGTGTCATCACCGATGATTTTGATAGCTTGTTGGTTTGCTCCTACTGTTCCGTCTGAACCGAATCCCCAGAATTTACATTTGATTGTTCCTTCTGGCTCTGTGTTAATTGTTTCTTTTACTTCTAAGTTTGTAAATGTTACGTCATCATTAATACCTATAGTAAATCTATCTTTAGGTTGATCTAATTTTAAGTTTTCGTATACTGCTAAGATTTGTGATGGCGTAGTGTCTTTTGAACCTAATCCATATCTACCACCTACGATAAGAGGTCTTACTTCTTTATTATAGAATAAGTGACTTACGTCTAGGTGTAGCGGTTCTGCTATTGCGCCTTTTTCTTTAGTTCTGTCTAATACAGAAATTTTCTTAACGCTTTTTGGTAATACGTTAAAGAAGTATTCTGCTGAGAAAGGTCTGTATAATCTAACTTTGATTAAACCAACTTTTTCGCCTTTATCAACTAAGTAATCAACAGTTTCTTCAATAGTGTCTGTTACTGAACCCATAGCAATTATAATGTTTTCAGCTTCTGGATGACCATAGTAGTTAAATGGTTTATAGTCTCTACCAGTTATTTTATTGATTTCCATCATGTAGTCATTTACTATTGCTGGAACTCTTTCATAGAACTTGTTTGAAGCTTCTGCCGCCTGGAAATATATGTCCGGGTTTTGTGCTGTACCCTTTGTTACTGGTCTTTCTGGGTTTAAAGATTTATTTCTGAATGCTTCTATAGCATCATGGTCAACTAATCTATTAAAATCTTCATAATCCATTACTTCTATCTTTTGTATTTCATGACTTGTTCTAAAACCGTCAAAGAAATGCGTAAATGGTACGCTAGATTTGATTGCTGAAAGATGTGCGATTCCACCTAGATCCATTACTTCTTGAACGCTTCCTGATGCTAACATTGCAAATCCAGTTTGTCTTGTTGCCATTACGTCTTGGTGATCACCAAATATGCTTAAAGCATGTGTTGATAAAGCCCTTGCCGCTACGTGTAAAACTCCTGGTTGCAATTCTCCTGCCATTTTATACATATTTGGAATCATTAGTAGTAGTCCCTGGGATGCTGTATATGATGTTGATAATGCTCCGGCTGTTAATGATCCGTGCATTGATCCCGCTGCTCCGGCTTCTGATTGTAGTTCTGAAACTAATACTTCTTGTCCAAATATATTTTTCTTACCATTGGCTGCCCATGCGTCTGTATGCTCAGCCATATCTGTAGATGGTGTTATTGGATATATGGCTGCCACGTCAGTAAATGCATATGCAACATATGCTGCTGCCGTGTTACCATCCATTGTTTTCATTTGTCTAACCATTTTCTTGCCTCCTGATCTTTTATTAGTTCTTAGGATACATGCTTACACAAAATATATTATACAACTTATTTTCAAAATAGTACAGGAAATTTTCATATTTACACGAATAATTGAAAATGGTGTAAATTGTAAATTTGATGAAGTGTCTTGAATATAAGCTCTTGATTCTTTTAAAGTAAATATTTTAGTAAAGCTTAATTATTAACTATTTTTATGGTATATACGATATGCCATATTTTCTATATACTTCTCATTTAGTAATACAACAGATATTAATACGAACAATATTCCAATTACCTCTACAAAAGAGAGATCTTGATTAAATAATAATACTGCTCCTACAACAGAAACTGGTACTTCTAATGTTGCTATTATTGCAGCATTACTGGATTGAATTCCATGGGATAGTCCTTTTATATAGAATAGATAGCTTACTGCTGTTGATAATACACCTAACATAATAACGAATGTATATACTAAGGGATTGTATGGTATATGAATAATTGATATAGGGTTTGAAAAAGTCAAAGAAAACAAAAATGCAAACCCAAAAGTATATGTTAGGATAGTGATTTGTTCATAATCATTTACTATTTTCTTATTTAATAAAGTCATAGTTCCATAGCAGATTCCAGAAGCCAATCCAAATAAAACTCCACTGATATTTAAGTTTAGATTTGATATATTTCCTCCTGTTACTGTTAAAAAACACCCTATAACACATAAAATTAATGCTAACAACTTATTTGGACTAATTTCTTCTTTATATAACAAACGTGAAACAATCATAACAAATATTGGTGATGTATAAAGTAATGTTACTGCAGTTGATATAGATGTTCGTTCCATAGCGCTAAATATAAATAAGTTATATAGTGCATGACAGATAAAACCAATTGTGGCACAATAATATATTCCTCTTTTATCAATCTTTAAAAGATTTTTATCCTTAATAAATATATAAATAACCATTGTCACAAACCCAAAAAACATCTTTAAAGAAACCAGATCCTTTGAACTTATACCATTATCTAATACATATTGAGAATATAATAAAGCTGTTCCCCACAAAATACTACTTCCTATTATCATCCAACTACCTATCATAGATTTTCTTTGCTCAATCTCCATTACCCCCATTCACAATTTTCATACAAAAATCTGTATAAATAAGATAGAAAGGTATGATATATCACACCCTTCTATCTTTTACTTAGCCTATATTATTCTTTAATGAATAATTTTCTTTCAACATTTCCTAATGTTTCACAACCTGTTTCTGTGACTCTAATTGCATCACTGATCTCTACTCCAAAGTCTTCAAAGTACATCCCTGGTATTACATGAAGCGTCATATTTGGTTGTAATACAGTCTTATCCCCTGGCCTTATACTAATAGTGTGCTCGCCCCAATCTGGTGGGTAGTTCAAACCTGTGGAATATCCTATTCTTGATTCTTTGAATAATCCATATTTCTTAAGATTATTTGCCCATACTGCTTCTGCCTCTTCTGCAGTAACTCCCGGTTTAATAAAGTCTAGTACTTTATTTAATCCTTCGATTGTTATCTTAGCAGTTTCTTCTAATTTTTCTGATGGTTTGCCTAATGATATCGTTCTTGACATTGGTGAATGATATCTTCTATAGCAACCAGCAAGTTCAAATATTACGATATCTCCATCTTTGTATTTTTCATCAGTCCATGTTAAATGACAAGCTCCTGCATCTACCCCTGTAGGCATTAGTGGCACTATTGAAGCATAGTCTCCACCGAATTCTTCTGTACCAGAAGTAAATGTTCTATAGATTTCTGCTGCCATATCACATTTTCTAACTCCAACATTTAAGTAGTTTATAGCATCGGTCATACCTTTTGTCATGATTTGACCAGCACGTTTCATATATTCAATTTCTGCATCGGATTTAACAACTTTAATCCAGTTAACTAAACCTCTTGCATCCTCAAACGTCGCATTTGGTAACCCTTTTTTAAGACTTTCATAACATTGAGCTGTGAAGTAGTAGTTATCCATTTCAACTGCAATTCTCTTGTTGCCTTGTCCTCTTTCTTTAAGAACGTCGGATACATAATCCATTGGATGTCTTTCATAACTTTGAACATAGTTGTCACTATATCCAACAATATTTTCGTGTTTTAGCCAAGCTGTTTTTCTAGCTGCAATAGCATCCATGAATCTACCGATCCATACAGGCTCTTCTTCATCTAAAAATACTGCTACCATTTGATGAACATAGAATGACCATGCATTATAGCCTGATACGTAGTTCATATTTGCTGGATCAGTTATAAGTAATACTTCAATGCCTCTTTCTTCCATCTTTTCTTTAACTTTTTGAACTCTTAATTGAAATTCTTCTTTGGAAAATGTTAACATCTAATTCACTCCTTATATAAATATATTAATTTTTAAAACAAATTTAATTAGTTGTCTTTATTCTTTTCTATAATTCTTTGAGCGTCTTCATCTAAAATTCTTAATATTTCTGCTCCTTCTTCACCTACAGAACGTAAAAATACTTCTCTTACGGGCATAGCCGCTTCCCTAAATACTGCTCTTTCTTCTTCAGTTAATTCAATTATTTCTATATTTCCTGAACTTCTGATTATATCTAATCTTTCCTTATTAAGCTGGTCCTGGAATTTAAATACAAAATCATTTAATTCTGGAACAATATCTAATACCATTGCCTTCGTCTCAGCATCTAAACCCTCCCAAAAATCTGGGCTTGTAACAAGGGAAGCTACGAAACCATCTTGTCTTGCTTGAATTAGATAGTCTTGGACTTCATAGAAATTCATCTCTTGAATAGCAAATACAGGGTTAACTTGAGCATCTATTTGTTTCAGTTGTAGTCCTGTATATACTTCTGAATACGGCATCGGTGTTGGGTTGGCATTATATGCTGCATAGCTTGATACGATTAATGGTGATGCCATGGTTCTGATACTAACACCCCTAAAATCTTGAGGTGATCGTATAGGCTTATCTGCAGTCCATGCATTGAATCCTTCATAGAACCAATCCAAAACCTTTAAGTCATTTTCTTCGTTTAATTTATTTAACATTGGTATTGCTTCACTAGTGGCAAACAGTTCTTGTAAATCTGCATCTTTCTCTGGTAGTAGGAAGTGATTATAGAATACATTGTTTTCCGGTATTGTCGTTGCAGTTGTACCTGGATTTAATATGGAAAATGCAAGTAATCCTTTTTGTTGGAATTCCAAATAATCCATTACGCCACCGATTTCATCTGCTCTATATACTTCTACATATATTTCTCCATTAGATCTTTCTTCTACTAGTCTTTTAAACTCAAGAGCATAAGCATCTTGTATAGATCCTCTTACTTCTTCATGACCAAATCTCCAGACTATTTGTTCTCCTGCATTTGCACCAGTTGAACATCCAGAAGCTATCGCCATAACAAAGATAAGTAATAGAACATAAGTTATATTTTTCTTATTCATGGTATTCCTCCTTCAATTAATAAAGTAAGTTTCTGGATATTAAAGCGATCTCCGGTATAAACATTAACAGTGATATTATAAAGTACATAATAAAGTATGGTACCGTCTTCCTAATAACTGTCATATATGGTTTGTTAAATAC
>JAAYGX010000034.1 GCA_012735585.1 Tissierella sp.
CCTTCCATTTCAGCTAACATTTGATAGTGTAATGGTCTTGGGTCATGATCATTTGTAAGTTCCATAGCCTCACCAGAACTTAATGAATCAAATGTTTCAAAAATTACTCTATGTTTATCTCTTGGTTCATAATCTCTTGCATCAACTTTTTTTGCAAACATAAATTTAACCCTCCTAATCTTTAGTCCTTATATTCATATCCTAAATTTAAAAATATAAACTTACGTATTTTTTATAGATAATATTTAAATTTTCTGTAATTTTTATCCTATAGATGTTATAATTAATCCGAGGAGGGAGATTACATGGCTTGGTTCAGAAGATTACCAAAGATTGTAAGGGATTTAATCATTTTTAATTCATTTATTTTTATGGTCCAATTTATTTTCAATTATGGATTAGGTAAAGAGTTTCTTATTCGTGGTAATGCTCTTATGGCTGCAAATACAGGATTATTAATAGTTTATCTACTTAGATACAGAGTTGAAAAGGTTAGAGCAGAGGAAAGAGCTACAAAACACAAAAATAAATAGTTTGGCTAGAAGATACAATCTATTTTTAATTTTTTTCATCATAACTGCATTAGTCAGGAAAACGATTCCATCTGAAGCAATATAAATATAAGGGGGATTTTCAATGAATGTTGATATTTTTAAAGAAATGGAAGATAAGAATGTAGAGCAGATTATATTTAATTATGATAAATCTACAGGTTTAAAGTCCATCATAGCTATTAATGACACCACTATAGGTCCTGCATTAGGTGGATGTAGAATGTGGGATTATGAAAATACAGACGAAGCCTTGATGGATGCAATTCGTTTATCCGTTGGAATGACCTATAAATGTTCTATAGCAGGCACTAACTTTGGTGGTGGCAAAACCGTAATTATGGGAGATCCTAAAACAGATAAAAGTGAAACTCTATTTAGGGCACTTGGTCGATTTATTCAGATGTTAAATGGTAGATACTATACCGGCACTGATGTAGGAACTACTGGTGAAGACTTTGTCCATGCAAGTCAAGAGTCTGATTATCTTGTTGGTCTACCAACAGAATATGGTGGAAGTGGTGATACTGCCATACCAACAGCCTATGGAATTTATATGGGTATTAAAGCCGCAGCCAAGATAAGCTTTGGTGATGATTCATTAAAAGATTTAACAGTTGCAGTTCAGGGAGCAGGAAAAGTAGGAAGCTTTGTTGTGGAACATTTACTTAAAGAGGGGGCTAATATATTGATTTGCGATGTTGTAGAAGAAAACCTAAAGGCTCTTACTGATAAATATCCCCAAGTTAAGGTGGTAGCCCCTGATGCGATCTATGAACAGGAATGCGATATATTCACCCCTTGTGCCCTTGGAGCAATTATAAACGATAATACGATACCTAAATTAAAGTGTAAGATAGTGGCTGGGTCAGCTAATAATCAATTGGCGGAATCTAGACATGGAAAAGTTCTTCATGATATGGGGATTTTATATGCTCCTGATTATGTTATTAATTCCGGTGGATTAATACAAGTAGCAGATGAATTAGAAATGAAAAATAATAATCATGATAGGGTTATGGCTAAAACCAGAAAAATATATAATATTTTATTAGATATATTTGAGATTAGTAGGAAAAATAATATTCCAACATATGAAGCAGCTAATAAATTAGCCGAAGATCGTATTGAAACAATAGGACAAATCAAGAGAAAATATGTAGGATACTAATAAGACTAAGGTGATCATATGGAAAACTATAAAATTCTAGTAATTAATCCAGGTTCAACAAGCACCAAAATATCTGTATTTCATAATAATACCGAGGTCCACAGAGAAGATATACTCCATAATCATGAGGAGCTAAAGAAGTATGAAAATGTCATTGAACAAGAGGAATTCCGCTATGATTCTATAACTAGTTCTTTAGAAAAAGGCGGTCATAATCTTCTTGATTTCTCCATAGTAATGTCTAGGGGTGGGATGTTGAGACCTATGGCAGCAGGTATTTATGAAATAAACGAAATTATGTTAGAGGATTTTAGAAATGCCATAGGTGGAGAACATGGCTCCAATGTAGGCGCATTTATAGCCAATAAAATTAAAGTAGAAAAGGGAATACCTGCCTATATTGTTGACCCAATAACAGTAGATGAAATGACCCCTGTGGCAAGAGTATCAGGGTTTAAAGGAATTGAGCGGAAAAGTCTATCTCATGCGTTAAATATTAGAAGGGTTGCATTTTTATGTGCTGACAAACTAAATAAGAATTTAAATGAACTTAATTTTATCATTGCCCATTTAGGCGGTGGCATATCCATAGCAGCTATGAAACAGGGAAAACTAATAGATGTAGAGAACGCAAACTCACTAGGTGCTTTTTCTCCTGAAAGATGTGGAGGTTTGCCATTTTCTGAGGTCATTGATCTTTTAGATAGTGGTGAGTATAGTAGTAAAGAATTAAAAAGAAAACTTCTTACGGAAGGTGGAATCTACTCCTACTTACATACTAAGGACATACGAGAAGTGGAGGAGCGTATAAAATCTGGAGATGAAAAAGCAAGGCTAATACTAGATGCTTTTATTTACCAACTATCTAAAGGAATAGGCGAGATGGCTACTGTACTTAAAGGTAATGTTGATAAGATCATTATTACAGGTGGTATCGCTTATTCAAATTATGTATTTGAAGGACTAAATGAAAACACTAGCTTTATTTCAAGTGTTGAAAGGTTCCCAGGGGAAGCAGAAATGCTAGGACTAGCTGAGTCCGCTATGAGATTATTAGAAAAAAGAGAAATAGCCAAAGAATATGGGGAGGTGGTTGAAAGTGTTTAGAAACTTCAATAGCTTAATAGAAAAGGTACAAACGATTCCTCCCACTAAAATAAGTGTTGCTCAAGCTGATGACGAAGATCTTATGTTAGCTATAAAAGAAGCCATGGATAAAAGTATGATTCAACCGTATCTTTTTGGAAATAAACAATCCATCGAAAAACAAATAAATAATCTAGGTATTGCAATGAAGGATATAGAGATTATTCATGTAGAAGGGGATGATATTGCCAACGAGGCAGTAAAACTAGTTTCTAATAAAGGAGCTGATATTTTGATGAAGGGTATGATCGGTTCCTCTACCTTCCTAAAAGCAGTTGTTAATAAAGAGTTCGGATTAAGAACTGGTAGATTACTAAGTCATATTGCGGCCCTTGAAGTACCTTCCCTTGATCAATTAATTTTTGTCACTGATGGCGGGATGAATATAAATCCATCCCTAGATCAAAAAATTGATATTTTAAAAAATGGAATAGACACTTTAAAATTCCTAGGCTATAAAAATATTAATGTTGCCATACTTTCAGCTGCTGAAACAGTATCAGAAAACATGCCTTCTACAATAGATGCGGCTATCATATGTAAAATGGTTGATCGAGGCCAAATCACAGGAGCAATCGTAGATGGCCCATTAGCTTTAGATAATATTCTAGATCCTGAAGCAGCACTTGCCAAAGGAATAAATAGTCCTATCGCTGGCAAGGCAGATATCATCCTAGTTCCTAATATTGAAACGGGAAATGCTCTGGCTAAAAGTGCAAGCTTTTTATCTAAAGGACATATGGCAGGTATTGTAGCTGGAGCACAAGCACCTATAGTGTTATCATCAAGAGCAGATTCTATGTTTTCAAAACTATCTTCTATTGCCATATCCTGCTTAATGTCAAAGGGAATTAATTAAACCATAATAAAAAGAATAATTTAGCATAAAAAGTGCTGATTTCTCGTATCTGTCAGTACTTTTTTATTTTATAAGAATTTCTTTTCAGAATATTGTAATATGTAAAGGCTTTCATCTTAATACTTGACCACTTTCATCCGATATATATATTTAATAAATCAGAAGTCAGAAAGGAAGAGCATAATGAAATTAAGAAGTAAAATGGTATTATTAATAGCTTTGGTTTGTGTCCTTAGCGTAGGTATTATAACACTTATAAACTATCAAGTTGCAATTAAAGGACTAGAAGATGAAAGTAACAATAGGCTTCAATTGGAAGCCACAGTCATTTCTAAAGAGATTGACAAATGGATTGCAGTACAAAAGGAAAGATTAGATGAGATCATTGAAGCAATGATCGTGGGGAATAATTTTGAATATGATTATGGATGTGATTATCTAAAAGAAGCAGTGGATAGAACAGGTAATCATTATTATATGTCTTTTTCTGATCAATATTATCTACACCCTCAACGGAATCAACCTAATTATGACCCAACACAAAGAGGCTGGTACATAGGTGCCATGGAAATCAAAGGAGATTTCTACATTGCACCACCATATGTTGATGCAAGAACTGGAAATATTGTCATATCCATTGCAAAGGCATTTGAAACTATTGATGGTAGGGAAGGCGTCATATCTTCCGATATTCAAATTGACAATTTGGTGGACTTTGTATCCTCAGTAGCCATTGCCCCAGATTCATATGCATTTCTAATAGATGATTCTGGTAATATAGTTACACATATAAATAATGAGTATAATCCTAATGACCAAGGTAGCACAAATGTTAAGGATATTTTAGATGGCGGACTAAATAATGTGACATCGTCTGAAAATCTTAGTATCAGAAACAGAGAGGTAGTAGACTATGATGGCACTGAAAGATTTTTTTACTTTGACGATGTAACAGAATCTAATTGGAAGATTGGAGTAGCTATTCCATTGGATTATGCCATAGGGGCATCAAATCAAGCGATCTTATATACCCTTATAGCTACTTTGATTGTTTTAGTAGTCTCAACACTGATTGGATTATATCTATCGGGTTCTATAACTAGACCTATTACTGAGGCAGTAGGGATTGCCGGAAATATAGGTGATTTAAACTTATTAGATAATATAGAAGATAAAAATCTTTCTAGAAAAGATGAAATGGGTGAAATGTATAATTCCTTCCAAAATATCAATGATAAACTAAGAGTATTTATGTCCAATATGAACGGTGCCATACACACCAATCAAGAAATATATAAAAATACCATTGATGAATTAGATGTTTTAACAAACTTAGCAGAGGATACTTCTGCCACAACGGAAGAGTTATCCGCTAGTATGGAGGAAACTACTGCTTTTACGGTGACTGTAAATGAATCAGCTATTGGCATAAGCAATGCTATAGCAGACTTTACAGAAAAAGTGGAGCAAGGCGCATCTACTTCAAGTGAGATAACTACAAAAGCAGATGAAATGAGTAAGAAGTTCATCCAATCTAAGGATAATACTATGAATGTTTATGCAACTACAAGGGAAGAAATAAATAAAGCCATTGATTCTTCAAGAAAAGTATCCCAAATCAATGTTTTATCAGATGCAATTTTGAAAATTACAGAACAAACAAGTCTACTATCCTTAAATGCAGCTATAGAAGCAGCTAGAGCTGGAGAATCCGGAAAAGGATTTGCTGTTGTTGCAGGTGAAATAGGAAAGTTGGCGGAAGATTCTAATCATACAGAAGCTGAAATACAAAAAGTAGCTACTGATATTACAGAGGCTGTTGAGCAGTTGGTTGACAATACTACAAATTTAATAAATTTCTTGGAGAATGATATAATTAAAGATTATGAAGTGATGGTAACTGCAGTCAGGGAATATAAAAATGATGGTTCCGAATTAAACAACATAATATTAGATTTATCAGCTACTTCTGAAGAATTATCGGCAACAGTAGCGGAAATATCATCCTCAATAAATGAAATATCAATTACTATAGAAGACTCAACAAGTGCTATTTCCAATATAGCTGAAAAAAATGTTACTATAGTTGAATCTATTAATTCTATAAATAAAATTATGGAAGATAATAAGAGAATATCAGAAAAACTTGAGCAGATGGTTTCACAGGTTAAATACTAATTGAAAGGGGATAGTAAAATTACTATCCCCTTTTGTATTGTGTTTGTAGAATTAAATTAATTAATCTTTCATTTCTTTTTTACTACATATAAATAACGCCATTATATTAACTATTAGTGTTACTGAAGCAAGTATTACGGCAACCCATATTAACGTACCCATAGTATCCATAAGTGCCGACCAATCTTTAATTTGTACCCTATGATTAACTTCGAATAACTGCAAACACAAAGATGCTATGCAAGCACTAAAGCTAACAATAATAAAATAAAAACAGTGTTTTATCTCATTCTTTTTATGGTATTTCATAGCTAAAATGGGAACAATCCATGCAATAAGTCCCAGTAACAAACTTCCCAAATTGAATAAACCTGACATTGACATTCTCCTTTCATATCAAGCTACCTAAGAAACATATCTTCTATCAGGATATCAAGATTATCATAAAACTCATTAACACTATGACTATTTAAATCACCATTTTCATTTTCTAATACCCCTACATATTTGGATAAAATTTTAGTTGTTTTTGAGCTCTTGCTTTTTTCAATTACTGCTTTGTATTTCTCCAAATACTCTTCCTTGATTATGGTGCTACCATCTTCCGCAAATATGTATGGATTACCCGCTCCTAATAGCGCCCCTTTTATATACTGTCCATAAAGATCATAAATTTTATTATATATCTTTCCTTCTGGAAATTCATCTAAATGTTTTTCTGCTTCTATTGCTCTATCCATTATTTCAACAATATCTACATTTAAACTTTCTCCATCTGTAAAGATATTACTTGCCTCACGTTCTATTACATCTAAATACGACTTCATTTCATCAGATACATAGTCCTTGTATTCATGTAGTAAACCATAATCCTCATCTACAGAAGAATTTGTAGTACTTAAATAAGTTTCTAAACTAACTATCATAATTTCAATATTTTCATTATCTAGGCCACCAATATTCTCATCAATAAAATCTGATATATCACCTACTACCTTGTTTTCAGTCAATAATTTATAATATTTATTCATTACTAAATCCTGCTCTTCCTTGGATAATAAGCTAACTACCTCATCCTTTGTCTGCTCTTTTATCTCTGATGGATTGAGAGTAGACTTGTCCTTTTCTTTCGAGCTATTACAAGCTAGTAAAGTAAATATCATGGATATGAAAAGAATTATTAATACTAAATTCTTTAATCTCTTAAACATGATTTGTCCTCCTTTGTTACCATTTATATTTAGTATACACCATATAATGTATATTTTTGTTTCAAAAATATTACAAATAATGGAGACCACTAAAAAAGTCCTATCTTGTCATTTCCACCCATAAGGTAGAATCTTCAACGCATAAAATATCAGATTACTCGCCTATGACTTTAAATCACAAACTAGAAATGCGACAAGAGAATTAACTATTCCCTTGCCGCACTTGTGCCATACTTTATTAATCTTCCAACATTATCTTTTCTAATTCTATAGGATCTACTTTTTGTCCATGTCTGTATGCTCTCATATTTCCGCCGGAGATTTCATCAATTAAAGCTATATGGTCATCTTGACCCACTCTACCAAATTCAAATTTGATGTCGTATAGCTCCATTTCTTTTTTAGCTAATTCATTTTTTACAACTTCTCCAATTTCTTTAGTCAAATCTACTAGTATCTTGTATTCTTGTTTGGTCATTATACCTAACATCTCCAAAGCTTCATCTGTAATCAATGGGTCATTTCTGTCATCATCTTTAAGTGTTACCTCTACATAAGCATCTAGGACTTGGCCTTCCTCGGCATAAAGTCCGTATCTTCTCATAAAGCTTCCTACTGCTCTATATCTACAGATTACTTCAACACCTTTTCCAAACATTTTAGCTGGTAGTACTGTCATTGTTGCATTTTCTATATCACTATCCACATAATGAGTTGGGATACCCATACTATTAAGCTTTTCATAGAAAAACTTAGTCAAACTAATCCCAGCCTTTCCTACTCCTTCTATTGTAAGCCCTACTGTATTTGCACCTGGATCAAATACGCCATCTGTTCCTGTTACATCATCTTTAAATTTAAGTAGGTAATTACCATCTTCTAATTCATAGACATCCTTTGTTTTTCCACGATATTTTAGTTCCATTGAGATTACTCCTTTAAATTTATAGTATTCATTTAGATAATTATATTATAACAAAGATTTACTATCATTCTCTATTTTTTTATATAAATAAATTTAATTATCATAATATAAGAAAACCTCTTTAATAAATCATTAAAGAGGTTTTTAAAATCCTATTGTACAGGTTTTACATCCAATGGTATATAGTTTTGGTAGGATTGCCCACCAAGTCTTTCATCAAATTCTTCTTTAGCCTTATTAATTGTTTCAGGACTTTCTAGAAGATCTAAAGCTGTCATTGCCATTACCTTAGCTGCGTAGATCAACCCTTTATGTAGTATAGAGGATTTCCCTGTGGCTACCCATTGCCATGAATGGGGTGCAGTGCCTGCAGGATAACATGCGGCTGTTAATTGTACTGTTGGAGCATTGAAACTGGCATCTCCCACATCTGTTGAACCAGGTAGTGCTTTGTCAATCATGCTATAAGGAACTAATTTTTTAATTAGTGGTGCCTTTATCACACTTTCTAGCTCCTGTGCTGGTAATCCGTTGAAGTAGTTTTTCATTGTTTTCTCATGGTTTAATATTGAAACAGAATCCAAAGTATCTACATATTTTTTTGCATAGTTCACTTCTTCATCTGTATAGTCTATTTCTCCAACCAATTCCATATTCTCATACATTACTTTTCCAAGGACATCATTTATAATATATTCGCTGCATGCACTGTCCCATTTAATCTCCAGTTCAGTTTCTGTCATCAATGCAGCCCCTTGGGCAATCTTGACGATTCTATCATATATTTCTTTGACCTGTTGGGATTTCGGTGCTCTTATGAAATATAATAAACTTGATGTTGGTTGTACAACATTTGGACTCTGTCCACCAACATCCAAATAGGCATAGTGAACCCTTGCTTCATCTATAATATGTTCTCTTAAATAGTTCACACCAATATTCATTAACTCAGCTGCGTCAAGAGCACTTCTACCTAGGTGTGGAGCTGATGCGGCATGAGCGCTTACTCCCTTGAAGTTGAAATAAACTTGAAAGTTAGCAAGACTACTTGTACCCCAGATCTTGTTCTCTGTCCATGGATGCCATGTAATCAGGCTATCGACTCCTTTAAATACTCCTTCTCTTGCCATAAATGCTTTTCCCGATCCGCTTTCTTCAGCCGGACATCCAAAAAACTTAATGGTAGCTTTCATATTATTTTTATTCATATATTCTTTTATAGCTACGGCTGCCGCAAGTGAACCTGCCCCTAAAGCATTGTGGCCACAAGCATGGCCATAAGCCCCCTCTTTTATAGGTTTCTTGGTCAACTCGTCGGCAACTTGGCTTAGGTTTGATAATGCATCATATTCTGCTAGAAATCCAATTACTGGGCCTTCACTGCCATAGGTAGCTATAAATGCATCCTTCATTTCAGCTACATTTCTTTCAACTGAGAAACCCTCACTGGATAGAACTTCAATTAAGGTATCCGCCGATTCCTTAAGTTCAAATCTGATTTCAGGATTATCCCAGATTTTATCACTGACATCTATAAATTTTCCTTGGTTTTGATCTAAAAAATCTATTATATCTTGTTTATTACTCATTAAATACCTCCTGCTATTTAGACTTTTTATAGTTCAGATATGCTGAACCTACTGATAATACCATTACTACGATTAATACATAGCTTTGATACATTCCAAAATTTGCTCCAATTATGAAATATGCAGCCAGTGATAATATAACGGGAACCACTGATAGTCTCTTATTTCCTAAAAGACTAGGTACTGCCGTTGCACCAAGTATGGCAGGTGTTACATTTGCAAATCCTGGAGCTAGTAATGGTGAATTAAGTAATGGTACTAGAGCTTGCCCAACAAAGAACATTCCTAAGAATAGAATAATTGTTGTAACTATTGAAGATACTCCTATAGATATTATTGATATCACATCACCTTCTTTACTTCCTGGCTCAACATTTGCAATTTTCATACCAGCTATTGCACAAGGAAGTTTCATATTAAGAACATTACCTGTTATACTACTTAAATAAATTCCACCGGCACCAATTACTTGATAGTATGAAATATTTTCAACTACTGCCATTGGGAGGAACATTGCTATAAGACCACTACTGGCAACTAATACGTCTGAAATACTGATATCAAGTCCATAGTATATTTGGGTTATCAAAGGAATTGAAAGCATAAAAGCTAAAGCTATTATACTTGTGTATCTCCCTAATTTATTAATCGATTTGTCAAACTCCGCTGACAGTCTTGCTTCTGTATTTGAATTTTTATCCATGATTGAACCTCCTATATTTATACTAAATTAACTTGAATTATTGATGCGGCCATTCCAACGATTAATGCAATTGGTAAAGAAAATTCATTGATAACCTTATATTTTGGATTTTTACCGATTTTTTGGAATATAATTGCTGCGATCCCTGCTGATGCAAAGGATACAATCCCTGTTATATTCTTTGTATTTGCAACATATGGAACAGAAAGTACTGCAAGCATACCTGAGAATAAAGCACCTGAAAATATTGGTATAAATGCATTTTTTGTTGCTTTAGCCTTCTTTGTATATTGGTCTAACTTACCCAAAAAGAAAATATTAAATACTATACCCCATATAATCCCCAAGGACATTACCCATAGAACTACTCCAAAGATTGTAGGAGTTAGGTTTGGATCCGATATATCCTTAAGCCCCATACTCACCACAGCTACGTTGGCAGCCATACTTTCATATACTGCTGATCCTACTACTGATAATCTTAACCAGGGAAAGTATCTACCCAATGGTACTGATAAAGCAAGCAACATTACAATGATAGGTAAGGATGGTATGATTGAGAATATTGCACTGTTTGTTATGGTCTTATTTATTATCTCTTTTTCTATACCCAATTCCTTCGCTCTTTTCGTCCCTTTGTTAATGAATAGTAGTGATTGTAGCAAAACTACTAAAATTGTTAAACCCGTAAGTAAAAATAATAGATTACCATTGGCTATGTCTAAATATTTCATAAATTCTTCTCTCCTTTTTTAGTAAAAGTTTAAATCATATACTTCCCTGATTACTATACATACTATACAAAGTCATCGTGTCTACAAGTATTTTAACTAGAAAACATTTTCATTCTTGTTACTTCATAGTATAGCTGTTAAAATAAAGTCTGTGAAGTTTAGTTTTTATAAAAATACTTGTCATTATTTATACTTTTTGAAACTCTAAAAAACTAAAAGGACAAAATTTAACCTATAAATTTTGTCCTTTTATATTAATTGTTTAATTTTTTTATTTCATATAGAATCACTGCATTTGATGATACATTAATATCCATATTGTATCCATCACTCATATCCCTTTCAAATATGGTCAAGGTTGGGCGGTTTGTATTCTCCAAGCTTGACAGAATCTCTTGATCGATAAATTTGGTGTTTGAAATGTTTAGAACAAGTTCAAACTTACCTCCATGGTCCTTATTTAATAGCAACTTCTTAATGATATATTTTCCTGGCTCAATTCCACTAATTATGGCCTTGATGTTTTTTCTATTAATTGAAAAGTAGTTCTCCCTTATGGAATATAAAGGATTGTAATAGTATTGATTTGAAACCATTATATAGTAAGCATTATTTTCTTTGCTAATTTTCATATCTTCGCTGATGACCCTAAGATTGTTCCCAGATTTATCTATAAATTGGAGGACAAAGTATACTGGTCTCTTTACTAAGCCATTTATAAATAGTGAAAGTACCCTATATTCAGCCGCCATTCCTGGTTTAGTATTTTCATAAGCTTGATTTGATAACCAATAGGAAAGATTGACATAGGGCTCATCAATACTCAATATTGTATTTAATATTAAAGCCGCCCTAAAAAAGGTCCCTGATAGCTCAAACCCAGTACCTCCTAAAGTATTAAAATTGGTTACATATATTAATGTATTGTGTAAATCATGATCTTCTAAAATTATTTTTAACTCCAGGATCTGATTCCTTAAATAGTTTTCAAATGCCCAGCTATTTGGTTCATTGATATCAGTACTTAAGGTGGATTTGTTCGGATCGCTCTCGAAGGAGACAAAATCAGGTTCAATTCCCTTATCTTTTAGCAGTCTTAATAAGCTTACATCATTTTCTTCTAGGTCTAGATTGTCTGAAAGACTGACACCTATTTTTATATCATCATTAAACTCTTTAAAGATTCCAGTTATGATCTCAAAATACTCGAAATTGTCTACAAAATTTGTCCCACCTAACTCAAAGCTCCATGTTGAAAGATATTTCAATCCATAATTGGTTTTGATAAAAATAAGTTTATTGTGTATACTTCTTCTTATATATTCTTCAATCTTTTCTCTATTATTATTGAATCTTTCAAAATAATCTATATTCAATTTTACTATTGGTTTTAGATTCGATTTTACTATAAATTCAAGAGCCGTATATAAATTGGTAACTTCATATAATACACTATCTTTAACACTGTCATCATCCACAAGAAAAAATTCCTCAAAATGAATATATTCAAACTCCAATTCCTTACAAGCCTCAGTAATTTGTTCTCTGATATTATGGTTGTGTAATTCCTTAAACCTTCCTAATCTTAATATTCTTCCACCTTTCTTTCTTGTTTCTATTTCCTGACTAAAGTCTATTTGGACGTTTGGCACTAAAATGTCACTTTCGGAAAGAATATCCTCTGTTGACATAACAAATTTTAAAAGCTCAGATAGTTTATTATCCTCTTGTGGTAAGACTTCGTCTACTTCTGGATTTGTATCCGGGCTAGATACCTTGTTCTTTTTTCTATATTCACTAGGTACTTCCTTGTACCTTTTTTTGAATTCTCTATTGAAGGATTGAATATTTGAAAATCCTGAATTTAAAGCAATCTTGTTTATGGGGGTATCGGTGCTTATAAGCTCCTTTAATGCATGGTTGATCCTTAACTCTGTAATATAGTCTGAAAAATTAACACCTACTTTTGACTTAAATAGCTTAGATAAATAATGTATAGAAATAAATTCATCCTTAGCAAGTTGACTTAAAGAAATATCTTCGTGGAAATTTTCATTGATATAGGATAGGATTCTGTCCATCCGCACATCCACATTATGCTTCCCAGCCAAAATCCCCTCTTTAGATATTGTAAAATTTAATATTACATGATTAAGTAGGGAATATATCTTGGACATTATTTGAAGTTCATAGCCAAAGTCCTTCTTAAACATCAAGAGCATGATCTGGGTTAAGCTTTGCCTAATAGGTTTAAACTTTTCATGGTCCTGTTGTTCTTCCCTAGCAGAATTACAGATATAATATTTTGTTAAAAAATCATTACAATTGTCCTCCAAAAATTCACTGTCTATGTGTAGAACCACTGCCAAATTATCTGAATTACCTTTAATTAAATGAACTTCCCTATTGTTGATTAGGATTATGTCATTGGGCTTAAGATAATAAACTTCTCCACCTTTTTCCATAGTAAGACTTCCTTTTATAACCAAAAGGAATTCTATTCCATTATGTACATGCTTTGTAGTATCTTTAATTCTTTCCAGCGATATATTTATATTCTTATTTAGTTCCATGATTCTTCCTTTCTAAAATAATAACAATAATATCCATTGGCTTATACTCACTTTACCCAATAATTGTAATTTTATCAATAATTGTTTATTCAGCAAGCGTAGCAAAATCATTGTATAATATTATTTGCTCTAAGATTAAATATAGATAAATAATAGTAAAAAACATTCTAACTTTATGTATATATATATGTTATAATCAGCTAAAATGTTTATGAACTTTAAGCATAATTATTGGAAGTCTTATATTTAAAAAGGAGCGATTATATTGGATTTAAATTTATTAAATGAAAAGGTAGAGAATGCCATTAAAAACAGCGAAAAATACAAGACTAAGGGAAATGTAGCTACATATATTCCTGAACTTGCCAATGTTTTTGAAGATAACTTTGGATTATCTATTGTGACAGTTGATGGTAAGGAAATTCATAAAGGTGATACTGATTTAAGATTTTCAGTTCAGTCTATATCTAAGGTAATTTCTCTTATTATGGCACTTGAAGATTATGGGAAGGATTTTGTTTATGAAAAACTAGGTTGTGAATCTAGTCCATATCCTTTTAACCATGTAAATACAATTACAACAAAAGCTGCAAACCCGTTTATAAATGCAGGTGCCATCTCTACAACCTCAATGATTAAAGGTAAAGATTCAAAGGAAAAATTCCAAAGATTTATGGATAAAATGAAAGACTGGAGTAAGGATAAGGATATTACTTTCTTAGAAAAGGTTTATCACTCAGAAATGGAAACCACTGATACAAATAGAGCTTTATACTATATTTTGAAAAGTAAGGGTATTTTTGACCTTGATGTGGAAGATGTTCTCAATCGCTATATTGCTGGTTGCTCAGTTGGCGTAAATACCTATAACCTAGCTTATATTGCAGCAGTACTTGCAAATGGTGGAAAAAGCCTTGATTCTAATGAGCAGTTCATAGAAAGTGACAACGTGAAGTTTACCCTTGCACAAATGTCAACTGCTGGAATGTATGAGGAAAGCGGCAAATACCAAATGTCAATTGGTTTTCCACTTAAAAGTGGTGTTGGTGGTGGAATCATGGGTGTGGTGCCAGGAAAGTTCGGTATATGTACCTATTCACCAAGGCTCGATAATACAGGAAATAGCTTAAGAGGTATCATTGTCCTAGAGGAACTTTCAAAGGAATTAGGACTGAGCTTATTTGAATAATATTCGTTTGAATTTCTACTAATTTAATGAGCGGGACAAAAAAATCATTGATTCCTTTGTCCCACTGATAGCTTCCTTTATCCATCTTCTAAGATTGTTTATCTGATTCTATCAGATCCAGCTTCCCATTTCTATATATTGTCATATGCCCCGAGATTTTTTACATTTATTTTAATTTTAGGTCAAAACCTTGTTCTACTATTATATTCATCATTTCTTGTCTCTTGGTATTTACAGCTTCAAGCCTTCCCACAACTTGTGTAGAGAATTTATCCAATGGCTTGTTAGCCTGCCTTAAATCATAATATGTTTGCATCTCTTCATCATAATCAGTAAGCAGCCCTAAATAGTTATCCATTTTCTCATATTTGTTATCAAAAACTCTAAACTTCATATCCATTCTTGGTTTCAATTGTGGATCTTGATTAGGATATCCTATACCTAGCCCTAATACAGGGAATGTATACTTAGGTAATTCTAGTAACTCACAAAGTTTCTTTGAATCATTTAAAATACTACCGAAAATTACGGTGCCTAAATCTATTGCTTCTGCTGCATTTATCATATTTTGAGCTGCTAATGTAGCATCAGTAAACCCTTGGAAGAATCTATCCATATCTCCTGAACTACTTAAATCATATCCTTGTTCCAAAGCAATTTGATGGTTTCTATAGGTATCTACTATAAATATAAGTAAAATTGGAGCACGACTAACGTATTCTTGAGTACAAATCTTGGCAATCTCATTTTTCAAAGTAGAATCAGTCACTCTGATTATAGAAGACTGCTGCATTCCTGTGGAGCTAGCGGTTCTCTGAGCTACTTCTAATAATGTATTATAGATATCCTCTGGTATTTCTTTATCTTGAAACTCCCTTATTGTTCTATGGTTTAATTGTTTTTTAATCATCTCATTCATTCCATTTCCTCCTTAATTTTTCTCTAACTAATTATATACCCATTTAAATATTAAATATTAGATAATGGAAGAAACCACTGATTTACACGAATATCTTATCAGTGGTTTCATTTATCTTACCCCTTTGAAACTTAAATTGTATTTAATGATTGTTTCTCATCATAACTTAAAATAGTTTTTTTACGATTATCTGCTAGTTTAGGAACAGCTACCGTAAATAATATTGCAGCAATAATTCCTAAAGTATAGGATATTGCATAACTTTCAGGTGACAGACCAAATAGCCCTCCTACTCTCGCTTCAAGTCCTAACCCTATATTTGCATGACAAATATATGCAGTTACAATAAATGTATAAAAACTGCCTGGAAGCAATGTTATTAGATGGTTTCTCCCAGCCGTTTTAAGGTAAACTGTAATCATTGCAAGTGCAAATACTGCAACTAATTGATTTGTAAATCCAAAGTATCTCCATAATAAATTAAATCCACCCGGTGATAGTTTTGCAAATGCAAGGATCATAACTGCAGGAATAAATATTATTAGAGATAAAACAACTCTCTTTTTAGCATCCTTTTGATCTATATTGAACTGTTCTGCTATCATAAGTCTTAGGGCTCTAAATGCTGTATCTCCGGAGGTAATAGGTAATACTATAACACCTATTATAGCAATTAATCCACCGATACTCCCCATAAACTCCCTAGATATAAGGCCTACCATAGCTGTAGCACCTGTACTAACTGGTGTCCCCCTTCCAAATAAAACCATAGCTCCAGCAGCCCACACCATTGCAATCAAACCTTCAACGATCATCATAGTATAAAATGTGCCGCGTCCCTCTTTCTCAGACTTGACAGTTCTTGAAATCAGAGTTGCTTGACTTCCATGAAATCCTGACATTATGCCGCATGCAACTGTAATAAAGAATACTGGTATAAAAGCTTGTCCTGCTGGATGTTGAAATAATAATCCACCTGGTAGATTTGCAAAGCTGGCTCCCCCATCCATAAGAATTCCCATAAAAACTCCTATTGCTGAAACAATAAGTACTGCACCAAATATAGGATAAACACGTCCTATGATTTGATCAATTGGAAATATAGTTGATACTATATAATATGCTAAGATAATTGCATATACTACCCAAATAATATTGCTATTAACATCCCTACCAAGAATATCCCCTACGATTAAATCTCCAGGCGTATAAATAAATACAACACCTACTAAAAGCATCAGTAACCATATAATGATTGTATATACTTTAGTAATTCCATTACCAAGGAACTTCTGTATCATCTTTGGAACCTGCGCTCCTTTGTTTCTCATTGAAATCATACCAATAAAATAATCATGTACTGCCCCTGCAAACACACATCCTATAGGTATCGTAATAAATGCAATAGGCCCAAAAAGAATACCTTGAATTGGTCCTAAAATAGGTCCTGTACCTGCAATATTAAGTAGTTGAATAAGTTTGTTTTTCCATGCTGGCATCTCAACATAGTCTATACCATCTGCCATGTTTGTAGCTGGTGTTGGTCTGTCATCAGGTCCAAATAGTTTTTCACAAAATCTCCCATAGATCGCTCCACCACCAATTAGGATTATAAGTCCTAGGATAAACGTCTTCATAAGTAGTTTTACCTCCTTTAATATTTTTGTAACCTTATCCTATCACAATTTTCCAAATATTGTATTAACTCTGGAGTGAAGTGTGACTTATTGGGAGTAAAATGTATATTATCTGGGGTTAAATTCCTAATCTGTCCTTTAGTTCTTTAATTTTATTTCTACTTACTGGTAATATATCTTTTTCATAATATTGCATTTTTACGCAAGATGTATTATTAAACCAAGGATATATCTCCATTATATATTTAATATTTACAAGAAAACCTCTTTGGATTCTAAAAAATCCATTAGATCTAAGTTTATCCTCAAAAATCTTTAGGGGTGTTGAATCAATATATTTATTTTCCTTGGTATATAGGATGCTATTTTTGTTTTGAGATTCAATATACACAATAGAAGGAACATCAACAAGAATAATACTTTTATCAATATTTAATGGTATCTTTGTAATGACATCATCCATATGATTGCCTTCTTTTTCATATCTCCTATTATACTTTTTTAGCATAATCTCCACTTTCTTCTCAGAAAATGGTTTTAATAGATAGTCAAGGGCTTCTACATTAAATGCATCTTCTGCAAAATTATTATATGCTGTTGCAAATACAATTTCTGCTTCTGGAATTACCTTCCTAGCAGTAGAGGCTAGTGTAATTCCACTGATATCCCCAAGATTGATATCTATACAAAGCAAGTTGAAAGATTGCTGGGAGATTATATTTAATGCTTCTTCACCGCTTGAAGCTTCAACAATCTCAATATTTGGCATGATTTTAGTGAAAAGATACTTTAATTCACTTCTTGCAGGTTGCTCATCATCAATTATTGCAATTCTCATTTGAATCAATCTCCTATCTAGCTTGTTATTATCAAAGGCTGATTTTTCTTAATATTTATATTAACAGTTGTACCAGATGTACTTGAAATAATATCTAGACCATGATCTTTTCCATAGATATAGCAGAGTCTCTTGTGGACATTTCCTAAACCTATACTATCTTCGCCAATATCATCATTCTGTAATCCCTCAATGATATCTATTGGTATTCCATGCCCATTATCTTTTACTGAAATTATAATATCATTGTCTCTTTCGCTTATTTCAACTTTTACCTGTCCATCCTTTCTACTCATAGCACCATGGATGACAGCGTTTTCCACTATTGGTTGAACTATTAGACAAGGAACTTTAATTTCTAATCCATTTGGTATATCTACAGATACTTTTAATCTATCGTCAAATCTTGCCTTTACCAACTGTAAAAATGCATCGACATACTCCATTTCATCATATATACTTACAAGTGCATCCTTAGTTTTAATAGAGTTTCTAAAATATGTTGCAAGAGCTATTAATAGCTCTCTTGCATCCTCTGGCTTTTCCCTTACAAAAGAACTGATAGTATTTAAAGAATTAAAGATAAAATGTGGGTTAATCTGTGATTGTAGCGCCTTATATTCTGATTTTACTAATAGCTCCTTTTGTTTCTCCATATCTGCAAGTTCGTACTGGGTAGATAATAGCTTACTTAATCCTTCTGCGAAAAGAATCTGTGAATAATAAGAAATCCTATGTTTTTTTGAGAATATAATCATAGTACCAAATACTTGATTCCATTTTATTAGGGGTACACTTATGGCTATCATATTTTTTAAAGGTTTGTGGAAAATATCATTTTCTTTAGAGTGTTCCCCGAAAATCACCTCTTTTTCTTCTAACACTCTTTGTGCAATTGTAGGCATAGAAGTTCTCCAGTTAGATGGAAGTTCTATCTCTCCACTTACACTAATTATTCTCTCAGTATCTGTAAAAACCACAGCCATATCATTTGAAAAGTCTAGAATTATTTCCCCGATTTTATTACAACTTTCTTCATTGTACTCATATTTTTGTAATATGGGCAGGCATCTTTTTGTTATTTCAAATGTAAGGCCTACCTTTCTTCCAATCCCATACTCTTGTTCCTTTATGATATTTTTAAAGACCCCAACGAATAGAACCATGCCAATGGAATTAAAAAGTGTCATAGGTAAAAATATATTCTTCACAAGTAAAAATGCCTCATTAAATGGTTTTGCAATCAGTAGAATAATAACCATTTGAAGACTTTCCACCATAAAGGTTATTAAAAATAAATCTACACTTTTGTACTTATTATCCTTTACTTTCTTTGAAAGTAATGCAGAGATTACACCACCTAAGAGTGTAGATATGGTACAAGCCAGGGTTGAAAATCCAGTCATATCAATCAAAAACCTATGAAATCCTGCAATGAATCCTACTACCAATGCTACAACTGGTCCACCTAAAAAACCGCTAGCCATTACGCCAATAACCCTAGTATTGGCTATAGCCCCATTAATAGAATAGCCTGTATAATTAGATATAATGGCCACAATTGAAAAAATTATTATTAAGGTTATCTGATCTTTAGTGGAATCCTTTTCATGCACAATAATTCTTTTCACTGCCCTAATTGCTGCTAATACCTGTGCTAACAAAATTAATAGTCCGATATTTAAAAGCATCGCCTTAAAGATTTCAGCATTCATTTTAACACCTCCATTATATGTTATAATTACTCTATCTTATATTAATTAAATTGGCAAATTAATATATGAAAACAATAGGACCCTTACAGCGGGTCCTATTCCAGTACTATTCTATTCTTTTTCTAATTCATCTGTTAACTGAATTATTTCATCTATGATATTACCTATATGTGCTATTGTATCTAATAATGGTTTATCTGTAGTTATGTCCACACCAGCCATTTGTGCTAACTCTACTGGAGTCTTAGTACCTCCAGCCTTTAATACCTCTTTCCAATCATCTATGGCTACTTGACCTTCATTTAATATTCTCTTGCTTACTTCCGTAGCCACTGTAAGTCCCGCACTATAAGTATAAGGATATAGCCCCATATAATAATGTGGCTGTCTCATCCAAGTTAGTTCTGCACCTTCATTGATTTTAACTGTATCACCCCAGAATTGTTCAAGGGTTTTACGTTTTAGTTCATTAAGTTTTGCAGCTTGAACACTACCACCTGCATCGATGATTCTATATACTTCCCTTTGATAGTGAGCTTCCAATAGATGAGTGACAAAATTATGGTAATATGTCCTTGAGATCATACAGGATAATACCCATCTTTTCATTCTCTTATCATCTGTATTCTTCATTAAATAATTTGCCATAAGCATCTCATTCATTGTAGAAGGAGCTTCAACAAAGTAAGTAGATGGTCTTGTGTCAAATATATTTTGGTTCTTTTGTGCTAAGTAGAAGTGTCCTGCATGACCTAGTTCATGGGCCAATACAAATACTTCTCTCATTCTTTCAGTCCAGGAAATCAATATATATGGATGGGCACCATATGGACTGGAGCAAAATGCACCAGTGGATTTACCCTTGTTTTGCACAAAATCAATCCATCTTTCATCATAGGCTCTGTTAAGTGCCTCGGTGTAGTCATCTCCAAGTATGGATAATGCCTTCATAATATATGGTTTGGATTCTTCTACACTGATTTCAGGTTCAAATTCTGAATCCACATCTATTTTTAAATCTGCAAAGGTCATCTCATCAAGTCCATGAATCTTTTGAAGTAATTTTGCATATTTTCTCATGTGAGGAGCTAAATGTTCCATGATTAAGTCGATTTGTCTATCATATAATGATCTGTCTATTTTTTGTGGGAATAACAGATAATCGATGACAGAGTCATATCCCCTTAAGGTTGCCATAGTCTTTTCTTTTTGGATTTGGGTTTGATATGTTCCTGCTATTGTATTTTGATATTCTTTGATTTTCTTAGAGAAGGCATCAAAAGCGGCCCTTCTAATTTTCTCATCAGCTTCATATTCCCATTCACCTTCAAATAGTACGAAACTTAAGGGATATTCCTTACCATCAACATTAAATGTGCCGAAATCCATGTCCGCCAGTTTCGCTAAATTATATATCCTATATGGTGATCCTAAGGCCCCAGATAGTGCTGAAATTGTCTTTTCAACCTCTGGATGTAAGGCATATGGTTTGTTTCTCATTATATCTTCAAGATAACCTTTATTTATATCTGAAGCCTTTATAGCCTCCTTGATAACTTCTTCATCTCCTTGAATGATCTCTGAATCTATAAAGCTTAATCGGCTTCTAATACTGGATAAAGTATTGCTTAGCTTCATATGTCTTCCTTGGTTTTCTGAATTTGATTGATCCACCGATACTGCCAAATGTGTATATGAGGATGCAAGAACCATTAATTGTTGTAATTCTCCCAATTTATTTAGGCAATCATTTATGACCTTTGCTTCCTTTAATCTCCCCTTATACTCCTTTTCGATTTCATCTGTAAGTTCTACTGCCTTTTTAACAGCTTCTTCAAATTGTTCCTCAGTTTTAAAAATAGCTGTCAAATCCCATGTCAAGCTTACATCAACATCTTCCCTGCCAAGTATTTTCTTTGACATCAAATCTCCTCCTCCTATTTCGGGCATCTAAGTAAATTATAATATAGATATTAGAATATTACAACAAGTCTATAAAAATAGTCCTAGACATTTATGTCTAAGACTATTTAAAAAGTATTATTTTATCAATTTGTCATTTTAAATCCAGTGGAGGATCTTAAGATCCTTCGCTATCGCTCAGGATGACATCGTGTGGGCTCAGGATGACAGAAAAGTAAGTTTTCAGTTGGCTCCTCTTATGCACCTAATTCAAATATTCTATTGGCATACTTATTTGCAAATTCTCTATCATGGGTGATGACGATGACTCCCATGCCCCTTGATGCAACAGTTTTAATTAGTTGGCCAACATTGTCCCTTAATTTATAATCAAGAGCTGATGTAGGCTCATCAAAGCAGATATAGTTAGGTTCCATAGCCAAAGCTCTTGCAATGGCTACCCTTTGTTTTTGCCCACCTGATAACTGATATGCATAGTTGTCTTCTAGTCCATTTAAACCTAAAAAACCTACTAAATCCTTAGCTTTATTAATTGCTTCAGTCTTTTTATTATTTTTTACCTTCATCAGCGGGTAGGTGATATTTTTCATTACATTGAAGTGAGGAAATAGGTCAAAACTTTGTGATACCAATCCAATTGAATTGTCTCCATTTCCTTTATCATCATTTAAATACTCCACCCTACCACTATCGTAGTTTTCCAGTCCGCATAGGCATCTAATAAGGGTTGTTTTTCCAACACCAGACTCCCCAGTTATCATGACGATTTCACCTTTATTTATATCTAGATTTATGTCTTTTAAAACTTGTTTTTCACCAAAGGATTTATTTAAATTTTCTATTCTTAACATAATTTCACCTTACCTATAATATTCAAATTTGCTCTCTACCCTTCTTAATATAAGGGTAAGTATACCTATAAATACTAGATACATAGATCCTGCTATAAAAAGAGGTATCAATGATGCATCTTTATTTGATAGTGTCCTTGCCGCCCTTAATATATCACCAAGTCCTAATATATATACTAGAGAAGTATCCTTAACTAGTGTAATAAGCTCATTTCCCAGTGATGGAAATACAGTTTTAAATACCTGTGGAAATATAATTCCAAAATAAGTGGTACTCTTGGATAATTTAAGCACCTTGGCAGCTTCAAACTGTCCTTTATCAATGGAATTAATACCTCCTCTAAATATCTCTGCAAAATATGCAGCGTAATTTAGAATAAAGGCTATGGCAGTTGCTAACTCCCTATTTAATACAATTCCAAGGATTGGAAGTCCAAAGAATATGAATGTAATCTGCAATAGTAGTGGTGTCCCTCTCATTACCAATATATAAACTTGCATCAATAAACTAATTACTTTTATTTTAGATAGTCTAAGTAAACAAACTATTAGACCTAAGGGTATTGAAAAAATTGCTGTTACTCCAAATACCCAAAGGGTTGTCTTAAATCCATCTAATAAAAAGGGCAATACCTCTATAATGTAATCCATAATTAATTCTCCTATTTCACTATATTATCTCCAAACCATTTTTCTGATATTTCAGCGGCTTTTCCATCTGACTTCATTTCATCTAAGGCTTTATTTAGATTTTCAAGAAGTGTAGCATCTCCTTTTCTTACTCCTACGCCATATTCCTCGTCTCCAAAATCCCCGTCTACAATTTTGTAGTTCTCTTCTCCTCTTTCAGATATATAATACTTAGCTAAAACTTCGTCTGCTACTACAACATCTACCCTGCCAGCCTCTAGATCCATGAAAGCCTCATTATATGTGTCAAACAATATGATATCTCCATCTTTAAAGCTATCCCTTGCACCTGAATCTTCAATAGCTTGTAAAGCACTTGAAGAGTTTTGTGTACTTACTATTCTATCTGCTAAATCATCCTTAACTTCTATATCTGAAGTAGCAAGGGCAACTATAATCTGTTGATTGTCTAAATAGGCCCTAGTAAAATTAACCTTTTCTAATCTCTCGTCATTTATAGAATAACCATTCCAAATCATATCTATGTTTCCAGAATCCAACTCCTGCTCTTTTAAGTTCCAATCGATAGGTTGAAATACAACTTCCATTCCTAATCTTCCTATGGCCTCTGTAGCCATATCAACATCAAATCCAGTTAGATTCCCAGCATTATCCCTAAATCCCATGGGTACAAATGTATCATCTAAGCCTACTATGATGCTTCCTCTATCTTCTATTTCACTCCATGTGTCTACTGATGCCTTATTTGTGCTACATCCAGCTGCTATAAAACTAATTGCTAATACTAAAATAAGTAATGTTTTGAATTTTTTCATCTTTACGACCTCCATATATTTGAATTAAAATACAAAAAAGCTTCCATCCTTAAATAATTCAAGGACGAAAGCTATGCTCACGTGGTTCCACCTAGATTCACTGATACCTCACGATATCAGCCTCAGTAAGTATACTAACATATACTAATCATTTTAACGGGCGATTAAACCGAAGACGCCTACTAAGGTAATCCTTTCGGGCCTTTGCTCAAGAATGTGTTCTGAATGATTTTTATGTCCCTTTCCACCAAATAGGGTACTCTCTATATTAAAAACTTCACTCATACTATTTTCTGTCCACGCTTTGCTTTAATATATTACTATACTAAAGCATTTTTAAGAAAATGTCAACTATTTTTTTCAGTTTCTTTAAAAGTTTTTACTAAAATTATAATTAATGATCCCATTGCCAAAGCTACAAATATGTCCCAAAGATACATTTCTCCGTTGAAGCTAAGGGTAATAATAAAAAATAAAACAAAAGCTATTGTTGTGGAAATTGACCAATATTTTAAAAGTTTATTCATCAAAATAACCTCCTTACAAAGGATAAAGTACATTAAATTATCTTACATTTTATCTTACATTAATTGTACTTTAACTTTGTAAAGCGAGATTAAACTATTGGTCAAATTTATATTAAATCTGAGGTCCTACACCCCGGAACAGTCCGGGCACAGCTTGGCAGGTATATTTAACCTTCTAGAATCCTTTTGACTTCTACTTCTCTTTCACTTAATTGATTGTTTAGTGTATCTTGATTACTCCTAAGATTCTTTAAAATAGGATTTATCTTAGATATTGCACCATTTACACTATCTAAGGAATTATTAATTTTAGATTGAACAAACCAATCTACAAAGAATCCATCAAAGAAAAAATCAGCAAAGGATGCAAATCCAGAGATATTCACCTTGATATCTGTAAACTCATTTACATCAGATAGTTCCTTTTGAAAAGATTTAAGTAGGCTTTGTACTTTATGAGATACTTCATTTGCCTTATCTATGGCCGAGTGCTTAGCCATATCAACAAATATACCACCACCTAATACATCCCATACACCCCAGTCTCTGGCAGACTTTAAGTGTTCTCTCATTTCATTAAGGGCTGAAACTGCCCTTTCTCCAGAATATATGGCTTCATCTACTTCTTTTATATCTAGCTTTAGTTCGTTCATACTATTTAAGCTTTCTCTAAGTCTCCTACCTTGTAAGCTATCGTCCTTAAGTAAAAGTCTTTCTTTTTCTTCAATTAATTTATCATATCTATCTTTTACGTCTGTGAAATTTCTCAGCTGGTTATTTATTTCTTTTAATTCTTTATCTAATTCTCTTATGGTTTGTAAGGCCTCTTCATAACGTAGTTCAGCAGTTAAAACCTCTTCCTTTTCCTTATCCAGTCGATCTTCCTTTTTGCCTATTAAGGATAAGAAAATAGCACTAAAGCTTAGCCCTTGAAGTTTTTCTACATCTTCCTTTTCTTTCTTTAACTCATTATATAGATTATCTTTCTTAATTCTTTTTCTATCCAGTTCTTTACTTAGCATATCTCTTTGCGATACTAGTTTCTCTTTAGCTCTGATTCTTTCAGTAAGCTCATATATTTCCTTATTGATTTCCGTGTACATATAGTCCCCTCCATTTTTAATCTTCAACCCCACTTATAAGGATAATAGCGTATACCTTATTGATTTGAGCTGGATAGCTTTCTGCAATCATACCGTCATAATAGACACGAACCTCATCGCCTATATTAAAATCTGTCATACTATCACCAAGTTCAAAATCCAGTGAAACAATCATTAAATCACTACTTGAAATTTCATCTTCGTCTTCATTGACTTTTACAAGGATAGACTGTTCATTAACTTCTGTCACAATCCCTGCAAAATTAGGTTCATTAATAACATTATCCATATTCATTTTTTGAGAACATCCAGTCAATAAAACAAGTATAGTCCCAAAATAAAACAATATCTTTTTCATATTAGCCCTCAATTCTAAAGATCTATTTTAATTCCATATTCCTTCTTTTAACTTAATCTTACCATACAAGAGGGAAGAATAATCTTATTTTATAAACTGTAATAATATTGTAATTTTTTTAGATGAGTAAGCCTTATAGGATTATTGGGTATATTATAAAAACATCTATTACAATTAATGGATAAAGTTGATGTAAAATGCCAAGTAAATAATTTAAAAATGAAATGAGTAGACTAAAATCATATTAGAAAAGGAGGTTTATATTATGGTAGGAGTAGAAATTGATTTTGTTGTTGATGACAGTTTGAAGGCTTTAGAATTATATGAAAGTATATTTGAAATAGAGAGAGTTGAGGTTACCAATTTTCCCAAGGGACAAAACGAAGTAGTTTTTACTTTATATGGAGTTCGATTTCATATGTTGGACCAGAATTTAGAATTTGGTCTGACTGCACCAAGTACCAAGACACCAAATTCTATGTGGTTTAATGTATTAGTACCTGATATTAGGGAAACACTCAAAAAAGCCATGGAGGCGGGATGCTCTGTAGTGCAGGATATAACTGAAATACCTGCTTTTGGTGGTTCCAACGCTATATTTTCAGATGA
>JAAYGX010000035.1 GCA_012735585.1 Tissierella sp.
AAATTTAAGCGTAGCTTCCAAGGCTGCTAAGGTAAATTTATCAACTCTAAAAGCCCTTGTAAGAGGGTTTGTTTTCATAAGAGATATATAGTTCTCCTTACCTACTATAATACCTGCCTGAGGCCCACCTAGTAGCTTGTCGCCACTAAAAGTAACTACGTCTACACCATTTAGCAGTGAATCTTGTACTGTTGGTTCATAGTCTAGACCATATTTGGATAAGTCAACTAAGACCCCACTTCCTAAGTCCTCTATTATAGGAATATTATATTCTGTCTTTATTTCTGCTAATTCCTTTGCTGATACCGTTGATGTAAATCCTAATATTCTATAATTGGATGTATGAACTTTCAGTAATGCCCCTGTATTCTCGTTAATAGCATTTTCATAGTCCCTAATGTGGGTTTTATTTGTTGTTCCTACTTCTACTAAAGTAGCTCCGCTTTCTTCCATAACATCAGGTATTCTAAAGGAGCCTCCTATTTCTATTAATTCTCCCCTTGAAACGATAACTTCTCTTCCCTTAGATAAGGAACTTAGGGTTAAAAGAACAGCGGCAGCGTTGTTGTTAACTACTAATGCTGCTTCTGCTCCTGTAATTTTGCAGATTATAGATTCTATAATAGAATATCTTGAGCCTCTCTCACCTGTTTCAAGATTGTACTCTAGGTTTGAGTAATTATTTGCTATATCATTTATGTGCTCTAGAACCTTACGGTTTAAAGGGGATCTCCCTAAATTGGTATGGATTATTGTTCCTGTAGCATTAATTACATTTTTTAGTTTATAACTATCTTCACTATATGCCCTTATGCTTATATTGGATATCAAAGTATCCAACTGCTTTCTTATCTCTACTTCGGTGTAATTGTTACTTTTTATATTAAGCCTCAGTGATTCTATTTCATATCGAATTGCATCGACAACTGTACTTCTTGGAATTTTTATAAGCAACTCTTTTATAGTTTTGTTTTCTAAGACTTCATCTACCTTAGGTAGAAGTTTATAAAGATTTGTATTACTCATAGAATCACATCCCCTATTTTTATTCCACGATGATATATGCTTCTTCTTTTTCTATCACTTCTCCAATTATAGCATATTTTGTTGGAGAATTACTAAGCCCTATTATTAATTCCTCTGCCATATCTTTTGGTACAGAAATTAAGAGTCCACCGGATGTTTGTGGGTCATATAAAATATCCTTCATCACTTGTGATACATGATCTTCAAAATATACATTATCTCCAAGATATTTTTTATTAGCATATGTTCCTGCTGGGACTAGTCCCATACCTGCGTACTCTTTGACATTGGATATCAAAGGAACTTTGTGGCTATATATTTTTAGGGATACGCCACTGCCCTTTGCCATCTCATATCCATGACCTAATAACCCAAATCCTGTAATATCTGTAACGCTACTGACTGTTTCAACTTTGTCCATAGCTTCTTTACCGAATTTATTTAATGTTGTCATTATTTCTATAGCTTCTTTATAAGTAGATTCATCTATGATATCCCCTTTAATAGCTGTACTTATAATGCCTAAGCCTAAAGGCTTGGTTATGATAAGTAGATCGCCTGGCTTGGCTGTACTATTAGTGAGAACTTTATCTGGATGAACAAATCCTGTTACGGATAGTCCATACTTTGGCTCATCATCTGACACACTGTGTCCTCCTATTAATAATGCACCAGCTTCTAAAACCTTATCATGACCACCTCTTAGGATATCTGTTAAAACTGATGGTTCCAAACAATCGGGAAAACACACGATATTCATTGCAAGTTTTGGTTCTCCACCCATTGCGTATATATCACTTAAAGAATTGGTTGCGGCAATTTGTCCAAACATATATGGATCATCTACTATTGGGGTAAAAAAATCCAAAGTCTGAATAATCGCCATGTCCTCATTTATTTTATATACTGCCGCATCATCGTTAGTTTCTAGTCCTACTATCAAATCTTTATCATAAGTTTTTGGTAAATGGCACAAGACCTGTGCCAATATATCGGGCCCGATTTTAGCTGCTCAACCAGATGTTTTTGTTAACTGTGTAAGCCTTAAATCCATACTTTTCACCTCTTTTAGTTTACTACAATAAAGTCCTTCAATGCCTCAAATTTCTTAGTTCCAATTCCTGAAACATTCATAATATCTTCTATTGTTTTAAATTTATTTGTACTTCTGTAATCAATAATTTTTGTAGCAGTTACTTCTCCCACCCCTGGCAAACTCATCAGTTGCTCTTTAGTACATGTATTTAAATTTATTTTAGAGTTTGATGTGGATTGGGCAGTTGTACTACTGGCTTCCATAATTATATCTTCACTTATTTCTTCGCCTTTTTCTGGTACATATATCTTTTCTTCATCTACGACTTTTTTTGCTAAATTTATTTTATCAATATCTGCATCTTTTTTCAATCCACCTGCTAAATCTACTGCATCTTTTACTCTAGATCCTGATTTTAGCTCAATCAATCCTGGATAATAAACTTGTCCACTAATATGAATCATTATTATTTTATCTTCTTCTTCAATATCAGTATTAATCGTACTTTGATCATCATTTTCAGAGTTTTGACTTATTATTTCAAGGGGTTCTTCTTTATCTTGTATTAAATCAGTAAGGATGAACTTATATCCAATAAGTGAAATTGATACTAAAACCACTACTAGTATAACGATTTGTTCTTTTTTTGTAAAGTAATCTTTCATAATTGCTCCCTTCAAATGTATATTTATGGCAAATTGTACTTAAGTTTAATATACGATATTAGTTTTAAAACTCCTTATTTTATATTTATATTTTTTTCTCTTAAAATACTGGGACTTTTCTGCTATAATGTATATATCAAAATTAGGGAGGTGAAAACTTGAAAAAGAAATTTGTGTTATTCCTGGTTGTAATTATTTTATTAAATACATATAGTTATGCGGCTGGAGATGAATTGGATTTAAGTGGTGAAGGTGCTATACTAATCGACTTTAATAGTGGAGCAATCCTTTATGAGAAAAATATTCACCAAAAATTATATCCTGCTAGTACTACAAAAATTTTGACTGCCATTTTGGCTATTGAATATGGAATGATGGACGATATTGTAACTGTTGACTCTGAGGTTATCAGCCTTACAAAGGGAAGTCATATAGCTTTGGACTATGATGAACAGATGTCTTTTGAGGATTTAATCAATGCTTTAATGATTGCTTCTGCAAATGATGCAGCATTGGCTCTAGCTAAGCATGTAGCTGGCTCTATGGAAGGCTTCATCAATATGATGAATGAGAAAGCTAAGGAACTAGGTGCTTTTAATACCAATTTTGTTAATCCCAACGGTCTTCATGATGATAATCATTATACTACAGCTTATGATTTATCTTTGATTGCCAAATATGCAATGTCTAACGAAACCTTTAGGGAGTTTTCTAGTAAAAGTAGCTATACAATAGAACCAACTAACAAAAAAGATGAACCTAGATATCTGTATTCTACTAATGAGTTTTTCTATGGTAATAATAAAATCAATTTAAACGGCCAATCTATTCCTATAGCATATGACGGAGTAATTTGTGGTAAAACTGGATATACAGGCAATGCTGGTAATTGTTTAGTTACTTTAGCTGAAAAAAATGGCCAACATTTATTATCTGTGGTTTTAAAATCTAATGGCAAGGAAGTATATGCAGATACCCACAAATTATTAAACTATGGGTTTAATAATTTTGATAATGTTATAATGGGACATGCCAATGAGTTTATTGATAATATTGAGGTTGAAAACGGTACTCTTCCATACGCATCAATAGTTATTGATAAAGATGTAAGATATATACTAAAAACAAATTCTTTAGACGCAATTGAAAGAAAGATTAATTTTAACGAAGAGATAAAAGCACCTCTTTCCAAAGGTGACTCAGTAGGAACTGTGGAGTATTATCTAAATGATACTCTTATTGGAACAGGGGATTTGATTTCTACAATAGATGTTTCTGAAGTCCCTCCCGTTAAATTTTACCAACGTATTTTAGATAAGTGGTATTTAATAGTATTTGTTGGACTTATTGTTCTTAGATTTGTATATTTATTTAACAAATCTAAGAGAAGAAGAAGACGTAGAAGCAGTAGAATTTATGGATATTAGTATATGATGTCATTCTGAGGCATGGCCGAAGAATCCTTATACTCGTGACATAGGATTTGAAGATCCTTCGCTGCTGCTTAGGATGAAAAAACCTAGCCAAAATGATGGCTAGGTTTTTTCACTTATATTATTGCTACTGCTTCGATTTCAATTTCTCCACCTAATGGTAGTTCTTTTACGCCAACGCAGCTTCTAGCAGGTTTATGATTACTAAAATATTGACCATAAACTTCATTAACTAATGAAAACTTAGAAATATCTGTCATAAATATAGTTACTTTTACAACATCTTCTAAAGTAGCTCCACCTTCTTCAAGGATAGCTTTAACGTTTTCTAAGGATTGTTTAGTTTGTGCTTGGATATCATCCTTAATCAATTCTCCATTTTCAGGATTTATATGTAACTGTCCTGAAGTATAGATCATATTTCCTGCTTTTATTGCTTGTGAATATGGTCCTACTGCACCTGGAGCATTTTTAGTAGCTATTAACTCTAATGTCATATTGTCACCTCCTTTTTAGTGAATTAGTTATTATCTTTATCTTCAGTCCATAATCTTTCTAATTTGTAATATTCTCTTTCTTCTTTATGAAAAATATGGACGATTATATCTTCATAATCCAATAAAATCCATCTTCCGCTTTGATAACCATCCCTAGCAGTTTTTTCATAGCCTTGTTCACTCATCTTCTCATCTATTCCATCAGCTATAGACTGTGATTGTACTGATGAATTACCACTAACTATAACGAAATAATCAGCTATAGTAGTCATACCTGAGATGTCCATTACTTTTATATCTATACCTTTTTTATCATCAATTGCATCTGTTATTATGGATAGTTTCTTTTCTACTTCAGTCATTCTGTCCCTCCTTATAATTTCAATTATTTATAAATTGATTTCTTGCTTCAATTGTATCTGGTGATATTAATCTATTCTTTTCAATTAGAAAAATAATCGTTTGATTCATAGCTAAAAGTAAGCTTTTGTCTAAGTCTACATAGGCTAATTGGCGCACTTCTTTAACACCGTGAAATTTACGATATGGCTCTATATAATCTGCAATATATATTATCTTTTCAAGCTTAGTCATATCTTTTCTACCAGTAGTATGATATTTAATAGCATTTAGTATATCCGAATCCTTTATATTATATTTGTGCTCCGCTATTTTGGCCCCTAAAGGAGCATGTATAAGATCAAGACTGGCTCTCATAATATCACTAAGTATTATATCAAAGTCAACTGCCATTTTCAATAAATTCTTTCCATCTTTAAACTTAGCGCAGTCATGTAAGAAAGCAGCCTGTGTAGCCTTATCAATATCTACACTATGGACATAAGCCAGTTTCTTTGATTCTTCTACAACCCTTAGTGTGTGATCCACCCTATCTTGTCCAGTATCTATTAAAAGAGAATCTAATATCTTTTTGTCCATGTTTATCCACCCTATCTATATAGATTATTTTCAAAAATATAATCTTCTATAATTTCTGGTACTAAATACTTTATTGATAAACCTTTCTTTACCCTGTCTCTTATAATCGTAGAAGAAATATCTATTACTGGGCTTTTTACACTTACTATATCGGCCTCAAACTGATTATTTAACTTCTCTATCTCTCCCAAAACATCATTTGTATTTAAGCCAAACCTATCCGCTACTATAAAATTGACCAATGATAAAACCTTAGCATAATCCTTCCAAGTATATAAGGATAACAGCGTATCTGCACCGATTATCATATATAACTCACAATCCAGATACAAGCTTTTTAACTCTATTAGCGTATCTATAGTATAGGTTAGTTTCGTTCTTGATACTTCAATGTCTGAGCAAATAAAAAACGGATTGCTACTAATGGCCAACTCCACCATCTTTAATCTTGTCCTACTATCTAATATATCATTATGATTTTTATGTGGTGGTGTGCCAGTAGGGATAAATACAATCTTATCTAAATCTGCCTTTGTCCTAATATATTCACTTAAAATTAAATGTCCATGATGGATAGGGTTAAAGGTCCCACCCATTATTCCAATTTTCATAGTGTTAGCTCCTTTAACGAGATGACAAACCTACTTCTTATTTGGGTAATTGTATATTTTTGTTTTCTATTGATTCTTTATATAATACAAATCTACTTCCTATACTTTGTACAAACTCAGCATCTATTCTATCAGCAATTTCATTGGCTACTTCAGTTGGATCTAACATACTATTTTGTAATATTTTTATCTTTATTAATTCTCTTGTTTCTATAGCTTCCTCAACTTGATTAATAAAATTATCTGATAATCCATTTTTTCCTATTTGGAAAATTGGATCTATATTATTAGCTAAGCCTTTTAAATAGCTTCTTTGTTTTCCTGTTAACAAGACATTCACTCCTTTATGTGTAAAAATTCCGGGGCGTACCTTATGGTCGCCCTACCTTGATTAATGGAAGAATTCAAATTCATAATCACAAATAAATACTGATTCTCCCTCTTCTATACCTAATTTCTCTAGTTCTTCTACGATACCCTTTTTTCTAATAGTCTCTTGGAAATATCTCACTGAGTCTACATCATCAAAATAAATTGATTCTAATAGATTCTCAACGAAGCTTCCCTCAACTATATACATATCGTTTTCTTTTCTAACTATTACTGTCTCTTCTTCAACATATTCAATCTCATCATATTCTTCATCAAAGGTCTCATATTCACCATGGTAATTTGATAAAAGCTCCCAAATTGCATATTTTAAATCATTGATACCTGCTGAAGTTGCTGCAGATGTTTGAAATATTTGTATACCTTGAGGTTCAAACTCTGCCTTAATCTTTTCCAAACCTTCCTCTGAACCTGATATATCCATTTTATTAGCAACAATAATTTGTGGTTTGTCCCTTAGCCTTTCATTATATTGAAATAATTCTTCATTTATAGTATAGAAATCTTCAACTGGATCTCTTCCTTCTACACCTGAGGCATCTAACACATGGACTAATACTCTAGTTCTTTCAATATGCCTTAAAAATTCATGACCTAATCCTATTCCCTCAGATGCACCTTCTATAAGTCCAGGAATATCTGCCAAAACAAAACTCTTTTCATCCGCAATCCTAACTACTCCAAGATTTGGTTGAAGAGTGGTAAAATGATAGTTTGCAATTTTAGGCTTTGCTTCTGATACCATCGAAAGAATAGTTGATTTACCCACATTTGGAAATCCAACTAGCCCCACATCAGCTAATAATTTTAATTCCAGCGTAATATCTCTTTCTTGACCCTTAGTTCCTGCTTCTGCAAATCCAGGGGCCTGCCTGGTAGCAGTGGCAAACTTAGCATTACCTCTACCACCTTTACCACCTTTTGCAATAACAAATGTTTGATTTTTTTCTTTTAAATCAACTATTACCTTACCGCTTTGTTGGTCCTTTATCAATGTACCTACTGGCACCTTTATTATAATATCTTCTCCTGCTTTACCAAATTGCTTCTTGGTTCTACCATCTTCTCCATTTTGACCACTATAGTGCCTCTTGTACCTAAAGTCCATAAGCGTTCTAATGCCCTCATCCGCCTTTAAAATTATAGAGCCACCGTTTCCACCATCCCCACCATAAGGGCCGCCTGAAGGCTCAAATTTCTCTCTTCGCCACGCTACTATTCCGTTTCCACCTTTACCACCTTTTACTGCGATATTGGCCTTGTCTATAAACATAAACTCATCATCCTCAAAATCGTATTTATATATATAACTTCTTTTACCCAATTATAGTATTTAGTATATCACTAATCTTACTGTTTATTAAATATTTATTATACAAAAAAGCTTGCCTAATAGGCAAGCTTAAAATTTACGCTAATTCTTCTGCAGGATAAACGCTAACTTTCTTTCTATCCCTACCCAATCTTTCAAATTTAACTACTCCGTCAATCGTTGCAAAAAGGGTATCATCGCTACCTTTTCCAACATTGTTTCCTGGGTGAATTTTTGTACCTCTTTGTCTAACCAATATATTACCAGCTAGTACAAATTGGCCGTCTCCTCTTTTAACACCCAATCTCTTAGCTTCACTATCTCTACCGTTTCTGGAGCTACCTACTCCCTTTTTAGAAGCAAATAATTGTAAATTCAATTTAATCACTTATTACACCTCCCCATTTACGAGAGTCACATTATCTGGATAACTTTCTATAATGGATTTTACTCCCAATTCAAAAGTTTTTAAAACAATTTGACTTTTTTCTATTACGTTTATATTTAAATTTCTAGGTAAATTGACTTCTAAAAATCCAGTTTCATCATCTATTTTATATTTTAGTTTGCTTTCGTCTATACCGCAAACCTCAACTAATGCCATCAAAGATGTTTGAGATAAAACTGAAATTGCTGCACATACAATGTCTTTTCCAAAAGCTGCATAATTTGCATGTCCTTCAATTTTGAAACCAATTATATAATCTTTATCTCTAAAGATTTGTATATTGATCATAATTATCCTACGATCTTTTCGATTTTAACTTTTGTAAAAGGTTGACGATGTCCAGCCTTTTTTCTATAGTTTTTCTTTGCTTTATATTTAAAAACAATGATTTTTTTAGCTTTTCCTTGATCTAAAACACTACCTTCAACTTTTACACCATCTACGAAAGGCTTACCTGCTTGTAATTCACCATCTTTTGATAAAATAAGAACTTTATCAAAGTTAATAGTTTCTCCTACTTCTGCATTTAATTTTTCAACGTATAGAGTATCTCCTTCTTGAACTCTATATTGTTTGCCTCCTGTTTCAATAACTGCGTACATATTACGGCACCTCCTCTAACCTAGTCTCGCCAATATTAGGTGCTACGCTTAAAAACCTAAATTGAGCGGCTCTACACCAAAATAGTTTAACAAATATACATACTTTTGTCAATCAATTGTTTTCTATTTTATACTATTTTTATAGTGACCTAATGGCAGAAAACCAAAAAATAATAAAAATACACGCTCACGGTTTCGGAGATGAATAATTCTATAGTTTATTCCAGATAAAAATCCTACATCTTTCAATTCTCTTTGGGGTCTATCTATAGGGACGTGAAAGCTGCTTCACCGGATTTTTATCTTACATTCACTAAGAATTATGCTCACTCCTGCAAATGTTCCCTTAGTATTTTTATCATTTTTCTTTACCTAATGTTGATTATCTGTGAATAGTAACAATATTTATCATTACTTTTGAACTCTCCCCCTACCTAAGCATGTTGGACATTTGACAGATATAGCATTATCCAATGTAGGTCTGATTTTCTTTCTAGTAATTTCAACTAAATTTAACTTTGTAACACCAACGATATTGGGTTTATTTCTATCTATCTTAAAGTGTTTAGCTAAGCTAGATAGAACTACAGATATATCGTTTTTATTTTTCATATCAATAAAATCAACGATGATAATTCCACCAATATCTCTTAAACGAATCTGTCTAGCAATTTCCTCAGCTGCTTCTACATTGGTCTTTAATATTGTATCCCGAAGTGATAAAGCTCCAACATACTTTCCAGTATTTATATCAATAGCTGTCAACGCTTCCGTTTCATCGATTACTATGTAACCTCCACTTTTAAGCATTACTTTTCTATCAAATGCTTGTTGTATATCGGATTGGATATCTTTGTTTTCTTCAATACAGAACTTTTCGTCCAGGATAATTCGATTCTCTACTGAATATGAATAAAAATAACCTAATTCTAAAATATGATCATATACCTCTTTGTTATTTACTATTATTTGATAATCTCTTTCATTAAATGTATCCCGCACTATTTTATAAACCAAATCTAATTCTTTATAGATTCGCTTAGGGGTTGGTAGAAATCCTTTTTGGTTTTCTATTTTTGCATTTATGTCTAGTAGCTGATTGTATTCATCTATAAGTACTTCTTCTTTGACTTCACCCGAATTAGTCCTAAATATCATCCCGATATCATCTACTTTTGCCTTTTCTCCTATGTCTCTTAGTCTTTTAACCTCAAAACTATCTTTTATCTTTCTAGATATGTTGATATCCTTTGAAAATGGTGTAAGTACGATATATCTTCCAGGAATACTAATGTGCGTCGTCACCTTAGGACCCTTTGCTCCAAGGGCTTCTTTGATAACCTGAACTATTATATCATCGCCGGATTTTAGAACCTGATCTATAGTATCATTTTTTCTGGATAGTAGTTGGTTTCGACTATAAGCATCTTTGACATTTAAATATGCATTTTTACCTTCTCCAATATCTACAAAGGCAGCTCCCATACCCTTTAGGACATTTTCAACTCTTCCTCTATATACATTACCTACCAGTTTTTCATTATTGTCTTCCTCAGTATAAAATTCTACTAATCTATTTTCCTCAACAACCCCTACTTTATTAATTCCATTTTTAGAGCTAATGAAAATATAATTCATTGACCTCTCTCCCATTTTATATTGGTTTATCTAATCTCTCTCCATTTTCTATATATAAGGCTTTTCTAATTAAAGAAGCTGAATCTACATCCATACCTAATTCGATATTGTTGCCCAATGCATCTACAAAATCAAAAGGTCTAAGATTTCCACCGTCTCCTACTCTCATCACTGATTCTATAGTTACTTCATTATCAGCCTTTTCTTTTACTTGAATCATTTGAATCAGTGGCCTTATATCTTCTTCCTTCATTACCTTTCTTTTACCCTTTTTTCTAAGTCGTGAAATCATAATTTCACCACTATTTAACCAGTTTTCTAAAATAGATTTTACTTCGTCCAGACTTAAATCTTTCTCTATATCAAACCTGATTTCATATAATGCCCAAGATAGTTTGGCTGATATAGATTTTTCATCATCTGGATATATTGCATCTAGTATTTGAATATCCTTAGGTAGTATATGATTCATTCTCTTGATAAAATCCTCAGTATTTATTTTTTCTACTAAATCTATATCCATATACTCTTCTTCACTTTCTATACCTAGTGAGAGTGGATTAGCTATTGAAAATTTTGGATGTGGATTGAATCCTTCTGAATATTTAACAGGTATTTCCGCCCTATTAAATGTCCTTTGAAATAATCTTAGTAAATCAAGATGTCCAATATACTTCAAATAGTTTTTCTTGTTGAACTTAACTCTTAATATCAATTAAAAACACCTCTCATTGCGCAGTCTTGTATGCCACATCCAGTACATTTTAGTCTACAGTCATTTGTAAGCTCACCTGCTATGGCTTTTTGATATTCCTTATATAAGTATTTTTTGCTTACACCAATATCTATAAAGTCCCAAGGGAATACTTCATCCATATTTCTTTGTCTTAGAGCATAAAACTCTCCATCTATACCCATATCTTCAAATGCTTCTAGCCATAGATCAAAAGAAAAATGTTCACTCCATCCATCAAATCTAGCACCTTTTTCCCAAGCATTTATAAGTACTTTGGATAATTTTCTATCTCCACGTGCAAATATGGCTTCAACATAACTTAATTCAGCATCATGGTAGTTAAATGTCACTTTATTATCTCTTATATTATCTTTAACTAGATAAGCCTTTCTTCTAAACTCGTCTATGGACTCTTGTTTGACCCATTGAAATGGTGTAAAAGGTTTTGGTACAAAACATGATGCACTAGCCGTTACTGAAAAATTACCCCTTCTCTCCTCTTTCGGTCTATCGAAGAACAAATCCTTTACAAGATAAGACAGTTCCTTAATTCCAAGAACATCCTCATCAGTTTCAGTAGGAAGACCTATCATAAAATATAATTTGATCCTTGACCAGCCTTCATTAAAGGCATAGGTAACGGCGTTTACTAAATCCTCTTCATTTACACCTTTGTTGATTACATCCCTTAATCTTTGGCTACCTGCTTCTGGCGCAAAGGTTAATCCACTTTTTCTAACCTTTTCAATTTCCTTTAATATATCTATAGAAAATGAATCAAGTCTTAAAGAAGGTAGAGAGACTCCTACATTTCTATCTCCAAATTCACCCATAAGACTAGATACTAATAATTGAAGTTGACTATAATCACAAGTACTAAGTGATGATAAAGAAACATCTTCATATCCTGTACTTTGTACAAGCTTTTCAGCTAACTCCATTAGTCTAGATGTTGATTTCTCTCTTATTGGTCTGTATAGCATACCTGCCTGACAAAATCTACAGCCATGGGTACATCCTCTAAATATCTCTAATACAACTCTATCGTGTATCGTCTCTATATATGGAACTATCATAGTTTCAGGAGAATACATTGTATCTAAATCCCTAACCATTCTCTTTTCTATAACCCTAGGTGCTTCATCTACTAAGGGAATCATTTCATCAATTGTGCCATCCTCTTTATATTTAATTTGGTAGAATTTAGGGATATATATACCTTTTATACTTGCAATATCTCTTAAAAATGTTTCTTTGTCCCATCCATTTTCTTTATACTCTTTATACTTATCTAATAATTCTAGTGTTACTTCTTCACCTTCCCCTAAAACGATAATATCAATCATATCTGCTATAGGCTCAGGATTGTAGGCACATGGACCACCGGCTATTATTAGGGGATCTTCATCTGTTCTATCTTTTGATAAAAAAGGTATACCTGATAAGTCTAATACATTAAGTATGTTGGTATAACTCATTTCATACTGTAATGTAAATCCTAAAAAGTCAAAGTTTTTTACTTCTTCTTTATTTTCAAGGGTATATAATGGGATATTTTCTTTACGCATGAGTTCCTCCATATCCACCCAAGGTGAAAATACCCTTTCACATGCATAATCCTTTTCATTGTTAATAAGGTTATAAAGTATATGAAGTCCCAAGTGAGACATGCCAACCTCATATACATCTGGAAAACAAAACGCAAATTTAACTTTTACATTATTTAAATCCTTTATTACGGAGTTTTGTTCCATACCGATATATCTTGCTGGTTTTTCCACTTTATTTAAAATTTTATCTAATTTCTTCTTGTTAATCAAAAATAATCACCTTTCTTAAGGAAATTTGTATATTACTATTTTATCATATTTATAGTATAAATACATCTTTCAAAGTTACATTTGACATGCAACTTCTATTTGCCCCAGAAAATTGTTCCGGAGTCCTGTATGGGGTCATAAAAAATACCTCAGTGGCATTCCGAGGTATTTTACTCTAATTCGATGTAATTTTCAGGATTTATATATTTACCATCTTTTATTACTTCAAATCTTAGGTATTTGTATCCATCTTTATTGGTCCCTAAGTAGCCGATAAAATCACCTTGTGCAACTGTATCACCAATTGTAACATAAGCTTTCGATAGATACCCATATGTATATTGAAATTCTCCAGTCTCTACAGTAACATAATACCCTTTATTGTCCATTAATATAACTTCTTTCACAACACCATCTAATATAGCTATGGGTTCATGATCACCATTTGATTTTATATCCCAGCCTTTATTTGTTTCTTCATGATATCCTTTATGGATGCTTCCTGAAATAGGTGTTGGATATTTATCTTTCACTCCTAAATTAAAAACTTGAAGTACTTTTTGTGAATTATCAAGTAAATCCTTAGCTTTATTAAATATTCTTTTACTGTCATCTACAATACTAAACTCATAATTTATTGTTTCTTTTACAGAATTCAATAATATATTAGCCTGGTTAATATTTATGATTTTTAGAAGCAATATTAGTAACAAAATACCGATAGCTACTATACTTTTGCGTGCTATTTTTTTTAGGATTTTAGAGCTGTTTATCAATAGAACATTTAATGTATTGATTATTTGACTTTTCATCTTTTCACCCGCCTTAATACTATAATGATATTTATTAAGTACAGGTTTTATACCATAATTTAAATATATGATTTAAGTCTTATTTGTTATCTTTAATTTTTGTAATAGGAATATTGGCAACTAATGCTGATACTGGTGTTATATCTCCATCCTTTTTCATCCTAGTCACCTTTATATCTAATCCTTCCTCATCTATATCTGCATACTCAGTAATAACCCTAATAATATCTGTTTTCATCATCTCTAATAGTTGCGGCGATAGGTCAGATCTATCATGTACCAATACCAACTTAAGTCTTTCCTTTGCAACATTTTTGCTTTTTTCTTGCTTTTTCCCAAATATCTTAAAAAGATCCAAGACTATCCCCTCCTATTTACCAAATAACATTTTTAGTATTTTACTAAATTTACCCTCTTCAGAACTTTCTATATCTAATAATTCCACTTCTTCCCCTATTATCCTTTTTGCTATATTCATATAAGCATTACCAGCGTGTGATTTTCTCTCTATTACTGCTGGCTCACCTTTATTCGTAGATATTACTATTTCTTCATCATCTGGTACTATCCCCAATAAACCTATAGCTAGTATGTCTTCTATATCATCCCTATTCATCATATCTCCTCTTTTAACCATTTCAGGTCTAATTCTGTTGATTATGAGTTTTGGGTTGTTAAGACCTTTTGCTTCAAGAATGCCGATTACTCTATCAGCATCCCTTACTGCTGATATTTCAGGTGTTGTAACTATAACGGCTATGTCAGCTCCTGCTATGGAATATTGAAAGCCTTGTTCGATACCTGCTGGGGAATCTATGATTATATAATCAAAATCCTCTTTAAGTTCATCAACTAATTCTTTCATTTGCTCTGGCTTCACAGCTGATTTATCCCTAGTTTGGGCTGCTGGCAATAAGTACAGTTTCTCAAATCTTTTATCTCTAATTAGTCCTTGTTTTAATCTACAATTGCCTTCAACTACATCTACGATATCATATACGATTCTATTTTCTAAACCCATTACTACGTCTAAATTTCTAAGCCCAATATCTGCATCTAGTATTACAACAGATTTTCCCAATATTGCAAGGCCTGTCCCAATATTGGCACTAGTTGTAGTCTTCCCAACCCCTCCCTTTCCCGAGGTAATTACTATAGCAGTTCCTAACTTTTCATTATCCATTTATGTTCCTCCCTATTATTTATTGGGTAAATATGGCTCAATTACTATTTCACCGTTACATATCTTTGCTACTTCCGGTAATCTATACTCTGAAACATCTCCATCTGGAGCCCTTACTATGATCTCACCAATTCTTAGTTGAGTAGGTAATAACTGATATGCTGCTACGATTACATCCATATTGCCATCTAAACCAGCATAGGCTACTCCTTTTAAGGATCCAAGTACAATAATATTTCCCCTAGCTTTTAAAATCGCACCTGGATTCACATCACCTACTACTACGATATTACCATTATATTCTATAATTTGTCCAGACCTAAGTGTTCCATGTAGAAACTTTGTCATGCCTTCTTTAGAAATATCTGAAAGTAAATTTTCTCCTGTCTCTTCATCTTGATATGATTTTATTATTTCCTTAAAAAAATCTCCATCAATTCGAAGATTAAAATCATATTTGTATTTTAAAACTAAACTAATCTCAAGAATCTCCTCTGAAGTTAATTCATCAGCCTTTACTCCTAGAAATGTAGTACCTTGAAAGAAACTAGAAGATTTCATCATCTTTGTTTTTAACTCGTTTTTTATTTGTTTTATATCAGAACCTACAATTTCTAAATATACACCTTCTTTTACTCCTTTAAAGGTAATACTCTCTTTTTTCACCTACAAAGTACCTCCGTCTTTATATACAATAATATATACATTTTATAGTAAATCACTTTATATTTCCATATTCTTTCTTATTTTGTTATAAAACTATCATATGGTAGGCTATCATCTACGTTTGAATTATTCAGACCAAGATATTCAGCCATTATATCCCTTACCATTGGACCTGCATATCCACCTGACCCACCTTGAAAAATAACAGCTGCAACTGCTATTTCTGGATCTTCATATGGTGCAAACCCTACGAACCATGCAAAGTCATCATAGTTATCTCCCGTTGATGGGTTGATTCCACTTTTTTCCGCCGTACCTGTTTTTACACCGACATCTATAGGGAAATTCTGGAATATTCTTCTTGCAGTTCCACTTTCAGCTACCAGTTTCATACCCATTTTAACATGCTCCAAGTTTTCATAATCATTTAATCCAATTCTTTCTGGATTAACTTCGTGGGCATATTGAATCTGTGAATTATTAAAGTTTTTTATGTTGTCGATTAAAGTCAATTTATGTCTATATCCTCCATTGGAAAGGGTCGCTATATAGTTTGCCATTTGAATAGGCGTATAAGCATTGGCTCCTTGTCCTATAGTGACATTTAACGTATCAGTGATATTCCAACCTGCAAAGTTTATATATGTGTATTTTATCTTATCAGCTAATCCTTCTTTTTCAAATCCTCCGCCTTCTCGTGGTAGCCTTAACTCAGGGTCTAATCCCAAGTCCTCCATCCTTCTAACTACTTCTCCACGGGTTAATGGATTTTCATATTCTAACCAATCGATTATTTCCTCAATGATTTCTACTTTATATTCGTCATCATATTCAAAATCTTCTCTGAAATATTTGTCAATATTTGCATTAAGATATGATTTAAGCAAAGATTTTGTGTTAATAAGCTTTCTTTGTGGATCTGGCACGCCTCCAGACACTTCAGATGGTATATTTATTTCAATTCCTGTCTTATCGTTTAGACCAAGTTTTTTAGATATTTCTGCTATATCTTCAATGCTTATCTTAGCTCCAATATTAGCACCGGTTTTTTGATTATAGCCTAAAGCTAAGGTATAGAAATAATAGTTACATGAATCTCTGATTGCTTCATATAAATTTTCCCAACCGTGAGTTCCACCTGTATTTGTCCAAATCAAACATCTAAATTGGCTGCTTCCTATGTCAATTCTACCCATATCCTGTATCTTTAGTTTGGGATCCAAGCCCTTTTCCAAAGCAGTTAACCCTGTAACCATCTTATATATAGAACCAGGTTGAACCGCGGTTTGGGTAGCTATATTATATAATGGTCTCGGCGCCAATTGGTCATCTTCATTTTCGGGAAATAAACTCTCCCAGTCAGTATTTGATATACCAGTGGAAAATAAATTGGGATCATATGAAGGATAACTTACACTGGCTAATACTTGACCAGTTTTAACATCAATTGCCACAACAGCTCCTGAATTAGCTATATATGGTCTTCTTTTTCTATTATAAATGCCAAATGGATAGTCCCCCCATTGACTTGTGTAGGTACCACCTTTACTTAGTTGGTCCAAAGTATGGGCTAAGGCCTCTTCTGCAACTTTTTGCAGTTTTAAATCGATAGATAAATATATATTATCACCCGGTATTGGTTTGACTTCGTCTAAGACACTAGTTGTATTACCTAAAGAATCAACTTCTACGGTTCTTATACCGCTTGCGCCATTAAGTACCTCCTCGTAACTTTCTTCAATACCTGTTTTACCAATGATTGCATTTGGTGAATAACCTAACTCTTGTACATATTTTTGTATCTCATTGGATTGACTTATTTTTCCAAGGTATCCTAATATATGTGCTGCAGAAGTTCCTTCTGGATAGTATCTAACTGGCTCAACTGAAACACCTATCCCTGGGGTTTCAACCAAAGTTTCTTCTATTTTTGCAACTGTACTATCTTTTATACCATAGGCTATATTAATTGGATTATATGCCAAATACCCTTGCTTTTTTAACTGATTATGAATAATTAGCATCTTTCTTGCTTCATAGTTACTAAGTTCTTCATCTATTTCATAATTATCCCTTACAGAATCGAATATTTCTTTTTTATCTAATTCCAATAACTCAAAAATATCAACTTCATCTGTGGAAGATACTTTGATTATATTATTGCTATTATAAAAGCTAATTAAATTGTTGATTTCTACATATTGGAACTGATTTGCAATAGAAATCCGTGGATTTACGCCATCCCTAAGCATTTGTGACTGAAGTAAATATTTTATACTATCACTAGTAATAAATCCAGATAATACTCCAGCTTTTTCACCATATTCTATAAGTAAATCAACTAAACTCTCATCTCCAATATCCTTATTACCAGTGTAGCTAAATATAACAGAAGATTCATCCTGAACCAGCTCTACTTCTATAGGAATCGTGTTATCTTTCTCTTTTATCATTTCTAGTAATATTTTACCTGGAATCAATATTTCTCCATCGGGTTGCTCAACACTTCGCTCTAAGAAATTCTTCAATGATACCTGTTTAGCTATACTTACAAAATCATCTTCCGCACTTGAATCAATAGTGACTTCTGGATATACTTTGCTTAATAACCTTTTTTGTTTTAAAAATTCTTCCTCATAATTAATAGCAACATCTTCTAATCTTATATTATCTGCTAAATTCTTTTCAACTAATATATCGTATACTAGTTTTCTAGAAATAGAATGATCTACCATCTTCCTCAATATGGTTTGATCTTCTTTTATATAACTCTCTATTATTTGTTTGGGTGTAAGAGAGGTATTCACATCTGCACCTGTATTAAATTGTATTGAAACTTCTCCTTCTACAATTGCTGCATTTATAGGTGCATCTACCCCCTTACTTAAAAGAGCGGTTATTGCTTTATTTGCAGGTATAAATTGAAAATGCTCATCATATTTATCGTGTATATAGAAGGAATCCAGTATCTCTGATACTAGATTATTCTCAACTATTATCTCCAATACCTTATCTATTGGATCCATAGTTTCTATTTCATAGTCCTCGTCAGTCCTATATTTAAAAATATTTAACTGGATAGGTATTTCATCTACATAGTTGGTTCCATCTTCTTCAAGAAGTCTTATAAGAGTTAAGTAAGCTTCGTTTCTTCTATCGATGTCCAATCGATTTAATTCATCTTTCAATAATTGAACAGTAAAACTCGGCTTATTTCCAGCAAGTAGCCTTCCATATCTATCTCTAATCTCACCTCTAGGAGCAGTTATGTATACTTCTTTCAACCTTTTATTATCTGATAGATCTCTATAATAGTCACCTTGAGCAATGGTCAATGTAGCAAGTCTAAAAGACAATAATAGCATCAGTATAACCAATACCAATGTAACTATATTATATCTGTTTTTTATTTTTTCAATTAATTTCAATTTTTCTCACCCCTACCTTTTCCCAAACCTTAGAGAAGGTATAACAAATATCTTAGAAAACAGCTTATATACTAAAGCTGCTAAAATTACATTATATAAAATTTCTAGGGAAAATACATTTTTCATCATTACTTCTGTTGGGATATCTACTGAAAGGAAAAACATTATAATATAAAATGAGAAGTTATAAAAAATTGTTCCTAGCGCCGAAGAAAGTATTGGAATTATAATGTTTTCTATATCTAATACATCTTGTATCAATCCTATAGTATATCCTAGAATAAAGAATATTAGAGCATTTACACCTATAGCTTGCCCAAAAAGAATATCTTGGATTAGACCTAGTCCTAAACCAAAAAAACCTCCATAATACTTCCCTTGTCGTAGTGCTATTATTACAATTAGCACCAAACCAGTATTGGGCATAAAACCAAATAAAGTAAGATAAGGGAGTATCGAGCTTTGAAATACAATATTAATCAATATGATTATTATTAATGTTAATGTGGTTATGGCCATTTCAATCAATCCTTAATTAATCAGTTATAATAAATACTCTAAAAAGTTTCTTAAAATCTATTGCAGGTTTTACCGTTATTTTTTTTATCAATTCTTCTTCAACGTCCTCAACCTTGTCCACTTCTCCTATATATAAATCCTGAAGAAATGCCCCTCCAAGGCCCGAGGTATATATTTTGTCCCCAGGTACAACATCTGCTTTATCATCAAACAAAAATCCACTAATTTCTCCGTCCACGCCGTTGGCACTTCCCTGAAGTACTCCCCCATCCTGTGTTCTTATGATTTTAAAAGAGATTCTATTTTGCTCATCAACGATAGATACAACCTTGGCCCAGTTATCACCAACATCAATAATTCGTCCTATGATCCCTTCTTCGATGACTTGGTTTTCAACCTCAATTCCTTGTATAACATTATCACCTTTTGTTATACCATCCTTCAAGCCTTTATCTATAATAAATACATCATACCAGTTCCCTGGCTCCTTACTAGTAATTTGAGCAGAAATCATATTATAGTTCGTCAATTCAAGTAATCCCGCTTCATTTTTAAGGAAATCATATTTTCCAATTAGATTTTGATAATCTCTATTTTCCTCTTCCAAAGCTGCAACTTTAATCTTTAATTCTTCGTTTTCCTCTTCTAAATTGGATATATTAAATATACCACTAAAAAAATCCGACACTTTATTCCCAATACTGGATGTTACCTTAGTGATTGGGCTAACAATATTGCCTACTATTTTCTCAAATTTAGTTAAGGATAATCTATCCTTATTTGTAACTCCAATTATAACAATTAGAATGATAGCAACTGCTGTTACCATCATTCTATTCTTGTATTTTCTAAAGAAATACATATTATCACCACTTAGCCCATTCTTTTACTATTATGCAATGTTCTCTTTAATATATCTATACTTTCTAATGCTTTTCCCGTACCTATGGCTACACAGTCAAGAGGATTTTCAGCTATTATAACTGGCATTTTAGTTTCATTTATAATTACTCTATCGATGCCATCAAGTTGAGCACCACCACCGGTTAACATTATTCCTTGCTCCATAATATCTGCGGCTAGTTCTGGTGGAGTTTTTTCAAGTGTAGATTTAATTGAGTCAATAATATTTGATATTGGTTCCTTCATAGCATCATATATTTCTTTAGATGAAATTTCCAAAGTCTTAGGTAACCCACTGATTAAATCACGTCCTCTTATGTCCATCTTTACTACTTCTGAGTTTACATCAGCTGTACCAATAGTTATCTTTATTTCTTCAGCTGTTCTTTCCCCAATCATTAGACTGTATTCTTTCTTAATATAATTAACTATAGCTTCATCAAACTCATCTCCACCTACTCTGATGGATTTACTGGTAACTATACCACCTAGGGAAATAACAGCCACTTCAGTAGTACCACCACCAATATCCACTATTAAACTACCCGTTGCTTCTTGCACTGGTAAACCCGCACCTATTGCTGCTGCCATCGGTTCTTCTATTAAGTAAGCATCTCTGGCTCCAGCATGTATTGCAGCTTCCTCCACTGCTCTTTTCTCCACTTCTGTGACTCCACTAGGTACACATATTACAACACGTGGTTGTAAGATTGATCTTCTTTTATATGCTTTTCTTATAAAATATTTTAACATTTCTTGCGTTACATTAAAATCAGCTATAACTCCATCTTTTAATGGTCTGATGGCCACGATGTTACCTGGAGTTCTACCAATCATTTTCTTAGCTTCTTCACCTACTGCTAGTACTTGTTTTGTGTTTGTTTGAATTGCAACTACTGAAGGTTCTCTAGCTACAACACCCCTGTTCTTTATATAAACTAATGTATTTGCTGTTCCTAAGTCTATTCCCATGTCTTTATTGAATAAATTAAAAAATTTCATATGTTTCTCCTTCCAAAGTTTAAAATAAGTTTTTCTCCTTAAAGCTTATATACCTATTATCTCCAATAATTATATGATCTAAAACCTTTATACCTACTAAATTCCCCACATCGACTAATCTATGAGTAATGTTAATATCTTCATTGCTAGGTTGTGGATCACCACTAGGGTGATTATGTAATAATATAATAGAATTAGCATTCTTCTTAATTGCCATATTGAATACATCTCTTGGGTGTACGATAGAAGCATTTAAAGTCCCAATAGATATGTTTTCAATACTCAATACTTGATTTTTCGTATCTAAGATTGCAATATTGAAATGTTCCTTATCTAGATATCTCATTTCATCCATCATTAAATTTGCAATAACCATGGGTGAAGTTACTTTTACCTTATCATCTGCTTTCCATCTATTAATTCTTTTGCCAATTTCTATGGCCGCTAATATTTGTGCTGCTTTACACTCTCCTATTCCTTTGATATCAGTAAGTTGCTCTAAAGTAACATTGGATAAGAAAGGTAATCCTCTATTATCTAAATTTAATATCCTTTGTGCAACTTCAACTGCAGTATCCTCTTTATGGCCTGTCCTAATAATAATGGCTAGTAATTCAGCATTTGACAAAGATTCAGGTCCATAGCTATATAATTTTTCTCTAGGCCTTTCACTTATGGGTAAATCTTTAATAGTATAGTTTCTATCAATACTTAAATTATCCTCCATAGTTTCACCCTTCTTTTTATATTATGCTAAAGTCAAAATACTTCATTAGTAATTCATCAAGCTTTACTAAAGGCAGTCCTATTACATTATAATATGAGCCGACAATACTTTCAACAAGTAGACCTCCAAAACCTTGAATTCCATAGCCACCAGATTTATCCAATGGCTCCTTGGTATCTATATATTTGAGTATGGTGTCATCACTTAAATTCCTAAATTTTACTTTTGTAATATCATAATCAACGATCTTTGTATTAGAAGCTAAATTTATAAGAGATATACCTGAAATTACTTCGTGATGATTCCCGCTTAAAAGTTTCAGCATTCTAAAAGCATCCTCTTGATCTCTTGGCTTGCCCAAAATTTCATTATTCAATACTACAATAGTATCTGTACCTATAACTATATCTTTTTCATATAATCTACTAACACTGTATGCTTTTAAAAATGCCATTCTCATTGCATATTGTAGGGGTTCATCATCAGGATTTAATCTTTCAATAATATTGCTATTAACAGCCATATAATCTATATTAAATTTTTCAAATAACTCTTTTCTTCTGGGAGATGAAGTTGCTAATATCAATTTATTCATAAAAAACATCTTACCCCCTAAATAATATATTAAAACTAACTTTAAGGTTTTTTATAATATATGTAGAAGCCAGTCCGACAAAATAGCCAGAAAAAATACTGGTTAACATTAAAAATGGTAAATATGTATATATCCTTAAGTTATTCATAATAATCGTAGCAACAGTCACTTGGGCAAAATTATGTGCTAAAGCACCTAATATGCTTACACCTATTAAACTAAAAATCTTTGTAAAAAATCTGTATCCTATATACATTGCAAGACAACTTAGTACAGCTCCAGAAAAGCTATATAAAAAACTTGATATACTACCTGTAACTAACATAAGTACGGCACTTTTTAACATAGCAACTGTAATTCCATCCCTAAAACCAAATACTACTAAGGTTATTAAAACTACCATATTTGATAAACCTAGTTTAGCACCAGGAAAGGTAATAGGCAATGGAATCGCCGATTCTAATACACTTAATGCCAGACCTACTGACACTAATACTGATAAAAAAAGCATTTTATTTAGTTTTTTCATATGTACCTCTTCCTAATAATTCATCATATCTATTCCATCTACAGTGTCTATCCCTTTTATTTCAATGACCATTTTGTTTGGCAAGCAAACTATAGTTTCACCTATTCGAGATATATAACCTTGTTTAACGTCAATTTGATCGGGACAACTTGCTTCAATAACTCTTATTTCATTGTCTCCAACTTCTATCAGATTATATCCATGATCCGTTTCGATAGGTATGGTTTTTCCCACTATAGCATCATCAAATATAATTTTTTTAATCTCTTTACCATTCACCTGTATACTTACGTATTTATCCTTATTAGACAATCCCTGTTTTCTTATGTATCCCATAGAAGCTAATGATAATATGAGAACAAATACTATTAATAATTTGTCACCTTTTGTCAATTTAATCACCTTTCATTATAGAGCACAGATTCCGTACAGAAACTAACAATAAATTAGTTTTATACTGTCGGAAACAAGATAGTATGACAAATGTCCCTTGTCATTTCCACTCTTTATAGTTTACCATTTATGTATTTCAAATACAACCTAATTTACTATCTAGGTAGTCATTTGAAAGCACTGATAGAATTAATCCAAGTATAAAAACAGAGCCCATAACGGGCTCTGTTTTAGCTTGCAGCTTCTTGATCTTTTTCATTACTAGTCCAAATACATTTTGTAGGACATTTTTCTTCACAAATTCCACAATTTGTACATTTATCGTAAATAATCTTTGCAAGATTGTTTTCGAATGTAAATGCATCTTCTGGACAGTTTTTAACACATAGTTTACATGCTATACAACCTATATCACAATATCCTCTAACTTCTTTACCCTTATCTTCACTCTTACATTTTACAATGTATTCATTATCATAAGGAACTAATTCAATTATTTTCTTAGGACATATGTCAATACATTTCATACAAGCCGTACATTTATCCTTATCTATAACAGCTACACCGTCAACCATTCTAATTGCATCGAAATCGCAAACATCATAACATGTTCCACATCCTAAGCAACCATAAGGACATGCTTTACATCCATCTGCAAGTTCAGCTTCATATCTACAATCTTGAACGCCTTCATATATAGCTTTGTCTTTTGATTTAGATTTACTACCTTGACATAATACTACAGCAACATTTTTATCAACAGCTTCTGCATTTACTCCCATGATTTGAGCAACATTGTCAGCAACTTTTTGTCCCCCAATTGGACAGGCATTTACAGGTGCTTTTCCTTCAGCTATTGCACCTGCTAAACCAGCACAACCTGGAAACCCACAAGCACCACAGTTTGCTCCTGGCAATGCTTCTAGCACTTCCTCTATTTTGGGATCGACTTCAACTTTGAATACAACTGAGGCAATAGATAATAGAACGCCAAACAGTAGCCCAATTCCGCCTAAAACTAATATTGGATATAAAATATTTTCCATTTCATTACCTCCTAAACTAAGCCACTAAAACCTGAAAAGGCTATAGACATTAATCCTGCAGAAACTAAGGCAATTGGTACACCCTTTAAAGCTTCAGGTACATCTGCCAACTCTAACTTCTCCCTAACACCAGCTAATAAAATCAATGCTAAGAAGAAACCTAATGAAGCTCCTAGACCATTAATTACTGAATCTAAAAATGTTAAGTTATCTTGAATATTTATAATAGTAACACCTAATACTACACAGTTAGTAGTTATAAGTGGTAAGAATACACCCATTCCATTATATAGACTCGGACTCATTTTTCTTATTACTAGTTCAATAAACTGAACTAAAGATGCAATTATCAAAATAAATGTTAAAGTCTGTAAGTAACCAATTCCTAGTGGATCAAGAATTGAATGATATACTAAGTAGGTAATAGCTGAAGCCATTGTAATAACGAAAGTTACAGCAAGACCCATACCTGTCGCAGTTTCGGTCTTTTGAGATACTCCAAGAAAAGGACATATCCCTAAGAATCTAGCAAATACATAGTTGTTAACAAACACAGTAGATACTAATATTGTTAGCAAGTTCATTTAGTCTCCTCCTCTTCTATCTCTTAGTTAGTTTTCTTCTTTTTATTAAGTACTACATTAAAAACTGCTATAAAGATGCCTAGTAATATAAAGGCTCCAGCAGGTGCTACCAATATACCAGCTCCTGGATAAGCCTCTCCAAATACATTTATAACAAAATCTGTACCACCTAAAAATGTACCATTACCAAAAACTTCCCTAACAATTCCTAATACAGTAACAGCAAAAGTAAACCCTAATCCCATTCCTAACCCATCAACCATTGATGGAACAACACTGTTTTTAGAAGCAAAAGACTCAGCCCTTGCAAGGATTGTACAGTTTACCACTATTAAAGGTAAGAAAATTCCTAGTGCATTGTAAATTGATTGCATATATGCATTTAAAAACATCTCTAATAGTGTTACAAATGTTGCTATTACAACGATAAAAGCCGGGATACGGATCTTATCTGGAATTATATTTCTCATTAATGAAATAACTATATTTGAACCTAATAATACAGCCGTTACAGCTAAACCCATTGATAACCCATTTACTGTAGTAGTAGTTACAGCCAACACTGAACACAAACCTACTAATTGTACCAATACAGGGTTTTCTTTAAAAATACCATTTTTAAATATATTAGATAGTTTCAATGTTTCCACCTCCACTTAATTTATTGTGTGATTAAATTTATAAATGCTTCTCTAGCTCCGTTTACACCATATAATACGCCATCTGTAGAAACAGTTGCACCAGAGATTAATTGAACTTCATTATCTGATGAAGGTGTGCCTACTGGAACAAGAGCTTCTTCTGTTCCCTTACCTACAAATGAATCAGTAAAGTCTGCTTCTTCTACTTTTGTACCTAGGCCTGGAGTTTCGCTGTTTGCACCTACTTTAATACCAGTTAATGTACCATCAACATTTATACCAGTCATTACAGGGATTTCTCCACCATAACCACCTGAAATTGTTTTAAATACATACCCGATTACTTCTCCACCAGCATTTGCCTCAAAGATTTCTTGAACAAATCTATTATCAGCCATTATAGTGTCTAATACACTCTCTTCTACTGGAGTGAATTCATCAGCATCAGCAAATAGTTCGTTGAAGAACCTAGCTTGTTTTTCCTCCTCTGTTTCTTCGATTATTGGTTCTACTTCCATATCTGTAAAGTATCTTAGATATGCATCATTCGCATCATTTACACCTGATAAAACTGCAAAAGATGATATGGTAGCACCAGATATTGATAGAACTTCATTTTCAGCTGAAGGTGAACCTACTGCTACTAATTTTTCAGTAGTAGTTTTACCAACATACGAATCAGTAAAGTTAGGTTTTTCTATAGCATCACCTAGGTTTGGCGTCTCACTGTGAGTACCTATTCTGATACCAGCTACTGTATTATCAGCAGTACTTATACCAGCTATAGTATTAACTGCACCACCATATCCACCTGCCGATACTTGAAATGCATAACCTATAGTTTGATCGCCTGATTTAGCTTCTAATACACCATTAATATTTCCATTTGTTGATTGTATTTCAGCTAGCAAGTCTTCATCTATCTCTACAAAATCATCTGCTTCAGGAAATATTTCTAAGAAAGCTCCAAATGCTTCTTCTCTTTCTCTTTCTGCAATTATTGGACCAGTGATTTCATTAGAGAATGCTAATATACCTGCAGCTACTGCCGAGATTAATAATAAAATTATTCCTAATCTTAAAGTTTCTTTCATATCCATATTATTTTACCTCCCCAAAGACTTTTGGCTTTGTAAACCTTTCGATAATTGGGGTCATTATGTTCATCAATAATATAGAATAAGATACCCCTTCTGGCATGCCACCTTTTACTCTAATTAACGCTGTTAATAAACCACAACCAATGGCAAATATTATTTTACCTTTAGTTGTTATTGGTGAGGTTGTATAGTCAGTCGCCATGAAAAATGCTCCTAATATAAGTCCTCCACCTAAGATGTGGTAAACTAATAAATCTGTATTAACACCTAAAATTAACAACACTATAGCAGTAGTGCCTATATAAATTACTGGGATTTTCCAATCTATAACTTTTCTAATAAGCAAGTATGCCCCACCAATTAATAATAGAAGTGCTGAGGTTTCACCTAAAGAGCCACCGATATCTCCTATAAACATTCTGGATAATGATGGTAACGCATCTACTCCACTACCGCCTTTAATCAATGCTAATGGTGTAGCACTTGTTATTCCATCAGTGTTAACATATGTAGCCATAATTGATGGCCATGAAGCAACTAAGGCAGCTCTAGCCGCAAGTGCTGGGTTCATAAAATTTGAACCAATTCCACCAAAAAATTCTTTAACTACTACGATTGCAAAAAATGAACCAAATACAGCAATCCACCAAGGGGCATTAGCAGGTAGATTGAATGCTATTAAAATACCAGTAACTACGGCACTTAAGTCCCCAATCAATATGTCTTTCTTAAATAACTTCTTTATCAATATTTCAGATCCAACAGCTGAAGCTATTGAAACTAAAATAAGAATTAGTGCTGATATACCATAGAAATACACGCTCCCTATTAACGCAGGCACCATCGCTATAATTACATCCAACATTAGTTTTTTTGTGGAATCACTAGATCTTATATGAGGTGCCAGAGACATGGTTAAGGCTTTATCTAATTCTACTTTATCCATTCTATTTCCTCCTAACAATTATGATTTTTTCCTTTGTGCAGTAATTTCTCTCTTTGCATGAGCAATAGACTCTGTTAAAGGTCTTTTTGCTGGGCAAATATATGAGCAACTACCACATTCTATACAAGCAAGAGCATTATATGATTCTGCTTCATCATACATGTCTTTTAGTGAGTATGCACTGATTGTTAATGGTAGTAGATAAGCAGGACATGCCTCTACACATTTACCACATTTTATACAAGGACTTGTTTTAACCGGTGCAGCTTCTTCTTCTGTAAGTACAATAATACCTGTTACTCCTTTAGTAATCGGTGTATCCAAAGTAAATTGTGTGAAACCAGTCATTGGTCCACCAGCTATAATTTTTCCTGGAGTACCCTTAAATCCGCCACATTGAGCTATTAAATCACCAATACTTGTCCCAATTTTAACCATTAGGTTTTTAGGTTCTTTTAAACCATTACCAGTAACAGTCACTACTCTTTCATACAATGGTTTTCCATCTAATATCGCTTCTGCAAGTGCTGCGGATGTACATACATTTGTAACAAATGATTTAACATCTTTGGTTCTTCCACCTTGAGGAACTTTTCTTCCAATAACAGCATCAACTAATCTGTAAGATTCTCCTTGAGGGAATTTGGTTATTAAGCTAGCAACATGAATACTATCATTTCCTTTTAATGACTCCTTTAAGGAAGCTATTGCATCATTTTTGTTGTCTTCAACCGCTATGTAACCACTATTTAAACCAAAATACTTCATCATCACTTCTAAGCCATAGATTACTTTTTCTGGCGATTCTAACATAACCCTATGATCGGAAGTTAGATACGGTTCACATTCAGAACCATTTAGTATGATCGTATCTATACCAGCCTCAAGTGAAGTAGTAAACTTTGAATGCAATGGAAATGCCGCCCCACCTAATCCAGCTATTCCAGCTTCTCTTGATATAGCTAAGATTTCTTCACCTGTTAAACTCTCTAATTTCCCTTTTGGTTTTACAGATTCGTCTACCTCATTAAGTCCATCAGATTCAATAACTACACAGTCAACCTTATATCCATCTGGAGTATAAAGTTTCTCAATGCCTATTACCTCACCTGAAATACTAGAATGAACTGGTACAGTAAGTGTTGCTTCTGAATCCCCAATTTTTTGGCCAACTTTCACTGTATCACCTTTTTTTACCAAAGCTTTACAAGGTGCACCTACATGTTGGTGTAAAGGAATCTTTACTATACTTGGTTCTATAGCTTTTTCCACTGATTTATCTTTAGTAAATTCCTTTTGATCTTTAACATGAATTCCACCTTTGAAAGTGAGATTGTCAAGTCTCATTCTTATTCCACCTCTTTGTTGTATTATAGTAAAAATTATATAATTAAGCTTAAAAAAATTTAAGCTTAATACCAAAGAATATTATAACATTAATTGTTAAAAAAGTACACAAGTTACAAAATATTAGATAAAAGATTGATAATTTTTTATAATAATTCAGTATAATACACATATATTATAAACCTTTGAATTCATATTGCAAGTTAAGATTATTGCATTTTTTGTAAATTCTGGTAGTCAAATATACGATCTTATATAGGTATAAAAAATGAGGGTTTTTGAATTTTTATTCAAACCCTCATCAATCTATTTTTCTTATGGTGCGAGAGAAGGGACTCGAACCCCCATGCCGTGAAGCATACGCCCCTCAAGCGTACGTGTCTACCAATTCCACCACTCTCGCTTATACATAAATGATAGCTTAAGTGTTTGACATATCAAACACTTAAGCATACAAGTAATATTATAAACTATAATTAAATTTTTTCAAGGGTTCTCCTTATTTAACTATATAACAATTTTCAATTCCATTATATAGATTGAAAAAAGTAGGCTTCAATTCCCCGTGAACTTTTGTATCTACTAATAATCCTTTATTTAAAAAATATAAGCTAACATATGGTAGGTCTTCCACTATATGATTTTGAAGCTTTGAATATTAATCTACTTTGGATTCTATTGGGTTGTCAATTAATGTATCCCTTAATAAGAGGTCCATACTCTCATTATTATAATTAATAAAATTTGTCCCTTTGCTAATCATACTACTATGATACATTGGGTATAGATTTGGTATTATAGAAGATTGCCACCCTAGTAATACCATATCATAGTCTCCCTTACTTATTTTACTATTAAATTCTTCCCAAATAGTTTCTGATTCAGCTTCATCATATTCTTTTGTGTATTGTGTGTTAAAGTCTAGTTTAACCTCAATACCAATGTCCCTTAAATTGTCCTTTATTAAATCTGCTACCAATCTCCTAGTACTGTTATTTACATTTGTGACAAGTCTTAGACTAAGATCAACACCATTTTCATCCTCTAAAATGCCATCTTCGTCAATATCTTTGAAACCTGCTTTATTTAGTATTTCTAAAGCAATATCTTTATTGTATCCAAAAGTATTTGCACCTGATGATAATAGATAGGAATCTGGATACATAGGGACATCTATTTGAGTTCCATGACCAAGATAAACCTTGTGAATGATATCTTGACGATTTATTCCATAGGCTATAGCTTTTCTTATGGACTGCCCCTTTTCATCTTGCATTAATCCATTATTAAAGTTAAATCCTATAAATTCATAATTAGGAGATATATACTCAAGCACTTTTATCCTACTATTTTGTCTATACTTGTCCCAGTCTACCCCAATTGTTGATGCAAAGTTAATCTGCCCAGTTTCAAAAGCAGTTAGTATTAGTTCCTCATCATCCAACACCCTTCCAACAATTTCATTGATGTAAGGAGTACCATTCCAGTAATTTTCATTTTTGTTAAGAGTAACAAATTTGTGCTTCTCATGGGATACGAATTTATAGGGACCAGTACCAATTGGCAAATAGTCATCTGTAACCAAAGCATTTATGATTGGGTTTTTATTTCCATTTTGTACAAAAATATGTTTTGGTATAATTGGAAAAGTAAGTACTTCTAGATTGTTTAGATACTGTTTATCAAAGGTAATTTCAATATTATTATCATCTATTACCTTTGTATTAATTACAGTGTTGAAATTAATAACTCCATCAGCTCCTAAACTACTTTCCAAAATATTTCCGTATGTACTTTCCCTATTTGCATATTTTATAACATCTATTGTAAACTGGACATCTTCACTAGTAAAAGAGTTTCCATCATGCCATTGAATATCATTTTTCAGTTTTATGGAGATCGTTTTACCTTCATTGAAGATAAAATAACTTTCTGCTAATTTAGGTTCAATGCTTAAATCTTGATTAAAATCAAATAAACCTTCAAATATCAACTTACTAAAATAATGATAGTGTGAGTTAGTAGTTAGTAATGGATTTAATGTACTAAAATTTGTTAAAGGAATTATAACCTGTCCACCTTCAGTAGGGGATAAATCCAGTGTACTATCATCATCATTTTCATATACCGTATCAATTACATTAGCTGGTCCACAACCAGTTAGTAGTAATATTATGGCCATAAATATGGCTATTAGATTTTTTTTCCAAATCAAATTAAATCACCCTTACTATAGGAATTGGATATATTTAATATATTCTTCCTTAAACTATTCATAATTTCTATATACTTCATACCAAAATCGTCTGAATTACTAATTTTATTATCATAGAATAAATTATATATTTTCAGGTTCGACTTAACTTTTACTAGGTATTCAGCAGTTTCTTTAAATGGTATATTATCTAAGTTTATCCCATCCTTAGAATAAAGTGAGTCTAGTCTCCATTTTTGTACATTACCACTACCCGCATTATATGCAGCTAAAATAAGGTCTAGATTATCACCAAATTCACTTTCCAACTTTGATAAGTACCATATTCCTATCCTTATATTTATCTCAGGAATAAAAAGCATGTTTTCATTATAGTTTTCAATATTTAACTCTTCACCTGCCCATTTTCCTGTTGTAGGCCCTATTTGCATCAATCCCCTTGCATCTTTTGGAGATACTGCATCTTTATTGTACTTACTTTCAACATTGATAATAGCAGACACTAATAAAGGGTCTACATCATATTCCTTTGCATATTTGTTTATATAATCAATATAATCAAATGGAAACAAAAAAGCAACTGCGGATAAAGCTATAGCTAATATAATTAAAATCATTAAAATTCTAGAAAACAACCTACTAAAAATTCTTTTTCTACGAAACAAATAAACCCCTCCATACTACAAAAATTTTCTTAAGAGTTCTTCCACATTTTTATTTAATTGTGTTAAATCTCCATTGTTGTCTATTACTTTAGTGGCTTTTTCTTTTTTTTCCTTTAAGGGTATTTGGGCTTTTATTCTATCTGTAGCCTGTTTTTCACTTAGATTGTTTCTTGACATCAATCTCTTTAATTGAATATCTTCATCTACATATACTAACCAAACTTCATCAAATACTATCCCTCGATTTAGAAATTCATCATATCTCTCAAATAACAAAGGTATATCAAGAAATATAATATTGTTTTTGCTACATCCAATATTGACTTGATAATTTAACTCTTTAAATATATATGGATGAGTTATATTATTTAAAACTTGTAAAAGTTTTTTATCAGAAAAAACTAAATCCCCTAACATTTTTCTGTTTAGACTTTTATCATCATTTAATATCATTTCACCAAAATACTCTATTATATCATTATATGCAGGTTTTCCTATTTCTACTACTTGTCTTGACACTAAATCTGCTTCTATTACTTTATAACCTTTGTTTATTAATATAGATGATACTGTAGATTTCCCTGAGGCAATACCACCAGTTAATCCAACAACTTTACATTTAGTGTGTTTCATACCAATTGTCCCCAATCTCAATATCCACACTTAAAGGAATGCTTAGATTAATAGATTCTTCCATAATGCTCTTTAACATACCTCTTACTTTATCTACTTCATCTATATGAGTTTCGATGATCAACTCATCATGAACTTGAAGTATAAGTCTTGATTTAAGTTTATTTTCCTTTAAAGCATTATATACATTTACCATTGCAACTTTTATTATATCAGCAGCAGTTCCTTGGATTGGTGTGTTCATTGCAATCCTCTCTCCAAAGGATCTTACATTAAAATTCTTTGCATTTAATTCAGGTATATATCTTCTTCTATTTAATAAAGTCTCCACATAGCCCTTCTCTTTTCCTTGGGCAACGATATCTTTCATAAACTGTTTTACACCTACATAATTGTCCAGATACTTCTCAATAAATTCTTTAGCTTCTTTTCTAGTTATATTTAAATCCTGTGATAATCCATAATCTGAAATACCATATACTATACCAAAGTTAACAGCCTTAGCATTATTTCTTATGCCCGGTGTTACCTCATCCATAGGCACATGGAAAACTTCAGATGCTGTTTTTTTGTGTATGTCTTCATTGTGAATAAAGGCATCCTTCATCTTATTATCATCAGATATATGGGCTAATACTCTTAACTCAATTTGAGAATAGTCTGCATCAATCAAGGTATATTCAGGTTTATCAGATATAAATGCTTTTCTAATCAGCCTACCATCCTCAGTCTTTATAGGTATATTTTGTAGGTTTGGCTCTGTACTTGAAATCCTACCAGTTGTTGTAATGGTTTGATTAAAATTGGAATGAATTCTTCCTGTATTGGGGTTAATCAAACTGGTCAATCCATCGATATAAGTTGATTTCAATTTAACTATTTGTCTATATCTAAGTATCTTTCCAATGATTGGATGTTGGTCCTCAAGTTTTTCTAAAACATCCACACTAGTAGAGTAACCCGTCTTAGTCTTTTTAATTACAGGAAGATTTAACTTCTCAAATAATACCTCACCTATTTGCTTCGGAGAGTTTATATTAAATTCCATGTCGGCTAATTCATATATTTCATCTGTTAAAGATTTGATTTCTTTATCGTATCTTTCTCCTAAAATATTCAATTCATTTTCATCTACTAAAAATCCTAGATTCTCCATACTACTTAGCACTTCAACCAATGGCAATTCAACATTATAATAAAGATCCTCCATATGAAGCTCTTTTATTTTATCAATCATAATAGATTCTAACTCAAAAACAGATTCTAAAGTAAAGCATAGGAAATTTAATCTATCTTCTTCACTAATTTGACTGAATGTCTTTTGGTTTTTTCCTTTTCCAAGTAGCATCTCTTCATCTTTACCGTAGTATCCTAAATATTCTTCACTTGTTTTATTTATTGAATAATCATTTTGGCTTGGATTTATAAGGTATTGAGCTATCATAGAATCAAATGTATAGTTTTCGATTTGAATTCCATATCTAAATAATATAGCAATATCCTTTTTCAAACTATGACCAATTTTTTCTATATTAGGATTTTCAAATATATCTTTAAAAGCCTTAATATCTTCATTACTTGCTAAATCAAAATAGTAGGTTGGGCTGTCCATTGTCTTTATTGCCAAATTAATTACTTTATCTTCTATAATGTTTAATCCATCAATTAAGAATTTGAATGCAAATTTATCTTCTTTTTCTATTAATTTAACTACTTCTTCTAAATCTTCTTTATCAACTACCTTATAGTCATACTCCCTTATTATTTCTTCCCTTTCTGTAAATTCACTTGGTATCTTGTCTATTAGACTTTTGAACTCAAATTCTTCATACAAGGGTAGTAAGCCTTCCCAATCTGGTTCCTTTGTTTTTAAATCTTCTATACCGACCTCTAAAGGCACATTTGTAATAATTTCACCTAATTTTTTACTTAAATAGGCTATATTCTCATTCTCAATTAAATTTTCCTTTAGTTTTTTCCCGCTTATGTTATCAATATTCTCGTATATATCTTTAATTGTACCGTATTCTTTTATAAGTTTTAAACCAGTTTTTTCACCGATTCCTGGCACCCCTGGTATATTATCCGATTTATCTCCCATAAGTCCTTTTAAATCTATGAACTGGCCTGGTTCTATACCATACTCTTCAATTATTTTATCTCTATCATACTCTTCAATTTCAGAGATGCCTTTTCTAGTTAATACAACTTTAGAATGGTCTGTTGCAAGTTGTAAATAGTCCTTATCCCCAGTAACCAACACTACTTCTAACCCTTCTACTTCACCCATTTTAGCCAATGTCCCAGCTATATCATCTGCTTCATACTCTGACATTTCAAGTGTTGTGATATTCATGGTTTTAAGGACTTCTCTAATAATTGAAAACTGGCCCGCTAATTCTGAAGGAGTTGATTGTCTTGTTCCTTTGTATTCCTTGTATTCTTTATGCCTAAATGTAGGACCTTTTTTATCAAAGGCAACACATATATAGTTGGGTTCATATTGCTCTTGAATTTTATAAAGCATAGTTAAAAAGCCATAAACTCCATTTGTATAAACTCCATTTTTAGTTGTAAGTAGGGGCAATGCGTAAAATGCCCTATGAAGTAAGGAACTTCCATCTATTATCATTAAATTATTCTTATCCATAAAATCACTCCTAATATTATCATCCTTTTAAGTATATCCTAAAATGATAAATCAGTAAACAATAGACAAATTAAATTCTTGATTATTTCTATAATCTGTGTAAATATAACTATTATTGATATAAGCCGGTGTGTCGGAATTGGCAGACGAGACAGACTCAAAATCTGTTATCCGCAAGGGTGTGTGGGTTCGAGTCCCACCACCGGCACCATTACTATTCGCACAAACTAAAGAATATATAAGAAAAGATAGGAAATAGAATTCCTATCTTTTTTTTGTAGTTAAAACCTATATTTCAAGCCCCATATAAAACTATTAACATAAGATAAAAACCTCTCTAAAAGGATTTTAACGAACCATATTTTAACTAGTAAATAAGGCCCAAAATACGTGGACCTTTTCAATCATTAAATTATTTCTTCTTAATGCTCTAGGAAAATTTTTTTATAGATTGCACATACCCGTTTGTTTATTGTAAAAGAGGGAAATAACAAGATCAGGATTGTTAGTCTTGGCCTAGTTTATAATATACTATTATATTCCCTTCTTTATATCTTATAAAACAATCTTCTACTAATAGTAAATATATACTAATTTAAAATAGAAAAATAGAAAAAACCCTTTTGTACCTAGCCTATAAATTATCTGGGTGACATAGTATAAGAGTCTTTTAAATTCTTATACTTTTTAGAGGGACTATTATCTATATCTTGCTTATCATTCACTATTTCATCATAATCATAGTTATGCAAATTATCGCTATAAAGCTTTTCTTTATAATTATTCATATATAATTACCTCCTTTATAATTATATATGTTGTCCTAGTAATTGATGTTACTTGTATTTATAAGTTTAAAATAAAAGATGCATTACAAGATGAATCTTTTGTTTTGATTCATTTCATAATACATCCTATCTTTAAGTCCTACGCTCAGTACCATCCGGCTCCAAACAATCCTTCACTATTTTTCTTAAAACAGGTAAAACATCATTTTCAAACCAAGGATTGCGTTTTAACCAACCAAGGTTTAATGGTGAAGGATGAACTAAGGGTAAATATTTTGGCAAATATTTTTCAAAGTTTCTTACTGTTTCAGTTAAATTTTTCTCGCATCTTTTACCTAAATAGTATTTTTGTGCATAATTTCCAATGAGGATTATGGTTTCAATCTTTGCCATTTCTTCTAATAAACATGGATGCCATTTTTCTGCAAACCCCTTCCGAGGTGGTACATCCCCAGTTTTCGCTTTCCCTGGATAGTAAAAATCCATAGGTAAGTGGGCGATACGATTGGTTTTATAAAATTCCTCCCGTGATATGCCCATCCACTCTCTTAAACGATCACCACTTGGATCATTCCAAAACAAATGAGTTTCTTCTGCTTTACGCCCTGGTGCTTGCCCAACAATAACAATACGTGCATCTTTAGAAGCTTTAAACAAAGGTTGGATTCCCTTTACTGTATAAGATTCATTCATTGGATCGGTCATTATTTCTTGTTTAATCTCTTCAAATATTATCATTTCATACACATCCATTTTATTTTTAAAGTTTTAATGCTAACATTCTACCCCTAGGCTATATGATTTATTCCTGTGTCTAATGGGTTTTGCCATATATTCCCTAACTCTTAATCAACAATACCAAAAAAACATTTCTCTATTCTAAATTGATTCCTTATAATTATTGGTTTTGATCCGCATATCTCCACCAAATCATAGTCCCTCCTAGCCCAAATACACTTGTTATAAGTACAATCATAATACTCATCCCCTCAATAATTGCTTCATCTCCAGCAGCACCACTTGCAAGTGCAGGAATCGACCAAGGGAAAAATTGTCCATACCCTGTTAAAGCAACCATTTGTGCTAATACAATAGTAAATACCATAAATCCAAGTGGAGATAAATATCCACGCCCAACACTTGCGAAAAAAGCCACTGGTGTAGATAGTAATATGGTAAGTATGGAGCAAATAGTAAAAATAAAAATTCCTCTTATCATTATATCAGAGGACCAACCAGGTATATCAACTACTTTCCCAACAATGAAACCTAAAACTAATACGATTATAGAAAGAATTAAAGACCATAAAACTGCTACAGCAAATTTAGAAAGGACGATGATATTTCGCGATATTGGTAGTGCTAGTAGATCTTTTATTGTTCTATCAGAATACTCTCTACCAAAAATCCAAGATGTAATAAATCCGAATACTACCAATCCACCAATTGCAACCGCCTGTGCAAGGAGACCAAAATAAGAGGGCCAATCCGCCGTTCCCATAATATGTGCTTTAGCAGAAATAAAACCTAAGTTTTGTGCTAGGCTTGGATCTTTTAAAACAAACATAAAAAATCCCCCGACAAATGGTACTAGTGAAAGTGCAAGCATGGTTATTAAAGGTACTTTAGAACGAAAAAACTTTTTTCCTTCTATGGAAATACAAGTTATTATTTTATTCAATTTAATGCGCCCCCAATCTCTTTAATGGATCTTAAGAAATACATTTCTAAATCTTCCTTCTCAACTTTTAATAATGTTGGGGGATGACCTGCATTTACCAGTAATGTAGCAATCTTCTCAGGACTGCTTACAGCATCCACATTCTTGATTTGCAAAGGAAAAATTTCTCCGGTTGGACTTCTATCTTGAGCATATACTTTGTATCCAACTTTAGAAAGAATTGATTTCATTGCAGTTCTGTCTCAGCCGTCTAATATTAAAGATTTCTTTAACTGACTTTCTAGTTGTTTGCCATCGATCTCCTTAATTAATTTTCCATCATGTATGATCCCTATATTTGTAGTAATTTTTGATATTTCATCTAATTTATGACTAGAGACAAGTACTGTTACACCGGAATTCTGTGCTAAATCCATTAGCAGCCCACGGACTTCAACAATACCCGCTGGATCCAATCCATTTGTAGGTTCATCCAGTATTAAAATTTTAGGTTTATGAACCATTGCTTTTGCGATGCCAAGCCTTTGTCCATTGCCCAAAGAGAGATGTTTTGCTTTTCTTGATGCATAGTCCTCTAGTTTTAACTTTTCGATTATCCAATTTACACAGTTCGTATCCTTAATCCCTCTTAATTTACGAACAATTTCTAGGTTCTCTCTTACGGTTAATTCAGGATAGGAATATGGTGTTTCTACAATATATCCTACATCGCGCCAAGTATCTGTACTACCGGCACTTACCTTTTGACCTTGAAGATAGCATTGCCCTGATGTAGGAGTAATCATACCCAATAACATTCTAATCGTAGTAGTCTTCCCTGCACCGTTTAACCCTAGAAATCCAAATATCTCCCCCTTTTTAACTGATAAATTTATATTGTCAACTGCACGGACTTCTCCATAAATCTTTGTTAAATTGGTAGTAGTAATAATTTCACCCATTATTCTAATCCTCCTCAATGATTTGCACAGCAAGACCTTTGATGAGAAGTTTCAGTACTTCATCAAAATCCTCTTCTCCAATTTCTTTAATATGCACCATGGTCATAAAAATTGCTCTTAATGAAGCAGTGACAGTGTCTATATGAACATCATCTTTCATCTTTATATTGGAAAAAATCTTCTTTGCAAATATATCATCCAATGAGTGATGGCGGATAATAAGATCCTTGGGTATCTTTCTCATAAGATACTCGAATTCATTATTTTGAATTATATTCATAATAAAAGATCGCCTTGCTTTTTGATATAGTTCATAAATCAATTCTGCAAATTGATCAATGCCCATATCTTCTGCTTCGAGTTTAGTAGTTAATTCATCAATAATGGATTTTTGAAACTCTTCCAATACTGTGAAAAACAAAATTTCCTTTGAATCATAAAAGTTATAAAAGGACCCCTTAGATATCCCTGTCATTTGAACAATTTGATCAACAGTAGTCTTCTTTACTCCATATTTCATTAGACAATCATAGGCTACCTCATTTAATTTTTTTCTTATAAATTCTCTTTCACTATGGCTAAATGCAGTTGTCATTATGCTCCCCCCATACTCTATGACTATATTTGTATTTATAGTCATAGAGTACCATAACAACAAAACTTTGTAAATAAAAATTTATTGAAAGTGCTTATATTTCAATACATAAACTAAATTACAACAATAGGTAAAAATCGAATATATAATTCAAATCAAATGAATCATTAACATTAATTGATAACAAAATAATGGTCATTGCAAAAAATAAACACATAAAAAAAGGCTACTAGTATACATAAAAGCAGCCAAGAAAAGGAGAGTATCTCTTAATCTTAACTGCTTACTACTTAGCATCATATGTTAATCTTCTATTTCACTTATTATTACTGTTGCATTATATCCTGTAAAATATTATGTTTCAATCCCGTTTCTGTATCAATATACTCTATACATTCACTGTCATAAGTGAAATCAAACTGCCC
>JAAYGX010000036.1 GCA_012735585.1 Tissierella sp.
CTGTATATCCTCCAAAAAAGGCTAACATTGAAGAAATATTTATTATTTTCCCATATCCAACCTTCATAAATTCTTTAGCTGCAAGTTGACATAATGCAAAAGGAGCTGACAAGTTTATTTCAATTACTTCATCCCAATCCTCCTTTGGGAATTCTTCACTTTTGTGCCTTCTTTGTATCCCAGCTGCATTCAGAAGAATATCAATACCACCCAGTATATCCACTGCTTCATAAAAGGCCTTTTCTCTGGCTACTGAATCTGCTAAATCAACAGCAATACCCTTACATGTAAACCCACGTTTACAAAAATCCACAGCAACATCTTTTACCTTTTCATTTGAGCCAAATATAACAACCTCAGCTCCAGCTTCCATTAATCCCTCAGCCATTCCATAACCAAGCCCTCTAGTTCCACCTGTTACAATAGCTTTCCTACCTGTAAGGTCAAATAAATTCATAATATCCCTCCATTTTAAAAATATGCTTAGTTAACAATCCTTAAAAACTGGATCTAATATTGCCAAATCATATCTTCTACTTTCTGGTCTGAATGCAGCAAGAACCCAAAAATATGTATTTCTCGTTCCTGGACTAGCTACAGTTGGATGATAACCACATGGTGCTTGAACCATCGTACCTGATTGAACAGTATGGGTTACTATATCCTGTATTTCACCACTATTTAAATAGCTAATATGAAATCCAAATCTTGGTGCTGGCATATCAAAATAACAATAAACTTCCTCTAAATCCTTTTCATGTTGATGTGGTGGCCAACTTGTCCATGCTCCCTCTCCACCCCATGTTAACCCTGCTAATAGCCTTGAAGCTGAATCCTGTGGTGACAATGTAAACATTACTTCACGTTGTCCAGTACCCGAACCATGAATTTGATGGATATCACCAATTGGCAATGTAGCATCATATTTTCTAAAAGAAGGCTCCCCAATCCCTTCATATTTTGCTCCCGCAATATAGAATAAACACTCAGTTATTGCAGTAATCTTGATGGAACTATTTGCTGGAATATAGAATGAATCAAATCTTTCCATTTCTTGATCTAAAGTAGAATGTTCACTTAATATAGCCTCTCCATTTAGTAAAACTGGATGTAACTCTAAACCTTCTGATGATAATGTATATGACTCTCCTTTTAGTAAATTTAATCTGAAAACATGAGCCACTTGACAGTCCGATGTCTCTGGCACGATAACCTTGTGAAATCCAGGTGCATTAGGAGATTCTACTCTCCAATTTTCCATACGCTCTTTGTTATTTTTATTACTCATATTATATTTACCTCCATATATTTTTATATTAATTTAGTAAAAATGTACTAACCGTTGGAACTAATACAACTACAAGGAATATGAATATATATCCAATGAAGAATGGTAGTTGCCCTTTTGATATTTCTCCCATTTTTAGTTTAGATACACTAGCTGCCGAAAATATGTTAACTGCAACCGGTGGTGTCATTGTTCCAATTACGTTTGAAATTGAAACTATCATACCAAAGTGAATTACATTTATTCCTAGACTTTGGGCTATTGGCCATAATATTGGCACCATCAGTACCGCTGTTGCAATTCCCTCTAAAAAGGTTCCAAAGATTAACAGTACAATAGCAACTATAATAGAAAACATAAATGGACTAAGATTCATTGCTACAATCGCATCCACTAACTGTTTAGAGATTCCCGCATATGAAAATAGCCAAGAGAATGCAGTAGACGTAGCAATAATGAATAAAATCATTGCCGAACTCTTCGCAGAATTTAAGAATATTGGTATTAATTCCTTTGGTCTAACCTCTTTATAAATAAATAATGCTACTATTAAAGACCAAACAACTGATATTGCTGCTGATTCTGTTGGAGTCAAAACACCTGAATATATACCACCTAAAATAATAATCGGTAACATTAAAGCTGGAATTGCATTTATAAAATTCGAAAAGAAATCCTTGAAATTAAGCTTCTGGCTAGATTTTGGCCAATTTTCTTTTTTGGCAACTACCAAAACTACAATCATCAAAGTAGCCATTATTGTAAACCCAATGAACATACCAGATTTAAACATATCACCAACAGATGCACCTGTTAATGTTGCATATACAACCATAATTATACTTGGAGGAATAATAGGACCCAATCCACCTGAAACTACTAACAGACCCGCGGTTCTTTCTGGTGGATACCCTAAATCAACCATATCATCATAGAGCATTGAACCTATTGCAATAACGGTTGCAGGTGCAGAACCCGACAATGCCGCAAAGAAAGCGCATGCTAATATCAGTGTATGTGCCATCCCACCCCGTACCCCACCTACAATTGAGTTTGCAAACCCTACCAGACGTCTAGATATTCCACCTTTTGTCATAATGTTTCCCGCTAATACGAAAAAGGCAATGGCCATAATAGAAGTAGATTCTAAACCACCGAATATTCTTTGTGCTATAACAGAAATAGAAACGGTAATATCTGGGCTAGCTAAAATAGTAATCATAGTTGCTGCTCCTAACGACAAAGCAATTGGAACACCAATAACTAAGAGAACTGCAAATGCGCCAAAGAGAATTATGCCTGTCATTACTTCACCTCCAAATCAATATCATCATTATTAAATCCTAAAATCATCGATACCAATGCAGTTCCCTGTACCAATGTAATAATTGCAAAACTAATCGTTAATGATGCATATGGAATTGACATTGGAAGCCCTAATGCTGGAGAGGTTTGTCCAGTCTTAATTTGCATTTGTACCATTCCAATAGAACTATTAAAAATAGATACTGAAAATAAAACAACAACAGCCTTAGAGATAATTCTAACAATTTTCCTTGCCATACCCTTTAGACTATCTACTACACCTGTAACTGCAATTTGTGTTCCATCTCTTAAACCAATCTCTGTTCCTATTAGGACCATATAAATCATGCTATAAACCGCTGCTTCTTCAAACCATGCTATGGGTAATTTCAAAAAATTCCGATTGACTACCTGCGCAAAAGATGCAACTATCATGATTGAAAAGGCAACAACCATAAGCATATTTTCAATTTTTTCAAAAATAGACAGTATTTTTTTCATCATATCCTCCTACAATCCTATGGATTTAATCGTTGACCACCGAATGGTGGTCTACATACTAAGTTAGACATTTAATTCTTATAATTTGATTTAATTTGCTTTAAGTACTTCATCGACAACAGCTTGCCATTCTGGATCAAAAGTGTATCCTTTCTCTACTGCCATCTTTTGATATGCTCTCTTTAAACTACTTTTATCAATCTCATGAAATTCTACGCCTAGTTCCTTCAATTCTACTTCCGCTTCCTCATTTGCTTCTATTAGATATTCTCTTTGAGCATCACATCCTCTTTTAACCGCATCTAAAAACGGCTGTTGGAGCTCTTCTGGAATCTTATTCCATGCATTATCAGACATTGTAAGTAAGATGTATACGAATGCATGATCTGTGTAAGTTATATTTTTGGTAACTTCATAGAAACCATTTGCTAGTGCATTTGATACTGCATTTTCCGCCGCATCAATTGTACCTTGTTGAAGAGCAGTAAATTGCTCACTTGCTGCCATAGATGTTGGCATAGCACCGAAGGATTCAAATGCTCCCATATGGAACTGATTTTGCATTGTACGTATTTTTACACCTTGGAAATCCTCTATTGAAGTTACAGGATTTTTGGAGAAGACATTTCGAAATCCTGATTCCATATAGCCAATTACATGAAGTCCCAAAGCATTAGCTTTTTCCTGAATTAAATCTCCTAATTCACCATCCACTGCCGCATGAGCTTGGTTAGCGTTTTCCCAAAGGTAAGCTTGATCTAGAATATTCATTTCTGGAACCCAGTTTGTCAATACTGAGTTTGCTGCTGTAGCAATATCAAGGTCACCAGACATTGCTAACTCAACAGTGTCACGTTCTCCACCTAGAGATCCACCTGCCACTACTTCTATTTGAATCTTTCCGTCTGTTGCTGCAGATACTTCTTCCGCAATCTTTTGTGCACCTTTGTAATAGTTTGTAGTTTCATTATCTACCATTGCTAATTTAAACTTGATTGTATCTGGTGCGTCTGTACCTGTCTCTATTGCACATCCCACTAATGTTGTTAAAACTAAAACTAAAGATAAAACAAATGCAATTAAACCCTTTTTACCATTTTTCATTTTTCTAATCTCCTTTTTCTTGGTTAAAACCAATTATTTTATCAAATATCCACCATCAACTGGTATGATTGCTCCATTGACATAATCACTAGCTGATGATGATAAGAACAAAGTAATTCCCTTCATATCTTCTGGTGTTCCCCATCTTTGTGCGGGAATTCTACTAGAAATTTGATTGTACCTTTCCTCATTCTCAATAATTGCCTCATTCATTTCGGTTGACATATATCCAGGTGCTATAGCATTAATATTTATACCTCTAGAAGCCCAATCATTAGTTAACTCTTTAGTTAATTGAGCAACCCCACCCTTTGCAGCTGAATACGCTGGTACAGTTTGTCCACCAAAAAAAGATGCCATAGCTGCTATATTAATAATTTTTCCGCTTCCTTTCTTAAGCATTATTCTACCTGCTAATTGACACATTATAAAAACGGAATTTAAATTGACATTCAATACTTCATCCCATTCTTCTATGGGAAAGTCTTCGGCACTATATCTACGCTGAATCCCTGCTGCAGTTATTAGAATATCTACCTCTCCATTAAGGTGTTTTATTGCCTCATCAAAAGCCCTATAGTTTTCATCCCTTTTACTCAAATCTGCTTTAACTCCATAGCTTTTAAAACCTAGTTTCGTAAACTCCTCAACTGTTTTAAACACTCCGTCGGAAGATCCAATTATTACAACTTCGCACCCAGCTTCTAGAAGCGCCTCCGCCATCCCACGCCCAAGTCCCCGTGTACCTCCAGTTATAATTGCTTTTTTATCTTTAATATTAAATATGTTCACTAGTTCTCCTCCTTATATTTTAAAATTAAGAATATTTGTTAGTTATTTAAGGTGTATGGATTGTACCATCTATTGATCTTGTCTGAGTCCAAGTGGTTACAGTATTTTCACATGGATATTTTACTGCTGCCTTTTCATTAATTTCTATTCCAATACCTGGCTTTTCGTTAGGATATACATATCCTTTCCTATATTCAGGAACTCCTGAAAAAACTTCTAATAAAGCATCCTTCGGTCCTTTTAACTCTTGAATTACAAAATTTGGAGGTTCAGTTCCTGACCATTCTTGTATTCCAAAGTTATGAGCAGTGATTCCTAAATGGATATTTGCAGCATGGCCTATAGGCGACATATCTCCAGGTCCATGCCATGCAGTTCTCACCCCAAATTGCTCAGCAAAAACTTGTAGTTTTCTTGAAGGTGTAATACCACCTATTTGACTCATATGGACCCTGATATAGTCAATTATCCTTTCAATAATTAGAAATTTCCATTCATAGGGGTTATTAAACAACTCCCCTTGTGCTAATGGTATAGTAGTTTTTTGTCTTAATTGTCTTATCCACTCTCCCTGCTCCAATGGAATTGCATCTTCAAGAAAAAATAAATCAAATTGTTCTAATTCCCTTGCAAATTTGATAGCATCAATTGGTGCTAAACGCTCATGTACATCATGGCAAAGTTCTACATCATATCCAAATTTGCTACGTATGTCTTCAAACAATTTAATAGTATCTCTCATATATTTCTTAGAGTTAAGATATACACCATCTTGAGAACCCAGAGGGGACTCTTTAGGTGCCTTACCATAAAACCCACCACCATAGCCACCACTTTGACATCTGATGTGTGTTATGCCTTGCTCCTTATACTTACTAATATTCTCACACAGTTCATTGAAATCGTTTCCATCAGCATGTCTATAAATTGGCACTGCTTCTCGTGATTTACCACCAAATAATTGGTATAATGGCATATTAGCCATTTTTCCCTTTATATCCCACAATGCCATATCAACACCTGAAATAGCATTATTAACCACAGGCCCATTTCTCCAATATGCATTATTATGCATAAGATGCCAAATATCTTCAATATTAGCCACATCTCTACCTACAAGTAAAGGCTTCAGATAATCATCAATCAAACCCTTAATGGCTAAATGTCTATATGCAAACGTTGCACATCCTAGTCCATATAACCCAGGTTCTGTCGTTTCTACCTTCACCACAACTAGGTTGATACCTTCAGGAGCAGTAAAAATTGTTCTTATGTCTCTTATTTTAGCTACCATAACCTTCCCCCCATAATTTTAATAATTTTGAACTTGTCACACATTAGTCGTCTGACAAGTTCGTTTAAAAATTTACTTTTTATTCTTTTAAATCATCTATGGACTTTTGAATATGTTCTTTCATTAATTTTTTTACTAATTCAATATCTCTGTTTTCAAATGCATCTAGAATTAATGAATGATAATATATGCCATCTTCATAACCAAAGAGTTCATTCATATCTTTATGATTTTGCTCTTTTTGAGTAAAGAAGTCACTTAGCGAATTTTCGATAATATGATTTCCAGTAGCTTTTGCTATTTCTGCATGGAATGCCATATCATTTTTTACAAATTCCTCTGATTTTCCTACACTGTTTTTCATATTTTCAAGATATCCCCTTAATTTTTGTAGGTTCGCTTCTGTAATATTTTTAGCTGCTAGCCCAGCACTTTCTACTTCAACTATCAATCTAAACTCTAAAACCTTTTCCAGATCATAATAATCATAATGTTTGGTTCGGACTAAACTACTATTAAATATATCTAATCTATCTGATTTTATAAAAGTACCAACACCATGAAAAGTCTCCATCATACCTATTGCAATAAATTGCTGTATTGCGGCACGAATGCTAGCCCTGCTCACACCTAATATTCCCGTCAATTCATTTTCAGAAGGTATCTTATCCCCTAGTTTCCATTCTCCATTTTCAATATTCTTTTTAAAATACTCAATAACCTGTTCTGTAATATTACTTTTCTTTATCATGCTTAGCTCTATTCCTTTAAGTATATTTTCCCAAACTTAAATTGATTGTAGCATGTCTGACAAGTTAATGCAACCTTTTTTTATAAAATTCAATCTATTCCATATATCCACCTTTCATAGGCGATACTGCCAATTTAGTATATACACCTAATACACCTTTAGAATATTTAGGTTCAGGTTTTACCCATAGCTCTCGTCTTGCCAGTAATATACTTTCTATCTCTTCCTCAGATTTCAACTCCCCATTAACACCAACAATTGCCAGAATTCTGTTTGGTATATCTATTTTTATCAGATCTCCTTCTTGTACCAAAGCAATATTTCCGCCTTCACTGGCTTCTGGTGATACATGACCTATAGCTGGTCCCCTTGTAGCTCCTGAAAATCTACCATCGGTAATTAGCGCAACTGCTTCTATCAGTTCTGGATCTGAAGCTATCGCCTCTGTTGTATAAAACATTTCTGGCATACCTGAACCCTTAGGTCCTTCGTATCTTATAAAAACTGCCTCGCCAGGCCTAATTTTCTTAGTCAATACTGCATCTAAAGCTTCTTCTTCATTATCAAAAGGCCTAGCAATAAGAACTACATCATGCATCTTTTTGGATATAGCAGCATGCTTAACAACCGCACCTTCAGTAGCAAGATTTCCCTTTAATATAGCAACTGCCCCCTTATTTTGAATTGGGTTTTCCACAGTTTTTATTATATCTTCTTTTTTAACTCCAGTTTCCTTTAAATATTGATTACATTTCTCATAATAATTACTATTACTTAAATCTTCTAGATTTTCCCCTAATGTTTTACCTGTAATAGTCAGCACATCTAAATGTAGGTAATCTCTAATTTCTTCCATTATCGCTGGTACTCCACCTGCATACCAAAAATATTCACCTGGATAAAAACCACTTGGTCTTATATTGAGGATATATGGTATCTTTCTATGAATTTGATCAAACAACTCAGGTTCAATTTCAAAGCCAAGTTCATGTGCAATTGCTGGAAGATGGAGTAACGTATTAGTTGAACCAGCTATAGCTGCGTGAACCATAATTGCATTTTCAAATGCTTTCATAGTGAGAATCTTAGAGGGTCTTAAGTCTAGCTCTATAATTTTAAGCGCATGTTCCCCAGCTCTTCTAGCCATATCTTCAATATCTCTTGAGGTCGCTGACATCAAAGCTGTACCTGGTAGTGATAGTCCTAAAGCTTCAGACATTACCTGCATTGTAGCAGCAGTACCCATAAAGGAGCAAGCACCACAGCTGGGACATGCATTGTGTTTAAAGGAAGTAAACTCTTCTTGAGTTATTTCTTTTCTTGCATGCTTTGCACTGTACATTCCTATTTGCTCTAATGTAAGCATATTTGGTCCTGCTTTCATAATTCCACCTGTAACCATTACAACTGGCATATCCAATCTAGCAATAGCTTTTAGGTGTGCTGGAATTCCCTTATCACAAGTAGAAATAAACACTCCAGCATCAAAAGGTGTAGCTCCCACCTGTAGTTCAATCATATCCGTAATATATTCTCTTGATGGAAGAGAATAATTCATTCCATCATGACCTTGGGCCTGTCCATCACAAATATCTGTAACAAAGTATTTCGCTGGTTTGCCTTCTTTATCCATGACCCCGCAAAATGCAGCTTCAACTAAAACATCTAAATGAGCACTACCAGGATGACTGTGACCAAAAGTACTTTCTATAATTACTTGTGGCTTTCCTAGGTCTTCAATTTTCCATCCTGCACCTAGTCTTAATGGATCCATCTCTGATGCCTTTTGCCTAATATTTTGACTTTTTAGCATTTAAACCCACCTTTCATTTTTATAATACACTTCAAAACTTCATATTTTTATCGAAATGTAATTAAAACCATATTAATACTTAAAACTTATAAAAGCAACCTCTAAATTTTCGTATGAATGATATTAACATTTAACTTTGGGTCTATATATTGTATATAGATATTTGCAATGAATTCAAATATTTAGCTTCTTTTACTAAATTTTACAAGATACTATCATCCAACATATACTAAAACTCCTCTCTATGATAACCAGTTTTTCTTGCAAACTATTTATCATAGAGAGGAGTTTACTATTTTATTAATTCAATTTTTCCTTTTAATTACAATTAAAATTTCCCTAAAGCCTTATATAATTCGTCAGACTTTGGTGCATCGATAACTTCAATTTGTCCATCTATTTCCACAAATATACCTTCGTCAACAACTTCGCCTATGATTGTCAAATCAATATTTTTTTCTTTAAATTCCTTTTCTAATATTTTTAATTGTTCATCATTAGCAATCATTAGCATACTGCCGCTAGATATAAGCCTTAAAGGATTAATATCTAAAATATTGCATAGCTCTCTAGTTACATCCGTTATAGGTATTAGTTCTTTATATACTTTGACACCTTTTTTAATAGCTTTTTGAGCTTCCCATACTGCTCCTAATACCCCACCCTCAGTTATATCATGCATATAGTTTAAGCCTACTTTACCACCTAATCTACCCTCCTCCATAACTGATAAAAACTTACTATACTCTTGACCTTCTTTTATCTTTTCCATATCCATTTTATCTATGAAATAATGCTCTAAATCACTTAAAAGTATAGATGTACCTTCAATAGCCGCAGACTTACTCATCAATATTTTATCCCCAACATTGATTTTATCTATTATTTGGAGTTTGTCTTTCTTAATTTTTCCTATAACTGTAGTGGAGATTACAATCTTATTCACAGCATCTGTTATCTCAGTATGACCACCCATGATTTCCACATCTAGTTTTTCTGCAGTCTCGCCTGCATCCTTCATTATTCGTTCTATATCTGCATATGTTGTTTCTGGTGGTGCCAATATTGTCAGTAGTAGTCCTATGGGAGTACCACCACTGGTTGCTACATCATTACATGAAACATGTACAGCTAATTTTCCAATATCATTTATAGCACCAGTGATAGGATCCGTAGATAGAATCCCTACTTCATCACCAAAATCCACCAATGCATTATCTTCTCCCACTGCTGCCCCTGTAATTATATCTTCTCTTTTATGTGTTATATATTTTAATACTATTTTTTCCAGCAAATCATTTGGAAGTTTACCAGTAACCAATGAAATTTCCTCCTTATGTATAATCTCCATAATAACGCTTATCCTAGTTTATATATTACTTTATTTTTACTTATCAATCAACGATTATTTGATTTTTGTAGCTATACACTTGATTTATTTTTGAATTTTGTATCAGTACACTTACAATGTTATGTTTTGTTTTTATATATTTAGTTATGGTATACTATATAGATAAATATTCCAAGGGGGAAGATAAGAATGATTAAAAAAATAAATGGTAAAGAACCTAATATACACAAGGATACTTTTGTAGCAGAATCTGCTGATATCATAGGAGATGTAATTTTAGAAGAGGGAGCAAGCATATGGTATGGTGCTGTAGCAAGGGGAGATATCAACACTATAAAAATAGGTAAATTCTCCAATATCCAAGATAATGTAAGCCTTCATAATGAAAGTAATACCCCTTTAATAATCGGAGACTATTCTACAGTAGGACACAATGCTGTAGTCCATGGATGTACTGTTGGAAATAATTGTTTAATTGGAATGGGGGCTATTGTTTTAAATAGAGCTGTGCTTGGTGACAATTCTATAATAGCCGCAGGAACAGTAGTAACTGAAGATATGCTTATACCACCTAATTCATTGGTAATGGGTATTCCCGCTAAGGTTAGAAGAAATTTAAGTAATGAAGAAATCGCAGGTATTAGGGAAAATGCGGTTAGTTATAATAAATTGTGGAATGAGAAGTATAGGTAGAATATATATATATCATAAACAGCTTGTCTTTCTGAGTACAACGAAAAATCTTAAGAACTAGGGACAAGGATTCTTCGCCACAGCTCAGAATGACAAGCAAGTATACTCGGTACCCTTTACTTTAACCCACCTAATAACTTCCTAAAACTAGCTTCAAATATTTTATCTGCTTCCACATTTCTTTTCTTGGCCTTGCCGTAATATTTATTTTGTTTCCTTAGTTGTGAATGTAAATGACGTCTATTCAACATACCATCAATATTATCTTGGTCATATATCATGCCATTTTGGTTAATGGGTATGGCTTCTTTTGATAGGCACATTGCTGCTAATCCATAGTCTTGGGTGATTACTACATCACCTTTATTTATAGCATTTACTATATAAAAATCGGCGCTATCTCTTGATATATCTACTGATACGATTGTTGCGTAAGAATCATTAATGATATGGGCGTAGTTTTTTACTATGACTACTTCTAAGTCTAATTCTTTAGCAATGGCTATTGCTTCATCTACTACTGGGCAGCCATCTGCATCAATATATACTTTCATATCTATATTTCTTCCCACTCACGTTTTAGAATACCCATTTTGATTGTATCTGAATATTTTCCATCTTCAAAGTAATTTTCCCTAATTACTCCTTCTACTTTAAATCCAGATTTTTCATAGCTTCTTATTGCTCTTTTATTAAATGCCCGTACATCTAGCTCCAGCTTATTTAGATTAAGTTTATTAAATGAGAATTGTTGTAATAGCTTAATGGCTTCTGTACCATATCCATTGCCGAGATTTTCTTTTGTCCCGATTACTACTCCTATGGTGCCAACCCTATTGGCCCAATCAATCTTTATTAGATCCAGCTGACCGATATACTCTTCTGTGTCTTTATGTGCTATTACAAAGCCTTTCATCTTTCCTTCCATCATTGCATTTATGAAGTTCTCTGTATCCTTTTCAGAATGAGGATATAAAAATACATTGCTTAACCATTGAGTAATCTCATAGTCGTTTACCCATTTTCTCATATAAGAGTAATCTTCTTTTCTATATTCCCTTAAAATAATCCTCTCTCCCTCTAATCTGTACATTGGATTCACCCCTAATATTTTTTCTTCATTATATCATAACTATACCTTTACAACATAAAAATATGCACCCTATAATTAGAACCTTTTAAATATAGGATGCACCTAAGTCTTTAAAATTGTATTTATTCTATTCTTGTCTGTTTTTCTTCAGAGTTTTGATTTCTTCAGCATATCCTTCCAACTCATTTGGAGTCTCTAGATAAAATGGTAGATCCTTTAGTTTAGGATGATTAATGATCTTAGAAATTGTTTCTAATCCTAGGCTTCCTTCACCTATTTTTTCATGACGGTCTTTGTGGCTTTGGAATGGATTTTTGCTATCATTTAAATGAACAGCATATAGCCTGTCTAGACCGATAATCCTATCAAACTCCTCTAATACCCCATCTAAATTATTTACTATATCATAACCTGCATCATAGATATGGCAGGTATCAAGGCAAACACCAATCTTTTCTGAAAGATGGACCCCATCTATAATTCGTTTTAGTTCTTCAAAACTTCGTCCAATCTCTGTACCTTTTCCAGCCATTGTTTCCAATAACACCTTTGTTGTATGCTCAGGTTTTAATATTTCATTTAATAGGCTTACTATATAGTCTATACCTACATCAATACCTTGCCCCACATGACTTCCAGGGTGAAAATTATAGTAATTATGTGGTAAATACTCCATTCTTCTTAAATCATCTTCCATGACAATCTTTGCAAAATCCCTTGTATGAGGTTTATCTGAACAAGGATTCAATGTATATGGTGCATGGGCTAATAATTTTCCAAAATTATTCTCTTTCATTATTTCTAATAACTTCTCTACATCTTCTGGGTCTATATCTTTGGCCTTGCTTCCTCTAGGATTTCTAGTGAAAAACTGAAAAGTATTTGCACCTATTTTTAAAGCGTCTTTTCCCATCGCTTCATATCCTTTAGATGTAGAAAGATGACAACCAATAGTGAACATGCGATTCCTCCTATTTTACAAATCTAGTCCATTAAGTATATCCCTTAACTCTTTAATCTCATCAGCCGATAATGTAAGTCCTTTACTCATTTTTTGATGATCTGGGTCCCATTCTCTTATATCATATTTCGCTGGATAGCTATTCCATGATACTAAGTTTATTTCTTTTGTCCAGCCTTTAGCTGATTCAGATAATACGCCCAGTGATTTTGTTATTTCAAATGTTACTTCTGCCATTATAATTCCTCCTATGTTATAAAAATAAGGGTGCTAAAACTACTGTCAATAATCCTGCTATGGCTATAGATAGACTGCTCATAGCACCTTCAATTTCGCCTATTTCTAAGGCTTTACTTGTTCCTACAGCATGGGCACTTGTACCCATTGCCAATCCTACTGAAATCGGATTTTTTATTTTAAATATCTTACATATAGATTCACCTATTACATTTCCTGTTATTCCTGTAATTAGTATAGAAAGTATGGTTATAGTTTGAATACCTCCTAGTTCCTCTGATATGCCAATTCCAATAGCTGTTGTAATGGATTTTGGAAGTATTGAAATATATAAAAGATGATCTAGATTTAAAATAATAGAAAATAAAAATATGCTAGATAGACTAGTTACTACTCCTATAGATATACCTATAATTATTGCCTTAAAGTTCTTTTTCAATAGACCAAGCTGCTGGTATAATGGTATAGCTAAACATACAGTTGCAGGAGTTAATAAAAAACTTATATATTTTCCACCTTGATTATAACTTTCGTAATCTATATTAAATACAGTAAGTACCAAAATTACAAGAAGAAATGATATCAGTATGGGATTTAGTATTGCTAGTTTGAATTTATTTTTTAGTTTCATACCAATGATATAAGTGATCAAAGTAATGGCTATACCAAAATAAATAGAATTATTAAGAACTTCTTTCATTGGAACCACCACTCTTTCTAAGAACTAAATCCGTAACTTTACCTGTGACAACCATGACAATAACAGTAGTTACTACACAAATTAAAAATATCTCCACTATATTTTGAGATACATCTGCCCATATAACTATCAAACCAACTGCGGCAGGTACGAACATTACAGACATTATATCCAGCAAAAAATTGCCTACCTCTTTTACCATGTTCAGTTTAATTATCTTAAATTGAAGGCATAAAAGCATGATTAGAAATCCATATATACTTCCTGGTACAGGCAAGGGTAAGATATTATTTAAAGCTTCTCCTAAAAATGTAATTGTCAATATGATTGCCAATTGTCCTATATACTTCACTGTTAGTTACCTCCATAAGTCTTGCTTATTAAAATAAGTATTCAGTATCTGTTTATCAAGTTTATCATGAAAACCTTAAATAGTCTATGTAGGAATCATCTCAAAATCCATAAGGAATAACAAAGTGTCATTCCTTATGTGAGAATATTAAATTCCTGTAATCATAATCTAAAGTGGCCACAACATCAATATCAAAGGTGTACCTACTGCAATAATCAATGCAGACAAAGGTAAACCCAGTCTCCAATAATCAGTAAATTTATATCCCCCTGGCCCCATAACTAGTAAATTAGACTGGTGACCTATTGGAGTCAAAAATGCCGCTGAACATGCAATACAGACTCCCATGAGAAACGGATCAGGAGACAACCCCATGGAGCCAGCTAAACTTACAGCAATTGGTGACATCAGTACTGCAGTTGCATAGTTGCTTATAGTATTAGTCAATATCATTGTAATAATCATCAATACAACTATCATCCAAGCAGGTGATAGAATATTTGATAAATTCATCAATACGGAAGCTATTGTGTAAGAGGCTCCACTTTTTTGAAAGGCTCCTCCAAGTGGAAGTAGAGTCGCCAAGAGTAAAACCGTAGGCCACTCAATAGCATCATAAAATTCTCTGGGTGTAATCAACTTAGAAATTACAAGTATAACTGCAACAGCTGAGAAGGATACTTGAACTGGAAATATCCCTACTGTTGTCAATATTATAGCTATGAAAAATAAACCTAATGGAAGATATTGTTCAAACTTTTTAGGTTTCGTATTTATATTTACACTTCTTTCTGCTAAAGGTAAGCAGCTTAGTTTATGATATATATCCTGTATAATACTTACCGGTGCTTGTAAAAGCAATACATCTCCAGGTCTAAATCTAAAGGACTTTAGCCTTTCTACTGAAATCGATCCTTTTCTAGATACTGCAACTAGATTTACATTGTATCTATTTCTTAGTTTGACTTCTATGGCAGTCCTACCAATTAATAAAGAGTCCTCTCTTAGTACAACTTCTACTAAATTAAAATCCTCAGATTTTAATAAAGGAACTGATTCTAAAAAATCCAACTTTGCACCTTTTAAAGAAGTTTCTGTTCTTTTTATAAGATCAGCCAGCTCTAAGCTATCTGTCTTTATTATTAGTTCATCCCCTGAGAGTAGTGTTTCATTGGCATTAGGTACTACTATATTGTATTTATTTCTAATAATACTTAAGACTTCTACCTCTAATTTAAATATATCATAAAAATCTCTAATTTTTTTCCCAACCATCTTGGAATTTTCAGTAATTACAACTTCTGATAAATACTCGCCAATATTAAATATACCTTCTTCATCTTGACTTTTCCTAATTGGTATTAGTTTTGAACCTAATAATATAGTAAGTAAAACTCCAACAACTACCATGACAATTCCTATTGGTGCAAAATCAAAAAATTCAAAAGGCATACCAAGAGCTTCTTGTCTAAAATTAGATACGATCAAGTTTGGTGGAGTTCCTATTAAGGTCACCATTCCACCTAATAGTGAAGCAAATGCAACTGGCATCAAAAATCCTGATGGTGAAAGTTTGCTATCTTTTGCTATTCTAAGGGCTACTGGTAAAATTAAAGCCAAGGCACCTACATTATTCATAAATGCAGATAAAAATGCAGTAACTAACATTAGACCCATTACCATAATCGATGGATTGTTTGTTTTTCGATTTAAGATTACGACCAGATGCTCTATCATTCCTGATTTGATAATAGCACTACTTATGACTAGCACAGAAGTTACAGTAATAACAGCAGGATGGCTAAATCCTGCTAGAGCTTCTTCTGCATTTAGTATTCCTGTCAATGTAAGGACCAATAATCCCAACATAGACACAAATTCATATCTAATACGGCCGTCAATAAACATAATCAATGTAAATATTATTACACCAAATACAATAATTTGTTGTATCATTAGCACCACCTCTAGAATAAATATATATATATTCTACCCTAGAAAAATATAATAAAGCAAAAAGTTAGTCCATCTAGGACTAACTTTCTATTGGGCCTCATATAGTTCTTTGTAATAGCTGCCATTTTCAATTAATTCATCATGATTTCCTACTTCCATTATTTTACCCTTATCAAGGAATATAATTGTATCTGCTTGTCTTATTGTAGATAACCTATGTGCTATAATCAAGGTTGTACGATCCTTTGAGATACTATCTATGGACTTTTGTATCAACAATTCAGTCTTTGTGTCTATATTGGCTGTTGCTTCATCTAATACAAGTATAGATGGATGATGGGCTATAGCCCTTGCAAAGGATAAGAGCTGTCTTTGCCCTGTGGAGAAAGTAGATCCTCTTTCCCGAACGGGCTCGTCTATTCCCTTAGGCAATTCATTGATTAAATCCCTTGAATAGGATAAATCAATTACCTTTTCAATTTCTTCATCTGATATATGAGAGTTTAGCCTTATATTACTTTTGATATCACCAGAAAATAGGAATACATCTTGAAGAACTACTGCTACATTCTTTCTTAAATCATGAAGTTTGTATTCTTTTATATTAATGCCATCTATGAGTATCTCTCCTTTTTGACTCTCATAAAATCTAGTTATTAAGTTGATTATCGTTGTCTTGCCCGCTCCAGTAGCTCCTACAAATGCCGCTGTTTCACCTGGATTAATTCTAAAGCTGATATCTTTTAATATCCAATCCTCATCGTTGTAAGCAAACCAGACATTTTTAAACTCTATACTGCCTTTAAACCCTTCGACTTCCATACCAGTGTCTAAATCTTCTAATACCTCTTCCTCATCTAACAGCTCAAAAATTCTATCTGCAGAAACAGTGGCCGACTGAATCGTATTATAACTTTCTGCCAAATCATTGATAGGTGCAAAGAATTGCTTTATATAGTTTGTAAATGCATATACTACACCTAATTCTAAGCTGTAATCTAAAATACTATCCATACTATACCATATCAATATGGCTATGGTTATATTTTGAAGAATTTCTATTATCGGTCTTAGTACACTACTTAGTTTAATTTGAAATATAGTAGCTTCATTATATTTATCGTTTAGTTCTTCAAATTCTCTTTGTTTTTCTAATTCTCTATTAAATACCTGAACCAACTTCATTCCAGATATGTTTTCAGCTAAGAATCCGTTGATCTGACCAATTAGACTCTTTACTACTTGGAAATTCTCTCTAATGGTCTTTCTAAAAAAATAAGTTACCAGTGCAATAAAAGGTACTGCTACTAAACCAATAAGAGCTAGATTCGTATCCAATTGAAACATTACAAATACGATACCGATTATTAGGACTATATCTTTAAACAAACTTACAAAGACATCTGTAAACATTTCGTTTACTGCTTCAGCATCATTAGTAGCTCTTGTTATAAGTCTTCCCGTTGAGTACTTTTGCAAATAACTAAGGGGTAAATGCTGTATATGGCTAAATAGCTTTTTTCTTAAATCGTTAACTATTCCTTGACCCACATAATTCATAATATTTGCCTGTGCATAAGTGAACAATGAGTTAAGAAAAATTACTAGCATGTATAAAATTGACATCGCTTTTATTGAATATAATCCTGACTCTGGATTGTTTCCAATTAGAAAGTCATCAATTACCACCTTCAATATAATGGGTTTTACTATTTCTGCTGCATTTGCTAATAGCACTAATACAGCTGTTATCAATACTAAAACCTTATAAGGAGATATTAATTTTATTAATCTAACAATACTATGATTTTTCATTTTCCACCTTCTCTGCTTCTTCTTTGTACTGATCTTTGAATATCTTAAAATAATGTCCTCTTCTTTCTAGAAGTTCTTCATGGTTTCCTTTCTCTATAATTTGTCCATGATTCATAACTGCTATTTCATCTGCATCTTTAATCGAAGATATTCTATGGGCTATGATTATGCCCGTATTGCCATTCATTATCTCTTTGAAATGATCTAATATCTTGTCTTCAGTCTTTGTATCTACTGCAGATAAAGCATCATCAAATATTAGAATATTGGGTTGCTTTATTATTGCCCTGGCAATGGATAATCTTTGCTTCTGTCCTCCAGACAGATTGACTCCACGTTCACCTACGATCGTGTCGAATCCATGGGTGAAGTTCACAATATTATCATATATAAGACTTAATTTAGTAGCCTCTTCGATTTCTTCATCAGAGTATATATCCCTTGAAAAGTTTATACTATCTTTGATACTTGCGGAAAATAGAAAATTATCCTGTGGTACATACCCTATATTCTCCCTTAGTACACTTAGGCTATAATCATTGATATCTCTTCCGTCTATAAATACCATCCCTTCATCTACATTATAAAGTCTTAGAAGTATATCTACTAATGTAGTCTTACCGCTACCTGTGTCGCCTATAATTCCTAAAGTCTTACCTCTTTCAATTTTTAAGTTAATATTTTTCAAAACTGGTTCCTCTGCATTTTTATATTTAAATGTCAAATCCCTAAACTCTATATCTCCATGGATATCTATTAGGTTTGGATCTCCAGTATTATGAACAATATCGGATTTTACTTTGAATATATTATCTAATCTCTTATAAGAGGCCATACCCCTTTGAGATATATTGATAACTCGACCGATGGATCTAATAGGTCTAATTATCATAGTTAAATATCCATTAAATGCAATAAAATCCCCCAAGGAAATGATATTAGATTTGACTAATGAACTACCATATAGAAGACTTATCATAAAACTAAATCCAAAACATAGCTCCATCATCGGTGTAAGAAGTGATGAGGCCCGCACCATTTTTATATTAGACTCTCTCATATTATCATTTAGTATCTGAAACTTCTCTACCTCTTCTTTTTCCTGAACATAGGCTTTTATAACCCTGATACCCGATATATTTTCCTGAACTCTATCTGATATAGCTGCGAAATTTTCCTGAACTATTGTAAATCTTCTCCTAATTAAACTACCTATTTTTATCATTAAATATATTATTACAGGTACAGGTACCAATGAATACAAAGTCAATTTTGGATGAATTGCCTGTGACATGGAAAGTACCACTATAATACTCATACCTATACTATTGGTTATATTTGCAAGCCCTGGTCCAAAGGTCATCCGAACTGCAGATATATCATTGATACCATAAGCTAGTAGGTCCCCTGTTTTTCTTTCCTGATAGAATTCTACAGGTAGAGTTTGAAGGTGCTTAAATAGCTCTTCTCTTAGATAACATTCTAGTTTTCTAGAGTTACCCATAATTAAATATCTCCAAATAAATCTGGTTATAAATCCAATAATCGAAACCAAAATTAGCATACCTAAATAGTAAAGTATAGTATCTTTATTAAAACCATCTACTTCTAAAGCATCAAAAGTATTTCCTATGATTCTAGGTGCCAATGAGTTTAGATAGATATTGCTAATTAAAAATATGATCACAACTAAATAAGAAAATCCGTATTTCTTTATAAAAACTTCAAATTTTTCCTTCATCTATACCTCCAAAACAAGAACAATTTAATTCGATAGTCTAAATATTATACCATAAAAAAAGGAGAATGCCTAAAGAATATCTTGGCATTTCTCCTTTTTGTGATTATCCCATTCTATTTATAGCTTGTATCACTATCCCTTTTATTAAATCATCATATTCCATATCCATTGCAGAAACCATCTTACATATATCACTATGTCCCTTGTCTAGTCCAGGTAGCGAATTGATCTCTATAACAAATGGTACCCCATTTTGTAGTCTTATATCAACTCTTGCATAATCTCTTAGACCAAGGCTTTTAAAAGCACTTTTGGCTGTATCTTCTATCTTTAATCTAGTTTTTTCTTCTAGTCTTGCAGGACAATAATATTTAACAAGGTCATCATATTTAACCTTTGCTTCAAAGCTATAGATTTTGTTGATACCCTTTGGTAAGCCTGATAAATCTATCTCCAATATCGGCAATACTTCTAGAACACCATTATTTTCAGTAACTCCTACAGTAAACTCCCTACCTTCTATATATTCCATAATCATTATTGGTGGATTATATAATCCTAATAATTCTTCTAATTTCTTTATAAGAAACTCTCTATCAAAAATTAGACTATCATCATGTATCCCCCTACTAGAACCTTCATCTTTGGGTTTTACTAATACTGGATATTTAAACTTTATATCATCTAATTCATCTATATTATTTATATAAATAAAGGCTGGTGTTTCTATATTAGATGCGTTAAATATATTGCCAGCTATAATTTTGTTAAAAGCAAGCCCATGTCCTAATGGTCCTGAACCTGTATATGGGATATTAGAAAACTCCAACATAGATGGTAACTGTGACAAGCTCGCTTCACCATTGATTCCATTACATAGATTGAAAACCAAGTCAATATTTTCATTTTGAAGCCTACTAATGATATCAAAGTCCATTTCCAAGTGTATCACTTCATATTCATCCGATAGAGCCTCTTTAATATGTCTCATAGTTTTCAAAGATTGGCTATCTTCTTGTTCACCTTCTTCACTTGGTAAATAGTCTACTCTCGGTTTATCAATTACAATTGCAATTTTCATCTTACATCCTCCTATTTTTCTTATCTTTATCATCTCATATTTTCAGAAGAATTGCAAAATGGTCAGTATAGCTTTTTAATTAAATCAACACAAAAATAGCAAGAAAGCTTCTCTTGCTATTTTTACATTGTGTGACACTTCTTTTTTAGGTTCCCATATCTCTCCATACGCCTTCAGTATTACCCATCAAACCTTGTATCTGCCATATATATGGATCTATCATACTACCTTTATTTCTAACGGAATAAGTATTTCTATGGCAGTTTAAAAATTCTTTGTTTTTTTTATTGTAAAATGCTGTATGATTTTTATTATTTTCCGAGTATATTTTCTTAATATTATTTAGAAAATTATTATAATTATCATTGCCATTACAATCCTCAATTAAGCTTGATACTGTCTTTATATTATTAAATAAACCCTTATATTCCCTTTTGATTTTTAAAATATTTCTAATTGCTTTGTTCTCTAAACTGCGTATACTATTTGTATAAGATACGTCCATATCAGTCAACAGTTGAAAATTTTCTCTTTCTAGAAATTCTAATACCTCATCTGTTAAAAGCCCTAAGTTCGTATCTATTAGATAGCCTATCTTATAATTAATCAACTGTTCATTACAATAATCTACGATCTTCCTTATAAGCCCCAGCTCTAGTACTGGATCTTTGCTATAGAAACCTATTGATAATAAACTGCTTTCCCCTGAATTATCTCTAAGCATTGATATGGATTTTTTTAAAGTTACCATGTCAATTTCCCTATTTTCAAATAATTTAGAACTTTCCTCTTTAGAATTGTTATCATAGACTAAATCATAACTATCTTTTAAAGCAATTGTAAGTATATTTAATTCTTTGCTTAAGTACAATGATAGTATCTCTGTATTATGATTCTTAAGAGTTATTGGTTTCATTGCTTGTCCCCCTCTCGAACAACCCTAGCATATAATGAAGTCAGTATGGAGATCTATGGTTCCTAATTATTGATTCTTAGTAAATCAAATACTCAATCTTTACTGGAGGTTTGATACCCTTCGGCAATTTTGGTTCTTCATCTTCGGATGCATAAACAGTAGTTGCATTAATCACTATAATCATAGCAATTATACTAACGGATAAAACTTTAAGTAGATTTTTCATAAGTTACCCTCCTTTCATCTAATTGTATAATATAATTTACCTTAGTTTGATTTTAATTCATCTTTGTGTATATGTCAATAACTTTTCTTAAAATTATAAATATTTCACCACATTTGTTAGAGTCACTAATTAAGCTAATATAAATCTTGATTTAATATGTTATTTACTGTATGATAATAGTGAATCTCATTCACCATAGGAGGTGGTTATTTGCCCCAAAAAACATTAGGTCAAAAAATTAAAAAAGCTAGATTGGATTTGAGATTAACTCAACAGGATTTAGCCGGCGATTTTATTACTAGAAATATGCTTAGTAAAATTGAATCTGGTGCAGCTACACCTTCTCTAAAAACTTTACAGTATCTTGCAGAAAAATTAGATAAGCCTATCTCTTATTTTTTAGATACAGATTTGGAGAAGGGAGAGTATATCGATTATGATTCTAGGGCGTGTTTTGAACATGCATCTTTCTTAATAAAAAAGAATGAATATGAAAAATGCATTACTTATATAAATCAGATTCTCAAGACAATTGATGAAGACTCTACAAATAAATTTTATGGATATCTTTTGTATATTCTAGCAAAATGTAATATTATATTAGATAATTACGACTTAATTGAGCAGTACCTAGATAATGCTATTGAAATTTTAGAAGCAAATTTAGAATCTACTAAGGATAATTATTATCTAGCTGATGCCTACTATTATAAATTTAGTATTTTCTTTTATAGTCACAAATTTGAAGAAGCCAAGTATTGCATTAATAAAGCAATAGATGCATTTGATAAATCTTACTTAACCGATGTATTATTAGAAATCAAGCTGTTCTTTTCACTTGGATTTGTTTTATATAAACTTAATAAGTATAAAGAAGCTATTGAGATTTTAAGTAACGTTTTAGATTTATCTAAAAATAATCGATGTTATTATAGCTTAGGGGATACCTACATGCTTTTAGGTATTTTGCATAAAAAAATGAGAGTTATGGATCTAGCGATAAGTTATACTAAAAAAGCAACTTTGTTCTTTGATAGTGTAGATCAGCTAGATTCCAAAGCAGCTTGTGAAAAAAACTTAGGTAATTACTACCTATTTATCACTACTTATGATTATGCAGATAAATACTTAAATAGGTCATTGGACTATTATCAAAGTATTAATAATACCAATAAGGTTAATACAATCAAATCCGATTTACAGGAATTGCTAGTCAAAAAAGGTGAGTATACAGATGCTATCAAATATTTAGAAGAAATTAATTTAGATGGTTTGGAAACTGTAGAACTGGCAAGAGTTTATTTAAATTTGGGAAATAGTTATACAGGTTTAAAAGATTATATCAATGCAGAAAAAAATCTGAAAAAAGCAGAAAGTCTATTAAAAGACTCTAATTTTTTTCATATACTTCAGATTATTTACGACTCATATTCTAATATGTATTCACAATTAAAGGACTATGAAAAAGCATTTACCTATTCGCAAGAATCCAAAAGATTTCTTGAACTTTCTTTAGCTGAATAAAACATAAAAAGCCATACTTCCTTATTGGAAATATGGCTTTTTATGTTTCCATCTTATTCTAGGTAAGCTTATTTTTCTCCAAAATATGCAGCTGATAATATCAGAATCCCACCTATGGCTTGCAGAGGCGTCAGTGATTCTTTAAGTATTATAAATGATGTTAGTATGGCTACTATTGGATCTAAATAAGTAAGTATAGCTATAGTATTACCTTTAACATCTTTTATGGAAGGAAAATATAATAAATATGCAATACCTGTATGGACTATACCTATGATCAATAACAATATCCAAAGTTTCATATCAAATTGACTAAAGCTAATACTAGCTTGTCTAACAACTACTGGTAAAAGTATTATAGCCACTAAGGATAATTGGATGAATGTTCTCTGAAAACCAGATAAACCCTTGATTAATTTGTTAATGACAACAACAGCCCCATATAGAACGGCTCCAAGCAAGCCAAACATTATTCCTCTTCCCCCAATGTTATAACAAAGTTTGTTTATATTATAACATACTTTGTTATAATATTCTAATAGAGGCTATTTTCTTAAACTTTAATGTCTTATTCTTTTAATGGCTATCTCTTTTAAGCCTTTCATTTCATATAGTTTATATAATTTATTAGATGTATAACACAATTTAACTGCATGTACATCGGTTTGTTCCGAACCAACACTGATTATAGCCTTCCATGAACTATGGCTATAATCATCAATTTCTCTATTATAATTATAACAGCTTATAGTTAATAAATGGGTGATGATACTAGTCGTTAATATATCTAAAGTGCTAGAATAATCATCAAAATAATCTTTTAGTTCTATTACTGCATGAAGTCCTGTTATACAGTGCAATGTAACAATATTTCCTGAGAAATAATATGCTGGTACCAGCATATCTAATAAAGCTTTTATCTTTTCATCCTCATCTCCATCAATAATGAATCCTTTTTCTAGGAAATCATTTTCACCATAGAGTGCTCTAATCTTTTTGCCTAATGTGTCATGATTTGCCATAAGGCTTCTTATATATTCATCATTTACTAATTTATTCATCTCTTTTTTTATCATTGAGCCTGGAATTTTTCTAGAGAAAATCTTAGATTCTCTATAAGCAGTTACGTAGTATGCTAATGCCCTTTGAATTTCACTATTCAACAAAGGATCTAAGGCTGCTCCTTCAATGGCATAGGCCATTCGAATTATCGTATGGAATAATCCTGAAGAAAGTCCTAATACATATTTATTTAACATCCTTTTGGCATATTTATCTATCTGAGCATCCTTTGTTTCTTTTCTTACTAAATCTAAACACGCTTCATATAAACTTCTATTTCCCAATGCTTCATCAATAGTTTCAATATAAGGGTAGTCAGTTTGAACTTGATTAATATTGGACCTTTCTAGAAAGGAGTCTGTAAAACTCTTAACTTTATCTAGATCGTCAGTAATCTTATACATAGCAAGCTGTCCCATAGGTAAATGATTTACTAGTCCACCTATATATGGTGTGTGTTTTTCACCATAGTAATTGATTATTTTGCCTATAGTCATAGTCTTTCCCCGCCTTTTCTACTTAAAAATACATTCAGAATAATATATACCCCTAGAAAGCAGATATTAACTATAAATATTTTTTTATCTCTTCTTCTATATCATTTATTTTATATTCCAAGGATAAAGCTGGCTGAATATCATATTTATCTAATAAATGATACAAAGTTTTTATTTCCTGTACATCTGGAGATTGATGTTGGTCATATAGTCCATTGTTTGAATGAATATGCATATATGATATATGGTCCTTTAGGGATACGATCCAATCTTCTAAGGAAGCCTTACCTACTTTGGCATGGCCAATATCTAGGTTAATTTTTATATTTGAAAAATCAATGGTGTCTATATACTCCTTTAGCATCTTAGGTGTTTCTTCAAAGATATTCTCGATAAGAATAGTGCCTTTGAAGTTTGTTTCTTCAAGTATTTTCTCCCAAAACTCTTTAGCCTGCTTATTGTTCAAATCACTTATAAAAGACTCATTGAGGTATGGATTGATTTGGCTATGAAATATAAGATAGTCTAAATCCAGCTCAGTTGCAATATGGATCGTATCTAAATATCTTTTGTAACTTACTTCTCTAATCAATAAATCCGGGCTTGATGGTTTTAGATCAAGAAAAGGTCCATGGAGTGATTTTAATCCTTTAAAATCTACTAAAATTCTTTTGTAATTATCAATTATATTTCTTCTTTGTTCTTCTGACAAATTCGGTTCAGTAAAGTCCTGTATTTCTACTCCTATGTTTAGTCTGTTAAATAATTCTACATCTAGTTCATCAATACTTGGAATACATTTTATTATTTGTCTCATATATACACTCCTTAAAAGTTTATAATTATTTACTGCCTTTAGAATTATAATAAGAAAAACACCTTAAAACTGTAATTCCTTAATATTCTAGAATGATAGTTTAGGTGTTTAAAATATTCTTTTTTATTTTAGTCTTGGACTATAATTAAGTTTTTTTATAAACTTATAGCCATCATCAACTGAGATTATACTGATGCTTCCATTATCTACCTTGAATCTAAAGAAATAATCTATATCATCAAATATCCAGCACAAAGCTAGGCGTATGACTCCTGCATGGCTTACCAGTACTACATCCTGGTCCTTTTGAACCATTTCATCAAGAAATTCTTTTACCCTATTATAGACGATACGAAGACTTTCACCTTCCCTAATTATATAATTATTAGGATCATGGATCCACTCAGCATACTCCACTGGAAATTCTTCCTCTATTATGGCATTGGTCTTACCAGAAAATATCCCAAAATTATATTCACCTATTCTATTATCCGGTGTGCCTTGTAGTTCAAGATGCTTCAAGGTCTCTACAGTTCTAGCATAAGGACTATAGTATACTTTAGAAAATTCGAATTCCCTTAAATTTTCTTTTGTAATTTTTATTTGCTCTATTCCTTTTTTAGACAGTGGTGACTCATAGGTCCCAAATACTCCTGATACATTGTCCTCTGACTCCCCATGTCTTATCATTATTATATCCATAGAAATACCCCCCAAAATCCTAACAAAGATGCAGCTTCCGTAAGTTCTATCGTAGCACCATATACGTCTCCAGTAAAGCCTCCTATTTTCTTATAAGTGTAAGCAGAGATAATCTCCCCTATTACAAAAGAAAAAATTAGAGGTATTATATAGATAATATCTATCAATACAATTGCCAATAGATATAGTATAACACTAAATATGATATATGATTTTGGTTGAGATTTATTTACCATGTCTCCTAATCCACCAGGTCTTGCTACTTTTTTAAATGCAATCTGCAATAAAACTATTAATCTACTATTACCCATTGAAAGGACAAGGGCAACAGGTAAATTGAATTCCATATTAGAAATTAGGATATATTTGAATAATATAATAAGAATCAAACTTAAGACTCCAAAGGCTCCGATCCTACTATCTTTCATTATTTCCAGGGTTCTCTCTTTATCCCTATTGGAAAAAAATCCATCTGCAGTATCGGATAATCCATCTAGATGTAGCCCACCTGTTAGAATTATTAGCATTAGGACTGTTATAAATGCTGCTATATTTATATTTAATGGGCTTAGAAAAATATAGGGGATAGACCCTATAAATCCTAATAATAAACCAACAAAAGGAAAATAAAATGTAGCTTTTCCAATGTTTTCCTGATTAAAGTCTACAGATATATTCACAGGTAATCTTGTAAGAAATTGTAATGCTACTATAAGCCCTTTCATCATTTTATTTTCACCGGTATACCGCAACATACCAAATAAACCTGCTGACTAAGTGCTGCTATTCTTTGGTTTATTCTTCCTTGTATATCTCTAAAAACTCGTGATACATGGTTTTCTGGGACAATACTTAAACCTACTTCATTGGTCACCAAGGTTAATTCATAGCCCTTAGTATTCACTAAGTTAATTAGGTTCGTGATTTCCTCGATTACTGTGTCTTCAACCTTTTTTTGAAGTTCAAAATCTATATATTCGCGATCCTTTGTTATATCAAACATAATATTTGATGTAAGTACTGTTATGCAATCTAAGAGATAATGTTTTTCATCACCTATGGCTTCTACTAGATTATAATTTCCTTCATAAGTTCTCCAATGTCCAGGTCTACTTTCTTGATGATGATTTACTCTTTCTTGCATTTCTTCATCCCATATTCTAGATGTAGCAATATAGACTACATCCTCAAAGTTTAAGTACTTACTTTCAGCAAATTTACTTTTTCCACTACGGGCCCCGCCTGTTACTAATGTAATCATATCAATACCTCCATAGGACACCTAATCTTCCCTAATATCTACCAACACTGAACTATCTATAGTGGCTTGTTGAAATGTACCCATATTTTCTTGAGTATATAGGGCTGCATCAACAATTTGGAATGCCAATGGACATCCTGAACCTTCACCTAGTCTCATCTTCATATTTAGCATTGGATTAAGTTCTAATTGATCTAACATATATCTGGCACCCGGCTCATCTGATAAATGTGATGGTATCAAATAATCCTTTACATCGGGATTTAATTTAACTGCAATTAAAGCTGCTGCCGAAGATATAAATCCATCTATTACTACTGGGATTTTATTTTTAGCTCCTGATAGGAATAGTCCACACATCCCACCGATATCAAATCCACCTACTTTAGCTAATACATCTATTGGATCCTCTTTATTTGGTTTATTTACCTCTATACCTTTTAGTACAGTATTTTTCTTATTATTATATTGTTCCTCTGTTACACCTGCGCCTTTTCCACAAGTAATACTTACATCTAATCCAGAAAACACACTAAGAACCGCAGCACTGGTTGTTGTATTTCCCATGCCTAGCTCTCCAGTTCCTACGGCATCATATCCTTCACTAAATAGCTTGTCACCAATTTCTATTCCAACTTCTATGGATTTAATTGCTTCTTCATAGGTCATTGCTGGTCCTTTAGTAAAGTTCTTAGTTCCATAGGCTATTTTTTTATTAATTACTTTTTCATGGCCATAGTCTGAGTTCAATCCTATATCTACCGTTACTAAATCTGCATTTGCAAATTTTGCTAAAGCAGCTACTCCTGTGATTCCTTGGACCATTCCTTCCGTTAAAAGAGTAGTAATAATTTGTGGTGTACAGGTTATATTTTCTTCAAATACACCATTGTCACTGGCCATAACGACAATGACTTTTTTATTGATTTTATTCTCTACCTTTCCTGTAATACCTGCAATCTTAATTGCCAATTCTTCCAATGTACCTAGACTTCCCAAAGGCTTTACTAGACCATCCCATTTTTCTTTTGCATCTTCCTTTGCTTTCGAGTCCGCTGGTTTAATTGACGCTAATGTGCTTTTTAATAGTTCCATTTTTCCTCCTAGTATTCATATATGTATGTATTTTGTAATATCTTTTGTAAAGGTGAATTATGTATCTTTACATAATTCAAGAAAAAAGGGTAACCGCTATAATTTAAGTTAGCAGGTATACCCTATCTTCATAGTATTGAATTGTGGAAATAATGATTTTAATTTTTCAGCTAATATTCCCATTATAGAATATATTTATAGTTTGACAAAACAATAATGAGGTCATTAAAATTGGTTTAATTCCAATTTTAATTATTTTGGTTTATATATTTGAAGATAGATAAACACCTATGCTGATTTCTAATAGTGATCATTATCCACACTAAAAAACAAAAAGAAATCCCTATACACAATAAAGTGGATAGGGATATATTAGCTAAATAATAATATAAGTCGTCCCTTCCCACCGAAGGCTACTTTTAGCAAATTAGGCTGGTATCCTGACTTATGAATCTACCTACTTTCAACACCTTCCCAGATAACATCCAGTGGCTCATGTTGATTTCGTCATCAATTACAGTAGCGGGGGCTGTATGGGGATCTAACCCATTTCCCATTTAATTAATTATAAAACCTAAGGCTAATATTTGATTGTAAATCAATGATAACACAATTATATGAATATTACAATCTAAATTAAAAATAAAATTCCCACACCAACAACGGATATTAATGCACCTAATATTTCCTTTGGTTTTAATTTCTCTTTAAATACAAAAACTGAGAAAGGAAGTATAGTCACAGGCATTATGGATGTTATGGTAGATGAAATTCCCGCAGTTGTATATTGTAGTGAAATCAACTGAAAGGATACTCCTAAAAATGGTCCAAATAATGATCCTAAGGTTATATATGCCATCGCCTTTTTATCAGCAAATGCCTTTTTTAGATCATCCCATTTATTTAGGTAAGCAAATATTATTACAAATCCTATAAATCCAGTGATAATCCTAATTTGCGTTGCAGCAAATGGACTATAGTCTCCCATGCCTATCTTTGTAAGTATCATACCTACCGAATTTCCTACTGCTCCTAGAAAAGCATATGTAATTCCCTTAATAGAGTGAGTAACTTTGAATTTATTTTCACCTTTATCTTTACTAAGTATAACTATAGCTATACCACTTACTGTAATTATCATGCCTAGTATACCCATTGCCGATAACTTTTCTCCTAGGATGAAATAGCCTAATATGGCTGTCATTGGTGGTCCTAAAGCTAATATTAGCATAGATATTCTAGTGCCTATTTCTAAATAGGCTTGGAATAAAAATAAATCTGCTACAAAGAAACCAACAAAACCCGATACACCTAACCAAGTCCAATTATGAGGACTGGCATCAGTAGGTAGTAAGTATCCACGATAAAAATATACAAAGATACTTAACATTGTAAATCCTGTTACTAATCTAATAAAATTTACTGCTAAGGAGCCTACTTTTTTCCCTGCGGATTCAAAAAGTACCCCCATGATTGTCCAAAAAATTGCTGTCATTAATGCTGCGATTTCTCCAAAATGTTGCAACAATTATTCCTCTCTTTCATAAATTACTTATATTATTCTGATTCTTCTTGGGTTTTCTTTGCCTCTTCTTCAAAATGTTTTGCAACTCTTACATCATTTACTTCCATTATTTTTTGATTGATATAATCATATCCTTTAGGTCCATGTGGTATTAAACATTTGTAACAATCCTTTATACCATACTTGTCCTTATGGTTCCCACCACATTCTTCTAAAAAATATAGTGGACAGAAACAAAACATGCAGTTAAATTCATCCACATTTTTTACATCATGGCAAGGTAAGTACGCACAATCCTTGTTATTATAAAATCTATATGAGTTTTCCATTTATAATTCCCCCTTCAGTAGTATTCTAACATGAAAAGACATTTTTTCAAAGATTTAAATAATAAAGAATAAGTAGATAAAATTAAAGGGACATTGGCTAAAACCCAATATCCCTTTGCCACATTTTATTGTAAATCATAATCATCCAAATCTATGATATCTTCATCAACTACATCTTCGTCATGGATTATATTTTCTTCGTCAACCTGCCCCGCTTTCCATACTTTGAATTCCTCGATCTCATGTTGAATCATCTTTAATATATATGCAAATACTGCCGCATCATCAATGAATCCGCCTATGACAAAGTCAGGAATTAAATCCATAGGATTTACTAAATATAAAAAACCTATTATTATTAATATCAGATTGCCTTTAGAAAAGGATGTATATTCCCCTTTTAAATATAACTTGATGATATCCATGGCAACTTTAACATCACCAATTAATTCAGAGAAAGCTTTGTTATTCTCTAACTTCTTCTTACTATTTTTAATCAAATTATTCAGTCTATCATTATCATAATATATGGTATTGGCCTTGGCATTTAAATTTTTGATAATTTCTTGAAAATTTATCTTCATATTATTCACCTTCATAAGTTAGTAACAGCTATTTTATTTTTACCATCAATTTCAGTAATTAATCATTTGAAAATAAATTTAGTTACTCAATTCACCATTAAGACCAACTTGCTCTGATACAGGCTTCATTCCTTCTATAGTTTCCTCTATTACTTTGCCCAAATCCATACCTAATAATTCTGCACCCTTAGCTATTATTTCTCTGTCTACCCCTGCAGCGAAGGAGGATTGCTTCCATTTTTTCTTTACAGACTTTAATTTTAGATCATAAAGACTATTGCTTGGTCTCATAATTGCTGTAGCATATATTAAACCTGTCAGTTCATCTATGGTATAAAGAACTTTCTCCATAGTATGAATTGGTTCTACATCATTAACTATACCCCAACCATGGCTGATAACTGCTCTGATATAGTCTTCAGGCCAATTGTTTTCTTGTAACATCTTCTCAGTCATAGCACAATGCTGTTCTGGGTATTTTTCAAAATCTAAATCGTGGATTAATCCTATCACTCCCCATTTTTCAACATCTTCATCATATAGTTTTGCAAAATGCCTCATTACAGATTCAACCATTAAAGCATGGTTGATTTGATACTGATCCTGTACATGCTCTGTAAGTAATTTGTATGCATCTTCTCTATTTGGTATATATTTTTCCATTTTAACAACCACCTTCTTCTATATAGTTTAATACCAATATTTTACCCTACTAAATCATAAAAGACAAGTTTCTAAAAAAGGCTATTTCAAAACTATATTTAGTTCTAAAATAACCCTTTTTATTATTTGTCCTTATGAAGTAGAGACCTTATCTCATTTTTAACTAGACCATCCTTAAGCTTTTCCTTTTCCATGAAGAACATGGATACTCCGCCTAGACCTACATGGGTCCCTACTGCTACACCCATTTGCATAATATATACATCACCATTAAAATCTGTTTCATCTACTAATTTCATTTTTAATGTATTTGCAATATTCACATTGGAGGAATATCCAATGATTATGAAATCAGTTAGGTCCTTCTGATTTCTTCTAACAAATTCATCAACATAGAATCTTAAAGCTTTGTTTGTCCCTCTTTCTTTGGCTACAATAGCTCCCTTACCCTTTTTCATAGACATAATAGGTTTTACCCTAAGGAGTTTTCCAATAAAGGCACTTGCATTTGTGAGTCTACCACTTTTAATTAGATTGTTTAAATCATCTACACAAAGAAAATGCTTTACTCTAGTTTTGTGGCTTTCATTGAATTCAACCACCTGTTCAAAGGTATATCCTTCTTCTATTAATCTAGCACTTTTAAGAATCAGCCACCCACTACCATGGCTCATGGATAAAGAATCTACTACATGAATTTTTATATCTGAATCCGGATTGTTTTCGTAAAAATAATCCTTGGCCAAAACGGCTGATTGATAAGATCCACTTGTTCCACTGGACATACATATACAAAGGAATTCTGTATATCCTTTTTCAATTGATTGATCTATTATTGACAAATACTCTTCAGGGCTAGGCATTGAAGTAGTTGGCAGCTCATTTAAATTAGGTAACATTTCAAAAAATTCATCAGATATGATATCTATTTTATCCCGATAAGTCTTTCCTTCTATAAAAATCTTTAGTGGTGCTATTCCAATATTGTACTTCTCCACAATTTCTTGAGATAAATCACAGGTGGAATCAGCCATTAACTTTATCATTTTACTCCCCCATTTATTGTCGAATTTTATCAATTTTTGTTTAATTAGTTAAGATTATACCATAATGCATCATGAAGATGTTAAATTGCTGAAAAAAATAAGCCCTATTAAATAGAGCTTATTAGGATTTATTTGCTTAATTTAAAGTAGAATTTACTTCCCAATCCTACTTTACTGTCTACGCCGTACTCCGCATTATGGCCTATTAGTATCGACTTAACTATTGAAAGACCAATGCCTGTACCTACAGAGCTTCTTTTGTGAATTTTGTCCACTTTATAGTATCTATCCCAGATATTGGCCAAATCTTCATTCTCTATGCCTACCCCTTTATCTACGACTTCAAAGTGTACTTGATCCCCTTCATCAATAATATTTATAGTTATTTCTTTTTCATCTTCAGAATAGTTCACAGCATTGCTAATTAAATTATAGATAACTTGTTCAATTTTTTCCTCTTCTCCATGAACATACCCATCGGTTATTGAGTTTAATACAAAAATGTATCCTTCATTATCCCTATAGTAATTAAATCTTTCTAATACCCTTTCCGTTGTTTCTTTAATATCGAATTTCTTAAATTCAATAGCATCTATACCTGATTGCGCCTTAGATAAATCTAGCAAATCATTTACAAGTCTTGTCAATCTATCTGCTTCATCTATAATGGTTTTGACATGATAATTTCTCTTTTCTTCATTGTTTCCTGAAATATCTCTAATCATTTCACCATAGGATTTAATCAGTGTCAGGGGTGTTCTTAAATCATGGGATACATTGGCGATTAGGTCCCTTCTTAATTTCTCAGTTTTTGATAATTCTTTTGTTGCATAATTTAAAGTATCAGCTAGATTGTCTATCTCCGTATAATCACCTTTTTCAAAATTTATATTATAATTGCCGCCAGCTAATACTTCGGCAGATTTGGTAATTTTCTCTATTGGCTTAGTTAACCTTGTGGCAATGGCGTATGACAGCACCAAAGCTAATCCCAGTGATATGACTGTGACTATTATAAGCTGATTCTTTAATACATTTACTGTTGAATCAATGGGTTGTAGGGCTGAATTAATATATAGAAAGTAATTTGAACCTTCCTTATTCTCTAGTATTGCACCATATATTAGTGTAGGATTCTGTAACCTAGGATCTTCCCTTGTATATATGACAAAATCACTTTGAGATTTGGCTAAGTTAATTAAAAACTCGCCAAATAGCCTATAATCAAGCCTTGGTTGCATTATGATATCTATAAGATTTAATGGATATATTAAGCCTCCATTTTCATCTAGTATTTGGATAGCTATACCCTCATTAAGGGATGTTGTATATAGCAGATCTTCAAATCCTTCTTTACCATATTCCGTAACTAGGGAATTACCTATTTTTTTTATTTCATTTGTTTTCATTGTTTCATAATAGCTATTCATAAAAACTATTTGCAACAGCCACAACAACAGCATTATAAAAGCGGCAAATATTACAAAATATGTCCACATTTTAAATTTTAGGCTTTTTTTATCAATGGTTTTTAACATCTGCTCACCTTATTCTTCGTACTCAAATTTATAACCTATACCTCGGAGTGTAACTATATAATTCCTATATTTTCCTAGACTGCTTCTAAGCATTTTTACATGGGTATCTACTGTTCGATCATCCCCAAAAAAATCATAGCCCCATATTTCATTTAATAACTTATCTCTGGATAATGCTATATTTTTATTTATAGCCATATAAGCTAATAAATCATATTCTTTAGGCGTCATATCAACCTTTTCACCATCTACATAGACACTTCTCCCATCTAGATCAATCTCTAAACCTTTAAACATCAATTTCCTATAGACTCTTTCTTTAGATTGATGTCTATTTATGATTACCTTTATTCTTGCCATTACTTCCTTTGGTGAAAATGGCTTTACTACATAATCATCTACGCCTATTTCAAATCCAAATAGTTTGTCATACTCC
>JAAYGX010000037.1 GCA_012735585.1 Tissierella sp.
AAAGAACCAAAAGAATCATTTAGAGATTTCATAACTTCTGAAGTAAGATATACTTCACTGCAAAAGAAATTCCCTGAGCTAGCTGAACAATTATTCGTAGCTGCAGAGAAAAATGCAAAATTAAGATATGAAAATTATTTAAGAATGGCTAGAGACTAATATAGATTAGCAAAACAGGCTATCGGTTTAACCGATAGCCTGTTTTTAATTAACACACTTGATCACTCCTGCAAATGTTCCCTTAGTATTTTTATCATTTTTCTTAGGTTAATGTGGATAGTAATATTTTTCTATGAGGATTTTGAATAAATATGAATATAGCTTATAGCAAAGGTATATGATAAAATAGATGGAGAATATATAGTTAGGAGTGGTAGATTGGATAGAAATAAATTAGTCCAATTGTTCGAGGATATAGATCTTGGAGAAGTATTATTTGATGAGCCTATGAAAAAACATACTTCATTTAAAATAGGTGGGCCAGTTGATCTAATGATCATCCCTGGAAATGAAGAGCAACTAGTAAATGGAGTCAAGATATGTAGAGAAAACAATATAAATTTTTATATAATGGGAAATGGTTCCAACTTATTAGTCAAAGATGGTGGAATGCGGGGAGTAGTCATTAAGATAAATGAAGGATTCAATAATATTCGTTTTGATGATACAAAGATTTACTGTGAGGCTGGTGCTTTACTCACAGCTGTAAGTAGAAGAGCCTATCAACATTCATTAACGGGCATGGAGTTTGCTAACGGAATCCCTGGCACCATTGGTGGTGGAATAACTATGAACGCTGGTGCTTATGGTGGTGAGATGAAAGATATCATAAAAAAAGTAAGAGTAATGGATAAAAATAATAATATTGTAGAATATAGTAATAAGGAAATGAATTTTAGGTATAGAGGAAGTAGAGTAGTTGATGAAGGTTTGATAGTCCTAGGTGTAGAGATAAAACTAGAACATGGGGACGTTTCAGAAATAAAAGAAACCATGAGAGATTTAACCCACAGGAGAACATCTAAACAACCTTTAGAACTGCCAAGTGGAGGAAGCACATTTAAAAGGCCTGAAGGCCATTTTGCAGGCAAATTAATAGAGGATTCAGGGCTTAAAGGCTTGATACATGGTGGGGCTCAGGTCTCTGAAAAACATTGTGGTTTTGTGGTTAATATTGATAATGCAAGCTGTAAAGATGTATTAGGATTGATATCCATAATCAAGAGTACAGTTAAAGATAATTTTGATGTAGATTTGGAACCTGAGATAAAATTAATCGGAGAGGATAGTTAATGAATTTAATTGGTGATTATCATACCCATACGATATATAGTCATGGCACTGGCACTATAAGGGATAATGTAGAGGAAGCGATTAAAAAAGGTCTTAAGGAAATAGCCATATGTGATCATGGACCAGGACATTATCTTTATGGTGTAAAAAAGAAGAGTTTCCCTCTGATGAGGGAAGAAATAGATAAACTTAATGAAGAGTTTGCTCCAAAGGGTATAAAAATACTACTAGGAGTGGAGGCTAATCTTACAGGCTATGATGGGTCCATAGATATAGATGATAAATTAATAAATCAAATAGATATATTATTATTAGGGTATCACTACGGGGTAACACCACGTACTATTTTTGATGGCTTTGGTATGTATATAGGAAACCCATTATCTAAAGTACTGCCAATTGGAAGAGAAAGATTAATAGAGATTAATACTAGAGCATTTGTAAAGGCAATAAATAATTATAAAATAGAGTTTATAACACATCCAGGTTCAAAGGCTAAAGTAGACATACAGACCTTAGCCAGAGAAGCTGCTAAGGTGGGTACGGCTTTGGAGATTAATTCAAAACACAGTCAGCTATCAGTTGAAAGTATAAAGATAGCTATGAAAGAAAATGTGGATTTTGTAGTTAATAGTGATGCTCACAGACCTGAAGATGTAGGCAATGTGGAAGAATCGCTAAAAAGAGCAAAGGAAGCAAATCTTCCATTGGAACGAATAAGAAATATTAGAATATAGGCGGTGATGTTTTGGAGTTTTTAGTTATAACAGGAATGTCAGGAGCAGGAAAATCACAAGCTATGAAAGTGATGGAGGATATGGGCTATTATTGCATGGACAACCTGCCACCACAGCTTTTACCTAAATTTGCAGAGCTATGTTATGAGTCTAAAAAGACGATGGAAAAGGTAGCAGTAGTTGTAGATATTAGGGGTGGGGAATTTTTCAACAGTTTATTCAAATCCCTTGACGATTTAGCTGATAAAGGAATAGGATATAAAATACTATTTTTAGATGCTTCGGATAATGTATTGATAAAGAGATACAAGGAATTAAGAAGGCCACATCCATTGACCCCAGAGGGAAGTATCATTGACGGGATCAATCAAGAAAGAATGATGTTACAGGAGCTAAAGGATAGGGCCTACTATATTATTGATACATCAAAATTGACTATTGGAATGTTGAAAGAAGAGATTTACAAAATATTTTTAGAAGGTGGAGAAAAAAGGAGACTTTCTGTATCTATAACCTCCTTTGGATTTAAAAATGGAATGTTGATGGATGGAGACTTAATCTTTGATGTAAGATTTTTACCCAATCCATACTATATTCCAGAGTTAAAAGAAATCTCAGGTATTAATGAAGATGTAAAAAATTATGTATTTAAATGGCCTCAAACAAATATATTTATATCAAAGGTAGTTGATATGTTAGAATTTTTAATACCATATTATATTGATGAAGGTAAGACCCAATTAGTAGTAGGGATAGGATGCACAGGTGGATTTCACCGCTCAGTTGCCATTTCTAATAAAATAGGCGATATTCTTATGGCTAATGGACATAGAACTATAATCAATCACCGAGATATTAAAAGATAGGGGAAGGCTTATGAAAAATAATATTAATTGTGTTCAAATAGCATCCGATGAGCCTAAAGTAGTTGTTATAGGTGGTGGGACAGGCTTGTCTATACTTCTTAGAGGGATTAAAAAGTATACTCCCAATATAACAGCCATAGTAACAGTGGCTGATGATGGAGGTGGATCTGGAGTTCTTAGGGAGGACTTAGGGATGCTAGCCCCTGGAGATATTAGATCCTGTTTACTTGCCTTAGCTAATACTGAACCTACGATGGAGAAATTATTACAGTATAGATTTGACAATGGAATGTTAAAAGATCAAAGTTTTGGTAATCTGTTTTTAGCGGCAATGGTTGGAATTTATGGTAGTTTTGAAAAAGCTATTCAAGAGGCTAGTAATGTATTAGCTATTACTGGAAAGGTATATCCCATGACTTTAGAGGATGTGCAGCTGTATGCTAAACTGGAAAATGGGGAAATAGTCCAAGGTGAGTCCCGTATACCAGACGAGGTAATTAAAAGTGGTAGCAGAATAAAAGAAATATATATGAATCCTAAAGTATCAAATCCATTGGAAGAAGCCGTAACTGCAATCGAAGATGCAGATTTGATTGTATTAGGACCAGGTAGCCTATATACTTCAGTAGTTCCAAATTTATTGGTAAATAATATAGTGGATAAAATATACAATGCAAAGGCACCTAAAGTATATATATCAAATGTGATGACTCAACCAGGAGAAACAGACGGTTTTGGAGTCTTAGAACATGTGGAAGCAATACTTAAACATAGTAGGGATGATCTATTAGACTATGTAATAGCCAATGTAGAAGAAATTCCCCAAGATACTTTAAATAACTATATAACTGATGGCTCTATGCCTGTGGCTTTAAAAGAGAATGATAGAGAAATACTAGAATCTAAAGGCATTACTTTAATAGATGAAAATCTGATTGAGGTTAAAAATAATTACATTAGACATAACAATAATTATCTAAGTGAACTACTGATGAACATAGCAAAACAAGATATAAAGGGATATGCTTAAAAATGTAGGGAAGGGGCGCCCTACTGAAAAGCAATATTTTGCTTTGTCATTCTGAGTCGTAGACGAAGAATCTTGTTATACCAGTACGTTCAAGAACCTTCGCTAATGCTCAGGATGACAAAATCATAGTTTTTAAGTAGGCCACCGAAAGTAGGCCCCTACCTATTTCGTTAAATATAATATCCCTAGTTGTACCGTGTTTTCAATAGCTTCAATATGAGTTCTTTCAAAGGAATGGGAAGCATCAACCCCAGGTCCGATTAATCCAACTTTAATATCATTGCCCGCTCTTAAAGCGGCTGAACCATCAGAACCATAATATGGGTAGATATCTATTTTATAATTCAATCCTTGATCTTTAGCAAGATTTATTAATCTTTTTCGAAGTTCATAATCATAAGGACCTGAACTATCCTTAGCACAAATGGTTACGCTGAATTCATCAGAAGTCTGACCTTCCCCAGGTGCAGCCATATCTACAGCTATAAATTCAAAAGTTTTTTCAGGTATAGAAGCACTGGCTCCATGTCCAACTTCCTCGAAATTACTGATGAAGAAATTAGTTGTATAATTAGGAGTGATATTGTTTTCTACTAGATACTTTGCCATGGCTAATATGGCGACCACTCCTGCTTTATCGTCTAAATGCCTTGATTTTATAAAACCAGATGGAGTAATAGTGGTCCTTGGATCAAAGTAAACAAAGTCTCCTACATTGATTCCTAGGCTTAATACATCTTCTTTTGAGTTGACCCTTTCATCTATTCTAATTTCCATATTGTCCATATTTCTTTTTAGTTCATCTGCTTCACTTCCATGAACATGAGAAGAAGCTTTAGTGGTTAGCGCCGTTCCTGTGTATTGTTTTTCTTCAATAGTCTCAATAACTACATGTTCACCTTCAATAGTGCTCCAAACATATCCACCTAGTTGGGTGATTTTAAGGCGACCATTTGATTTAATTTCCTTTACCATACCACCTAATGTATCTACATGGGCTGATAATGTGGTTTCTCTTTCTTGGTTTTGCCCTTTTATTGTAGCAATTAATGCTCCTTTATTATTCTTTCTAGTAGGGATACCAAGTTTCTGAAACTCCATCTCTACAAATTCTATTGCTTTTTCAGTATTGCCAGTAGGGCTTGGAATATTTAATAAAGTGTTAAGTCTTTCTAATACGTAGTTTTCATTCATGTATCAATGCCTCCTTCGTGTCTTTTATATGATTATATTACATTTTTATTAATATTGCATTAGAAGATAAAATATATTAACAAATTATTCAAAAATATAGTATAATTGATATAACATTGATATAATAGGAAAAACATATCAGGAGTTGGTAATATGATAAGTGAATTAAGCTCCGGAGGTGTAGTGATATTTGGCAATGCTTTGTTACTATTAAGAAAGTATAATGGAGATTGGGTTTTGCCTAAAGGTAGGGTGGAGGCAGGTGAAAGACTTCATACAGCAGCCCTAAGGGAAGTATTAGAAGAATCAGGTGTCAAGGCAGAGATTATCCAATATATAGGTAGGGTCAACTATCATTATAAAAACATAAAAGAAGATGAAATGGTTTCTAAAACTGTCCATTGGTATCTTATGAAATCACAAAACATGTACTGCAAACCTGAGAAAAAAGAAGGATTTGTAGATGCTAAATTTGTTCATATAGATAAAGTAATCGATATTGTAAGATACAATGATGAGAAGAAGATTATAAAAAAAGGTTTGAAAATTATTGGACATAACTTGAGGTGATAGAATGTCTTTTTCTTCAACAACTAAGAATGAACTAGCTAGAATGCCCATTGAAGATAATTGCTGTAGATTGTCTGAATTAGCAGCCTTAGTAAGAATGTGTGGAACTATACAAATATCTGGTAGAAGTAATATAAATATCAAATTTACAACAGAAAATGCCGCCATAGCAAGGAGATTGTTCACATTCTTAAAGGAAATGTATGAAGGCGATATAGAAGTAATGGTAAGGCGAAATAAACAACTTAAAAAGAATAACAATTATTTAGTAGTAATTAAAGATAAGGATATTTCAAAAAAGTTTTTATTGGATGTAGGTTTTATAAATGATGAGGACAATATTAATATCTTTAATGTGAAGTACCAAGTAAACAAGCAGATATTAGATAGTAGATGTTGCAAAAGGTCATATATTAGAGGTGCATTTCTAGGTGGGGGTTCCATAAGTAACCCAGAAAAGGCCTATCATCTAGAGTTTGTAACAAATAATCAGGAGCACGGTCTTGATCTTTCTGATATAATAAATTCATTTGGTCTTAATTCTAAAATTGTTTTAAGAAAAGAAAATTATGTAGTATATCTTAAGGAAGGGGAGCAAATAGTTGATTTATTAAATGTCATGGGTGCACATCAAGCCCTTCTAAAATTTGAGGATATAAGGGTTTTAAAAGATGTTAGGAATAATATCAATAGATTAGTAAATTGTGAAACAGCCAATCTAAGTAAGACAATTGATGCTTCAATGAGACAAATAGAACAAATCGAACGAATAAAGAAATTTATGGGCCTAGAGAAATTGCCCCCAAAACTAAGAGATATTGCAGAAGTACGATTGAGTAATCCGGATGCCACCCTTAAGGAGATTGGTGAGATGCTTGATCCTCCTGTTGGGAAATCTGGAGTAAATCATAGATTTAGAAAAATAGAAGAAATCGCAGAAGATTTGAAAGGAGTATAAAAAATGGAGAAAATAACATTAACACTAAAGAATAAAGATGGATTACATGCAAGGCCAGCAGCAGTTTTTGTGCAAGAAGCAAATAAGTTTGACAGTGAAATAGAAATTGAGTTTCAAGGTATGAAAGTCAATGGAAAGAGCATTATAGGCATCATGTCCTTAGGGGCTTTTTATGGTGAAGATATCACTATAGTTGCTAGGGGTAGAGATGAAGAAGATGCAGTAAAGGCATTGGAAGAGCTTATTATTAGCGGATTTGAAAAATTATAATTAGATTTGTCATGGAGATTATACTTATAACAAATAATTATAAAGTGTATAAAAAATATAGGGATCATATAGATATTACTTATGATCAGAATTTTACATATCTAGAGATATTGGAATATACTAGAGATAAAATTCACCAGGGTCATGAGTTATTAACTCACCCCTTATCTGGTAGTATCAAACCCAATGAAACTCCTTATAAATCCATATTGATATCTAAAAAAAGAAATGGTTTAGATTTTAATAGCTTAAGCATTATTGAAGAAAGCATAAAAACTACAGAAAAGTTTTTAAATGATAAAATTACTCCCAATTGGACTGATAAGGTTCTAGAGGATTTTAAAGTAATTGATTTATCTTTAATTGAAAATGTAATAGACTCTTTATAGAGTCTTTATTTTTTTGCCATCTATGATAGAATAAGATATATAGAATCATCGGAGAGGATAGTTTATATGCATAACAATAAAGGTTTTGTCCATTTACACGTTCATACAGAATATAGTTTATTAGATGGATCTATTAGAATAAAAGACTTGATTTCTAGAACTAAAGAACTGGGCATGGACAGTGTAGCCATTACAGATCATGGCTCAATGTTTGGAGTTATACAATTTTATAAAGAAGCAAAAAAACAAAATATAAAACCAATACTAGGTTCAGAAGTATATACAGCCATCAATAAATATACAGAAAAGGAGCCTAAGGATAAGAGTCAATACCATTTGGTCCTTTTAGCTGAGACCAATGAAGGTTATAAAAATCTAATGAAAATAGTATCAGAAGGATATGTAAATGGGTTCTACTATAAGCCTAGGGTGGATAAAGATATACTTAAAAAGTATAGCAAGGGCATTATAGCATTATCTGCATGTTTAGGTGGTGAAGTCCAACAATTTTTATTGGATAATAATTATGAAAAGGCAAAAAATATAGCCCTTGAACATAGGGAAATATTTGGAGAAGATAATTTCTTTTTAGAGCTTCAAGACCATGGGGTAAGGGAACAGATTCAGATAAATGACCAGCTAATAAGGTTAAGCAATGAGACAGGCATACCTTTAGTGGCTACAAATGATGTCCATTATCTAAAAAAGGATGATGCTTTAGTTCATGATGTACTTCTCTGTATTCAAACGGGAAAAACCGTAGATGAAGAGGATCGGATGAAATATCCTTCAAATCAATTTTATTTGAAATCACCTGAAGAGATGTATTCAATTTTTAATAATCTAAATGAAGCTTTAGAAAATACTGTTTGGATAGGTGAGCGATGCAATGTGGACTTGGACTTTTCTACATTACATCTTCCAGAATACAAAGTACCCTCAGGATACACGAATGAATCTTATTTAAAAGAATTGACTATTGAAGGACTAAATCATAGATATGATGAAATTACAGATGAAATAAAAGATAGATTTGATTATGAGTTTCAAACTATTGTAGGCATGGGTTATGTAGATTATTTTCTTATCGTATGGGATTTTATAAAATATGCTAAGGAAAATGATATAATGGTAGGACCAGGTAGAGGTTCTGCTGCCGGAAGTATTGTATCCTACGGACTGGGGATAATAGATATAGATCCGTTGGAGTATGGTTTATTATTTGAAAGATTTTTAAACCCTGAAAGAGTATCTATGCCAGATATAGATATCGATTTTTGTTACGAAAGACGGGAAGAAGTAATTCAATATGTAATCAAGAAATATGGTGCAGACAAGGTAGCGCAAATAGTTACCTTTGGTACTATGGCTGCACGTGGAGCCATTAGGGATGTAGGAAGAGCTACAAATATGCCTTATGGTGAGGTAGATTTCATAGCTAAACAGATACCGACGGAAATAGGAATGACAATAGAAAAGGCTCTTGATGTAAATAGTACTTTAAAAGATGAATATGAAAATAACAATCAAGTTCAAGGTCTTATAGATTACGCTATAAAAGTAGAAGGTTTACCTAGGCATACCTCTACCCATGCAGCAGGTGTGGTGATTTCCAAGGAACCTATAACCAACTATGTTCCATTACTAAGAAATGGAGAAGCCATATCTACACAATTTAATATGATAGAGTTGGAAGAATTGGGACTACTGAAAATGGACTTTCTAGGCCTAAGGACTCTTACAGTGATAAGGGATGCGATAAATTTAATTGAAAAGAATCATGGTATAAAAGTAGATTTTAATAAAATTAACTTTGAAGATTCAAATATATTCCAAATGTTTGCAAAGGCTGAAACCCTTGGGATATTCCAGTTTGAAAGTCCTGGAATGAGGGCTTTCCTAAAGGAATTAAAACCAAATGTATTTGAAAACTTAATAGCAGCCAACTCCCTATTTAGACCAGGTCCGATGAATCAAATTCCAACATTTGTGGAATGTAAACATGATCCTAGTAAAATAACTTATATACATCCAAAACTTGAAAGCATACTAGATGTGACATATGGTTGTATCGTCTATCAAGAACAGGTAATGCAAATTGTTCGAGATATAGGTGGGTACTCCTTGGGTCGTGCGGACTTGGTACGTAGAGCTATGGGTAAGAAAAAGATGGACGTAATGGAAGAGGAGCGAAAGAACTTTATCTATGGACAAGTTGATGAGAATGGAGAAGTAGTTATTGATGGGGCAATTAGAAATGGCGTAGACGAAAAGTCAGCTAATAAAATCTATGATTTAATGATAGATTTTGCAAATTATGCTTTTAATAAATCTCATTCAGCAGCCTATGCAGTGATAGCCTATAGAACAGCCTGGCTAAAATATTATTATCCAGTAGAATTCATGGCAGCGCAAATATCATCTGTAATGAATAGCACAAATACAGTATCACTATATATTCAGGAGTGTAAGCGACTAAAAATAGATGTATTGCCTCCTGATATCAACGAATCATCCCATAAATTTACTGTATCAGATGGTAAAATTAGGTTTGGATTAACAGCAGTTAAAAATGTAGGTGAAAATCTAATAACTGCAATAGTAAAAGCAAGGAAAGATGGAGTATTTACAAGTTTTACTGATTTAGTAGAAAGAATAGAGAAGGTAGACCCCAATTCCATGAATAAAAGAGCAATGGAAAGTTTAATACGATGTGGTGCTATGGATAGCTTAAGGGCCAATAGAGCACAACTATTAGCTATATTTGAGAAAACCATCGATGGCATCCATGCTGATAGAAAGAGAAATATTCAAGGGCAAGCATCTATATTTGATACATTAGACATTGCTCACAATAAAGATAACTTACCTGATTTAAAAGAATTTCCACAAAAAATATTATTGAACATGGAAAAGGAAATTTTGGGTATATATGTATCTGGGCACCCTTTAGCTCCCTATGAAAAAGAGTTAAAGAAAGTCTCGAATATAACAACATCAGAGATATATACAGAATTAGAAGAAAGTTCTACTGAAGTTAAAGTTGTAAAAGATGGCCAAAGAATTAAAATTGGCGGTATAGTGATAGAAAAGAAGAATAAAATAACTAAGAATAATAATATGATGGCTTTTATTACTTTGGAAGATTTTTTTGGAACTATTGAGTGTATTGTATTCCCAAAAACTTACTCAACCTATAATCGTATTCTCGATGAGAATGAATTAGTAGTTATAGAGGGTAGACTTAGTATATCAGAGGTAGAGGAACCAAAGATTATTTGCGAAAAAATCATGCCTTTGAATCAATATAAACTAAACAAGTTATATATAAAAATAGCCAAGGATAAAAACAATGATATTTTTGATAAAATCAATCCAATATTGAAGAAAAATCCTGGCGATACACCTATTTATATTTACTTAGAAAGTACCAAACAAACTTTAGTAGCAGATAAATCCTTATGGATAAATTCTTCAAATGATGAAACTATAAATGATTTGGAAGAATTATTAGGTAAGGATAATGTTGTTATTTCTTAAACTTTATAGGTGTTTAAGGGGGAAATTGTATGTGGACTACAGTTTATGTAGCAAGTGGATATGACTATGCTCAAAAAATAGAAAAAAGACTAAGTGAAGAAGGATATATTGTCAAAACCAAGTTTTTTGCAATGGAAGGTGAGGAAAAATTATATGAAATATTGGCCCCAACTTTTGAAGCAGAGGATATACAAACTGTATTAGTAGAACTAGAAATAATGTAGTATAATATAACAGCTGGGGGGATTATATGAAAACTATAGGCATACTTACAAGTGGAGGAGATGCACCAGGAATGAATGCTGCCATTAGGGCAGTGGTAAGAACTGGCATTTATCACGGTGTGAGAATGGTGGGTATTAAGCAGGGTTATCATGGATTAATCAATGGAGATATCCAAGAGATGAATTTGTCATCTGTGGCTGATATCATCCATAGAGGTGGAACCATGCTTCGAAGTAGTAGATCTGATGAATTTCAAACAGAAGAGGGATTTAAAAAGGCCCTAAGTATACTAGATATTTTTGGTATAGATGGACTCATCGTATTAGGTGGAGATGGTACTTTAAAAGGAGCAAGGGAATTATCAAAAGCTGGTATACCAACGATAGGTATTCCTTGTACTATTGATAATGATTTAGGATACACAGACTTTACCATTGGATTTTTAACAGCAGTGGAGACTGTAGTAGAAGCAATAAGTAAGCTAAGAGATACATCTACATCCCATGGAAGGGCAAATATTATTGAAGTAATGGGAAGGCGTTGTGGAGATATCGCTTTATATGCTGGTATGGCTGGTGGTGGAGAAAGTATAATAGTTCCAGAAGTAGAATTTGATGTGGATGAAGTATGTAAAAAAGTAATAAGTGGTCGAAACAGAGGTAAACTACATCATATAATCGTCTTGGCAGAAGGCGTAGGTAATGCTTATGATGTGGCAAAAAAAATTGACTCAAAAACTGGCATAGATACAAGAGTAACCATACTGGGACATATTCAAAGAGGCGGGACACCTACAACATTTGATAGAATTATAGCAAGTCAAATGGGTCGAGACGCTGTAGAATTATTATTAGGTGGCAATTCAGGTAAAGCATTAGGCATTAAATGTAATGAAATTATAAATTTAGATATTAGTGAGGCATTGCTTATCAAAAAAGAATTCAATAAGAATATGTATGAAACAGCACAAATACTGTCAATTTAGGAGGTAATCTAATGAAAAAAACTAAGATTGTAGCAACGATAGGACCTGCATCAGAATCAGAAGGAATACTCAAGGAACTATTTTTAAATGGATTGAATGTATGTAGACTGAACTTCTCCCACGGTAGCCACGAGGAGCACAAGGAAAGAATAGATACAATAAAAAAGGTTCGAGAAGAAGTGGGGCTTCCAATAGCCATTATGCTTGATACAAAAGGTCCAGAAATTAGACTAGGAAATTTTAAAGATGGTACTATTGAACTAGAACAAGGAAGTATATTTACCTTAACAAATAGGGATATATTAGGAGATGAAACAATAGTAAATATGTCCTATAAGGGGCTGCCAAATGATGTTGAAAAAGGTTCAATAATTTTGATTGATGATGGATTAGTAGAATTGGAAGTAATAGAAGTTATCGATGGTACAGATATCAAATGTAAAACATTAAATAGTGGGACACTTAAAAACCATAAAGGGGTCAATGTACCTAATGTGGAGATTAACCTTCCAGCAATTACAGAAAAAGATATCAGCGATATATTATTTGGAATAGAAAATGGAATTGACTTTATAGCGGCATCTTTTATTAGAAGGGGAGAGGATGTTACAGAAATAAGAAAGATTCTAGAAGAAAATAATGGACATCATATCGATATCATATCTAAGGTTGAAAATCAACAAGGAGTAGACAATCTAGATGAAATTATTGCATTCTCTGATGGAATCATGGTGGCAAGAGGAGACTTAGGTGTAGAAATAGAAGCAGAAACAATGCCTATAGTTCAAAAAGATATGATTAGAAAATGTAATATCGCAGGCAAACCAGTAATTACAGCAACACAAATGCTAGATTCAATGATGAGAAATCCTAGACCAACAAGAGCCGAAGTAACAGACGTTGCAAACGCTATATTAGATGGAACAAGTGCAATAATGCTGTCTGGTGAAACAGCAGCAGGTAAGTATCCTCTAGAATCAGTACAGACGATGTACAAAATAGCTGTTACAACTGAGAACTCATTAGACTATCCAGATCTACTAAAGTCAAAATCAGTACGCTCAGAAATAACAACAACCAATGCCATAGGTAGATCCACATGCTACACAGCTCAAGACCTAGAAGCAGCAGCTATCATAACAGCGACATCATCAGGAGCTACTTCAAGGGCAATTTCCAAGTTTAGACCTAAGTCCCCGATTATTGCGGCGACAACTACTGAAGAGGTCATGAGAAAACTAGCCCTAGAATGGGGAGTATATCCTGTACTAGCACCAGAAAGTAAAACAACAGATGAGGTTATATCAAACTCAGTAGAAGCAGCCATAAACAGTGGGTATGTGAAAGAAGGAGATTTAGTAGTAATAACAGCAGGTATCCCAGTAGGATTATCTGGTTCTACAAACTTAATTAAAGTTCAAACAATAGGAAAAGTTCTTTTAACAGGAACAGGTATAGGAGTTAAATCTGTATCGGGAAAAGTTTGTATAGCAAATAGTAAGGCTGAGTTATTATCAAAATTTGATGATGGAAATATCTTAGTATGCATAAACTCAGATAGGGATATGGTTAAATTCATGGAAAGAGCTGGGGCTATAGTAACAGAACATGGCGGTCTAACTTCCCATGGAGCAATTGTAGGACTTAACCTAGATAAACCAACGATCGTTGGAGCACATGATGCAACTACGATACTTAAAGATGGGGATATAGTAACAGTAGATAGTGCTACTGGACAGATATATAAAGGCGAAGCAAGAGTAATGTAATCAGTATAAAGGCGATCAAGAGGTCGCCTTTTTTAGTCAAAAAATAATAATTGTCAATTGAATAACTACCTGATATACTTATTAAGTGACTCGAAATAAATATAATAGGTGATATAATGATAAAGAATGACAAAACCCAATTGATATTAAATGGAGATATTCTAAAAGCCTTATTAACCCTTTCAATACCAATAATAATTAATAACTTCATCCAAACCTTATTTAATTTAGTGGATTCTTATTGGGTAGGAAATATTTCATATGTACATTTTGCAGCAACTTCATTTGTATGGCCGGTTATTTTTTTATTTATTTCTTTGGGAATTGGTATTTCTATTGCTGGAACATCCTTGCTCTCACAATTAGTAGGAGCCAATAAAATCAAAGAAGCTGAAGACTATGCTAGTCAAATAATTGTAGTATCTGTTTTAGCAGCTTTAAGCTTTACTGTTATAGGTTACGCTATTAGCCCTTACATAATTAGTGCAATGGGTGCAGATGCAGAATTAGCACATTTAAGTAATATATATTTAAGAATAACATTTTTAGATTTAGTCTTTATGTTTCTCTACTTTAATATAAACTCAATTATGAGTGCGCAGGGTAATACTGTTACACCAACGATTCTTAGTGCTATATCAGCTATTTTAAATATGATATTAGATCCTATTTTTATATTTACTTTCAACTGGGGAATAGCAGGTGCAGCTTGGGCTACATTAGTATCCAGGGCATTATTAGCTATAGTTGGAGTGTTTTTCTTGTTTAGTGAGGGCAATAAGATTAAGCCAAGCTTTAGAAACTTTAAATTCAATAAAAATATACTGAAAGATATATTAAGAGTAGGATTTCCATCATCTATTGGATCAGCAGGCTCGGCTATAGGGTTTATGGTACTAAATGGCTTCGTAGTATCTTATGGAACAGCTACCTTAGCTGCATTTGGAATGGTAAATAGAATTACATCCATGGTTATGCAATTCTCCCAAGGAATCGGGGCAGCACTAACATCAGTAGTAGGTCAAAATATAGGTGCCAACCAATATGAAAGAGTAACTCAAGCCTTCCATAAGGCATCCAAAATAGCAGTGAATATTGGAGTAGTTGGGTGTATCATTTTGATTTTATTAGACAATCAATTGGTAGATTTTTTTCTTCAATCAAAGGATGATCCAAGTGTTGTAGCTCAAGGAATTAGCTTCCTTAGATATATTTCTTTATCAATGCCATTTCTAGGATTATTTAGTGTCTTTCAAGGATTGTTTCAAGGCTCAGGTAATACCAAGTTTTCCATGGGTATGGAGATCGGTAGACTATGGTTTGTAAGAATCCCTATGATACTACTATTCAAGTACTTCACAGATGTTGGAGCTACAGGTATATGGTTCTCAATGAGCGTTAGTAATCTATTAGTTTGTGTATATGGATTTATAATATATAGAAGTGAAAGATGGAAGAGATCGGTTATAATGAATATGTAGAGGCGACCACAGGTCGCTTTTTTGACGTACTTTTTTAAATAATACCCTATTGCCAATATATGATATAATATATAAAGCAATATAAGAAAAGAAGGTGTACAATGATACTTTTAAACATAGAAAATATTTCAAAATCATATACGGACAGGATATTAATTGATGATATATCCTTTGGTATCCATGAAGGAGATAAGATTGGACTAATAGGGGTCAATGGTACTGGAAAGACTACATTATTAAAGCTACTAGCAAATGTAGAGGTTCCTGATTCAGGAAGGATTATTAGATCCAACAATATAAATATAGAATATCTGCCACAAAATATAGATATAGACCCAGATGCTAAAATAATTGAGCAAGTATTTAAAGGATCATCAGAAAATATGAAGGTCTTAAAAAAATATAATCAAGCCATATTAAATCTTGATACACCAAAGGAAGATATCATAAAATTATCCCAAGAGATGGATGCTATCAACGGATGGGAGCTAGAAAGTGAAGCAAAAAATGTCCTTACACAATTAGGTATCAATGATTTTAATGAAAAGATGGGGAATCTTTCAGGTGGCCAGAGGAAAAGAGTAGCATTAGCCTCTGCCTTAATCAATCCATCGGACCTCTTGATATTAGATGAGCCAACCAACCATTTAGACAATGAAACCATTCATTGGCTAGAGGATTATTTATCCAAGAGAAAAGGTGCTTTACTAATGATTACTCATGATAGATATTTCCTTGATAGAGTAGTCAACAAGATACTAGAATTAGATAAGGGAAATCTATATTGCTATGAAGGTAATTACGCCTATTATTTAGAAAAGAAGATGGAGAGAGAAGATATAGAATTAGCAACAGAGAGAAAACGACAATCCATCTATAGAAAAGAATTGGCATGGATGAAGCAAGGGGCAAAGGCTAGAACTACCAAACAAAAGGCAAGGATTCAAAGATTTCACCAATTGGCAGAAGGTGGTCTAGAGCTAGATAAAGAAGAGGTTGACATCGCCGTCGGAAGCTCAAGACTAGGTCGAAAGGTTATAGAGATTAATAACATCTCCAAATCTTATGATCATAAGAAGTTAATTAATGATTTCACCTATACAGTACTAAGGGATGATAGAGTGGGCATTCTCGGTGCAAATGGCATGGGTAAGTCAACCTTGTTAAAAATAATATCTGGGAGATTGGAACCTGATAGTGGCACCATTGAAATTGGCGAAACTGTTAAACTAGGAGTATTTGCCCAAGAAACTACTGAATTAGATAATGACCAAAGAGCAATAGAATATATTAAAGATGGTGGAGAGTATGTAAGGACTATTGATGGAGACAGAATAACAGCATCTCAAATGATGGAGAAGTTTATGTTTTCAAAGGACTTACAGTGGACCCCTATAGGGAAACTATCCGGTGGAGAAAAGAGAAGATTACATTTGCTAAGGACACTGATGGAATCCCCAAATGTACTATTACTAGATGAGCCTACCAATGATTTGGATATCCAAACCCTTACTATACTAGAGGATTACCTTGAAGAATTCCCAGGAGCGGTGATTATAGTATCCCATGATAGATATTTATTAGATAAAATTGTAGAGAAGGTATTTGTATTTGAAGGCAATGGCGAAGTAGTACAATATACAGGAAACTATGCCTACTTTATGGAAATTCAAAGATCAAAAGAGAATGAAGCAAAAGACAAGGCGCCAAAGCAGGAAAAACCTAAAGAGGCAAAGAAGCCCACAAAATTATCATTTAATGAACAAAGGGAATGGGACTCAATCGATGATATAATAGCTGAGTTGGAATCAAAGCTTGAAAAAATCAACGGTGATATAGAAGAATATTCAACAGACTATGAAAAACTAGAAGGACTCTTAAAAGATAAGGAAATATTGGAACATGAATTGGATGAAAAAATGGATAGATGGGTATATCTATCTGAATTAGTAGAAGAGATAGAGAAGGGTTAGAAAGGATGTTTATATGAAAAGTTTAGTATTGGCTGAAAAGCCTTCCGTTGCAAGGGATATAGCACGAGTCCTCAATTGCAATAAAAATGGGAACGGATTTATAGAAGGAAATAAATATATAGTAACATGGGCTTTAGGTCACTTAGTAACCCTAGGGGACCCAGAGGAGTACAATAAAAAATTTCAAACATGGAATATGGAGGATTTACCTATACTTCCTAAAGAATCAAAACTAGTAGTTATCAAACAGACATCAAAACAGTTCTACACAGTAAAAGACCTTATGCACAGAAAAGATGTAGATAAGGTCATCATAGCTACAGATGCTGGAAGAGAAGGAGAACTAGTAGCACGTTGGATCATTGACAAAGCCAATGTAAGAAAGCCAATCCAAAGACTATGGATATCCTCTGTAACAGATAAAGCAATCAAAGATGGATTCAATAATCTAAAGGATGGTAGGAAGTATGAGAGCCTATATGAATCAGCTCAGGGAAGAGCAGAAGCAGACTGGATCGTAGGTATCAATGCTACAAGAGCATTAACCGTAAAATATAACTCCCAACTATCCTGTGGTAGGGTACAAACCCCTACACTAGTCATAATAGCCCAAAGGGAGGAAGATATACAAAACTTCAAACCAAAGGATTATTATGGAATAGAACTAGAGACTAAAGATTTGAAATTCATATGGCAAGATAGAAATAACAACACAAGGAGTTTCAATAAAGATAATATAGAAAGAATAATGTCTAATATCAAGGGTAAAGAATTAAATGTGATAGAAGTAAATAAAAACCTTAAAAAATCATACTCAAAAGGACTATATGATTTAACAGAGCTCCAAAGGGATGCCAATAGAATATTCGGTTTCTCAGCTAAGGAAACATTATCTATCATGCAAACTTTATATGAAAGACATAAGATACTTACTTATCCTAGAACTGACTCAAGATACTTATCAGATGACATGGTAGATACTTTAAAGGATAGAGTAAACAGTATCAATATTTCCAGCTACAGTAAATTTGCAAGTACAATACTTAAAAAACCTATAAAAGCAAACAAATCATTTGTAGATAATAAAAAGGTCACAGATCATCATGCCATCATCCCAACAGAGGAAAGAGTAAGATTATCAGAGCTTAATAGCAATGAGAAGAAGATATATGATCTTGTAGTCAAAAGATTCTTGGCAGTATTGTATGATCCATTTGAATATGAACAAACAACCATAAGAGGAAGTATTGGAGAAGAAAGATTTATAGCCAAAGGTAAAAGAATAATAAAAGAAGGTTGGAAAGAAATCTACTCAAATATAGATGATGATGATGAAGCAGAGGATGATATCAAAGATCAAATATTACCTTTAGTGGAAAAGGGAAATATATTAAAAGTAGTAAAGTTAAGTCAAACAAGTGGAAAAACTAAGCCACCAGCATATTTCAATGAGGGTACCCTATTATCAGCAATGGAGAATCCAGCTAAATATATGGAAAGTAGCAACAAGGAACTAAGTAAAATATTAGAAGAAACCGGTGGAATAGGAACCGTAGCTACAAGGGCAGATATTATTGAAAAACTATTTTCTACATTCCTAATTGAAAGTAAAGGCTAAGATATCCTAATTACAGGAAAAGGAAAGCAACTATTAGAATTGGTGCCAGAAGAATTAAAATCCCCAGCATTGACAGCTGAGTGGGAGAAAAAACTTGGTCTAATAGCAGAAGGAAAACTAAAAAGGCATACATTTGTAAATGAGATGAAGGAATACTCTAAATCAATAATAAAAGAGATTAAAAATAGTAATACTACATTTAAGCATGATAATTTAACTAGGACAAAATGTCCAGACTGTGGGAAATTTATGTTAGAAGTCAATGGCAAAAGAGGTAAAATGTATGTATGCCAAGATAGGGAATGTGGACACCGTATAGCAATATCTAAAACAACAAATGCCAGATGCCCTAATTGTAAGAAAAGATTAGAACTTAAAGGTCAAGGAGATGGACAGATATTTACATGTTCATGTGGCTATAGAGAAAAATTATCATCTTTTAATGAAAGAAAGAAAAAAGAAAGCAACAAAGTAAACAAGAGGGAAGTATCAAGATTCTTAAAAGAACAAAAGAAGAATCAAGATGAACCATTAAATACAGATTTAGCCGATGCACTATCAAAGCTAAAGTTCTAGTATTGTTAATTAAATTTACTTGTGTTAAAATATTCCTAATATGAAGAAGAAGGTGTATTATGATAAATTTAGGTGAATATCAAGAATTAATAATAAAAAGATTTACATCAGTAGGAGCTTATCTCAATGAAGAGATAGAAGAGGATGATGACATCCTGCTTCCAAAGGCACAAATCCCAAAGGATGCAAATGTAGGAGATAAAATCAAAGTATTCGTATACAATGATTCAAAAGACAGAGTCATAGCAACCATAAATAGACCAAAGATCACTTTAGGAGAATTGGCTCATTTAATGGTAGTAGATACTACAAAAATTGGCTCATTCCTTGATTGGGGTTTGGAAAAGGACTTATTTTTACCATTTGCAGAAACTATAGGTTCAGTAGAGAAGGGTAAAGAATATCTAGTTGGTCTATATATTGATAAATCCAATAGACTTTGTGCAACTATGAAGATAAAGGATATGCTAAGAGCTGACTCCGACTTTAGAGAAAACAAAATAGCTAAAGGAACCATCTATAGCATCAATAGAGACATAGGAGCTTTTGTAGCAGTAGAAGATAAGTATGATGGATTAATACAAAAAAAAGAATTGATCGGTGCATATGATGTTGGTGATAGTATAGAGGTAAGAATAAACAAGGTATTAGAGGATGGTAAACTAGATTTAAGCTTAAGAGATCGATCTTATATCCAAATGGATACAGATGGAAAAGTAATCATGAAAAAGCTTAAAGAAAATGGTGGCAGCCTACCATTAGGGGACAAAAGCTCACCTGACGCCATCAGAAAAGAGCTAAAAATGAGTAAAGCAGGATTTAAAAGAGCCATAGGAAGGCTATACAAAGAAGGTATAATCATAATTTCAGACAATGGAATCAAACTTAAAAAATAAATATATAGTTAGTTGAGCTACTTATGCTGGTAGCTCAATTTTTTTGTTTACTTTAATGTAAAGATGTAATATTATGGGTATATAATAAGGCAGAAGAGTAATTTGGATGGGTACTATTATAGGACGTGATGATGATGAAAAATAGAAAAGGGTTAACACTAATTGAAGTAATCCTTTCTTTAGCAATTCTAGGAATGATAACTATTCCTTTATTAAATATGTTTGTTTTTTCTACTGTAACTAATAGCAAATCAGAAGATGTTTTAGATGCGACCTATATTGCCCAGCAAATAATGGAAGAAAGATATAACGAAAGTAAGAATGGAGAAGAGATTCCTTTAAATAATGAATATTTGGATTCATCTGGTGTATATTGGATTGAAGAAAAAGTTAGCAATGAAGGGAATTTAGTAAGAGTATTAATCAAGGTATATACAGATAATAGTAAGAAAGAGCTTAAAGCACAAATGGAGACATCACTCTTATGGGACTGAAATAGGTGTGTAAAGAAGGTGTAGAGGATAATGAGTTGGCTTAAAAATAGAAAAGGTATTACCATCATAGAATTTATTATTACATTTGCTTTAATAAGTACAGTGCTTGTAGCAGGCTACGGTTTGTTTTCATCGGGTGTGAATAATTTTGGTAGACAAATAGACAACGTGGATAATCAATCAAAGGCAAGGCAGGTCATTAGACATATTTCCAGTGAAATAAGAAAAGCTGAAGTAATAGAATTTAAAGATGAAGGCTCTATAAAAATAGATGAAACTTTATACAGTTTTGATGAAGGTGCTAATACATTATTAAAGGATGGAAAAGAGTTTGTTGTAGGTATTAAAGCATTTAAAGCTGATTTAATAAATGGAGAGATATTTCTAGAGATTACAACTTTAGCAAATAATGATAAAGAATTTACATTATCTTCTTCAATATTTATAAGGGAGTAGAAATAGTGAAAAAAGAAAGTTCAAGTTTTAAATATATAAAAACTGAAAGAGGATTTATGTTAATCACCATATTAATGGTGCTAGCAGTAATAACTATATTTGGTATCAGTTTATTATCCGTAACAGCATCTAACTTCAAACAAACTGGAGTAGAGCGAAACTTCCAGTCAGTTTATTATATTGCTGAAGCAGGAATTAATAATGTAATATATGATATAGGTATAAAGGTCGATGAACTTTCAAGTGAAGAATTAAGTCATGAAGATTTTTTTGATGAATTGAATAAATTTATAGTTGAATATATGGAGGATGGTGTAAAGATATTAGATAACTTTGAAGAATCCTTTGGAGAAAAACCAGTTGCTGAAATAACTGTTGAAGATGATGATGTTGGATTAGTAATCATAGATGAGGGTACACAAACGAAAGGTACAATCAACTATATAATAAAATCCGTTGGGAAGATAGGTAGTTTAAGACGTACTGTAAGCACTTCTATTGAAGTTGGACATGGAATCGAAAAAGAAAAAGAATCAAGTCGACATCCCGCATTTGATTATGTGCTATATAGTCCAAAAGCATTATCACTTCCTAATCAAAGTATAATTGATGGAAGCATTTATAGTAAAGATATTGTGTTAAAAAGTGCGGGTACGCAAATATCTGGGGATCTTATATCACTAACATTCGTTGATATTATGGGAAATGGTACACATCCAAGAGTGAAGGGTGATGTTTATGCACTTAGCGGATATGTTTATGTTTCTACTGGTGGCCTAGCTACAGTTGAAGGAGATGTAAATGCAAATGGCAATGTTATTGTGGGATCTAGTGGAACAATAGGGAAGAATCTTTATTCAAATGGTAGTGTCGAGCTAAAACCAGATAATGCAAAAATACTAGGAAATTTACATGCAAAGGGAGATGTAATCTTGGGAAGTGGTACGTTTGTAGGTAAAAGTATTTTTTTAAATAAGAACTTAAAACTACTTAATTCCAATTCTATTATAAATGAGAATGTATTTGCTGGAAAAGATATTTATATGGGGAATAATACCTTTATTTTAGGAGATTCACAAGCTGGTGGCAGTATTAATCAACATAATATAGATAATGTAAATATGATTATTTCGCCTCAAAATAAACCTATATCACCACAATTTGACGAGATACCACTCATAAATACTAGTATTCCTTTATACAATTTTGATATAGGGAACAAGAATTTAGAACTAGAACCCAATTGGAAGAATCCAAATGTACAGTTTATTTCACCAGGAACTTATAAAAATCTTATTATAAAAGGAGAAAATACAGTTAGGTTTGTAAATGGTGATTATTATTTTGATAATATTGATGCAAATGAATGGAACGTTAAATTGCAGTTAGATTTGTCAGAAGGCCCTATTAATATTTATGTTAAAAATGATTTAAAATTCAGTGGGGCTAATAAATCTATAGATGGTATCAGTGTCTCTATAGATAGTAAAAATTTTCTTGAAGTCAATAAATTATTAGAAACTAATAGAAATTTAGCAGTAGAACTTGCAGGAAAAGTCTACTGGGAAGTGCAGAATAATTTCAGTATAGGTAATAGAAATTGGTTTGGTAGTGTGTTATCAAATAATAATTTTACTGTTGGAGATTCACCAACAATAATTGGTGCTTATATAGTAAATAATGGTACTATTACGTTTGGTAACAACCCCAAAATAATTTACGCACCACCAACTGATTCTGCAGCTGGAAGCAGTAGTGGCACAGGTGGCTCTGGTAGCCCAAATAATAAAGGGCAAAATACTATTTCACCAAAAAATAGAATTTCAACATCAAGTCCGATTAGAGAAAAATAAATGTATAAATAAAAAGCTATAATTCAAGGAGGCCATAATGTGATAGTAACAACAACACCACAAATTGAAGGTAAAGAAATAATTGAGTACAAAGGTATCGTGTTTGGAGAAGTTGTAGCAGGGGTAGATTTTATGAAAGACTTTGCAGCAGGTCTTACAAATTTCTTTGGAGGCAGATCAAGTTCATATGAAGGTGAGTTAATTTATGCTAGAGAAGAAGCGCTTAAAGAAATGGAAGAGAGAGCTGCAAAAATAGGAGCCAATGCTGTAGTAGGTGTAGATGTAGACTACGAAATATTAGGATCAGCAAATAATATGCTTATGGTAATAACGTCAGGTACAGCTGTTGTCATAAAGTAAAAAAAGTGAAAAAATATATTTAGTGTCTCTATACAAAGACGTCCTAATATGCTATGATACAATAGCGACTTTAGGGCGTTTATTATTTTATCAGGAGGACATAAGCAAATGAAATTTTGGAAGGATAAAATATTCTTAAAATCAGTGTTTGCCATCGCATTACCAATGGCATTACAAAACTTAATATCAACTTCAGTAAATATGGTAGATACATTGATGATAACCAGCTTAGGCGAAGCAAGTTTAGCTGCAGTTGGATTAGCAAATCAAGTGTTTTTCTTTTATGCACTTATAACCTTTGGGATAAACAGTGGTTCATCTATATTTATTTCACAATATTGGGGAAAAGAAGACCAAATTAATATTAGAAGAATATTAGGTATTGCATTATTCATTAGCACTATTGTTGGAGTTATATTTACCTTTGTAGCTTTCTTGTTTCCAGAATTTTTAATGAGAATATTTATCGATGATGCTGAGGTTATAAAGCTAGGGGCGGGCTATTTAAAATTAGTATCTTTATCATATTTAGTTACAGCTATAGGTTTTTCATATAATGTAGCACTAAGGAGTACAGGCAGGCCGAATATTCCAATGATTGGTTCACTGATTTCATTTGTTACCAATACTGTATTTAACTACATGCTAATATTTGGTAAGTTTGGTTTTCCAGCATTAGGAATCAAAGGTGCCGCTATTGGTACAATTATAGCTAGAGTTGTAGAACTTATCTTTATAATTTATACAGTTTACAGAACTAAGGGTGTTCTTGCCGCAAAGTTCAGGGATTTAATTGATTGGAACAAAGAATTTATTGCTAAATATATAAAAACAGTATCACCAGTTATTTTCAATGAAGGGTTTTGGTCCTTGGGCCAAATAATGTATTCCATCGCTTATGCAAGTATAGGTACAGAAGCAACTGCAGCAATTCAGCTGACTACCACTATACAAAATGTTTTCTTTGTATTAATACGGGGACTAGCTAATGCTTGTACTGTAATGGTAGGAAATAGGATTGGATCAAATGATCGTGAAGAAGCTTATGATTATGCTATTAAATTTATTAGTTTGGCTACAACTTTGGGATTAGTTTTAGGGGCTATAATGGCATTAACCCCAGATTTAACCTTAAGGATATTTAATATAGAGCCTGAACTTTTTGAAGTTACAAAAAAATTACTAATAATGATGGGGCTTACTTTTGTTATCAGAACATATAATTCTACAGTAATTGTTGGAGTTTTAAGAGGTGGAGGAGATACTAATTTTTCACTTTATATAGAAATGGGTGCAGTATGGTTAGCAGGTGTACCATTAGCTTTTATTGGAGCTAAACTTTTAAATCTTCCTGTATATCTTGTATTCTTACTAGTCTCACTTGAAGAAGTAGTAAAGGTAGTTGTATCCCTTCCTAGAGTATTATCAAAAAAATGGATAAAAGATTTAACTTAAATAAAAATCCTCTCTGTAAGTAGAGAGGATTTTTTTCTTATCTAGGGATACAAATCACTTGCCCAATTTG
>JAAYGX010000219.1 GCA_012735585.1 Tissierella sp.
CCCGTAAAGCCAAACGACTTCCCGATCCTTCGTTTCGTCGTCGTCCACGTGGATGAAGGTTCGCGCCACGCCGATGCGATGGAACCCCGACAACACCAGGGCCGTGAGCACCTTGTGTCGGGTCCGGTTGTCGGGGGTCGCGATGTCCACCGCCTTACCCGAGGTGTGCGGCCCGTTCGCACCGGTGCTGCTGACCTTCGCGTTGTGTTCGGGGCAGCGATACCCGCTATTGATCCTGCACGGGACGCCCGCGATCATTCGAGCCTGGTCTAGACGGCGCATAAAATCGCGGTCCATATCATCGACCCCCGCGCCGCACCCGCACTGGCATGCGAACACCGGATCGCCGTTCTATGAGAAATATCGAAATTCCATTGCACCACCCTAACCGCCACCGTTCACATGTGCTTTCACCCACTGCCAAGCGGCGGCACACAAGAAGATCAACAGCGCCCAGACGCCGCCCTTCATCAGATGTAGGGTCATTTCCTCGAATAACCGCCGCCGCGCACGAACCATTCGCATCATCTCCTCATGAGCTATGCGGTGCTCATGGGGGTCGCCTTCTGGAAAACCGGACTTGAACAGCTCCACCAGCCGCTGGTACTGCTCGTCATGCTGCCGCTGCAATGCCTCCGCGAAGGCATCGAGCCGCCGGCCAATTCGCTCATCAATGCGTGCGTCCAACTCGCGCAGCGTCATCTCCGCATCCGTGACGCTTAACCGGCGGCTTCCGTCCATCCCTGTCTACTCGTGTCTGCTCGCTCGCAGAGCGCAGCCAACGTGTTCGGGCAGAACCGCCAGGACTCCGCCAAGCCAAGGGCGGCACCTACCGCCTCCGAACAGAACCAACGGCGCTGATGGCCGGTCACAGGCCGCGCTAGGAAGCCCAGCAGGCCAAGGTAATCGTAGCCGGCGCCTTGGTGTTGCTTGAACCACCCCAGCGCCGTTTCCCGATTGCCCAGCGGCGCAGTCAGCACATCCCAGTGCTCCGGGTTGAGCGCCATGCGCTTGAGCCGCACGCCGCCTTCCAGTTGCGATGCCGAACCGCACAACACCGTGCCATCCAGATACTCCTCCAGGATCAGCTCGCAATGGCTGTAGGGCCCTTTGGTCCACCAGCGCACAAGCACATTGAAGATGCCCTCCAGACCGGGGCGAGTGGCCTTGTAGAAGGCGATCTTCATCTTCATGGGGCCTGCTCCGCAATAGCCTCCAGTTGGGAGATGTACGGTGCCGCCACGGCGTCGAAGTCGGCGTTGTCGTCGGCTGCATCGACCGCCGCCTTGCCCAACAGCCGCACTTGGCGGATCGCGGCCAGCGCCGACATCCAGGCAGCCTCGGTGTCAATGATGTCCTGCGCCGCCTGCTCTGCTGTCCAGCCACGCGCCTGCGCCCACACCGACACAGCCGGCGGCACCGCATCAGCGGGCTTGCCGGCCGCAACCCATTCGTCAGCCTGCTGCTTGGCGAGCCGGTACTCCTCGGCGACATACTGCCCAGGCGAGACAAATGCGTCCCGAGCTCTGCCGGCAGCTAGGTCGATGGAATCCTTGGCCGCCTTGCGGCGAACATCAGCAGGAATCGGCGGATTGAGGTGCGCATCGATCTCTTCCGGCGTCATCTCCACTAATTCTGGCGCACCCCACTGCTGGCGCTCGGCTTCAGTTTCATAGGCGAAAACTTCGCCTGTTTTGGGGTTTTTGTAGTATTTCATTGTTTCTATCTCAGTTCTGCCCAA
>JAAYGX010000038.1 GCA_012735585.1 Tissierella sp.
CAATATCATATGTGTTTTGGGCAGTAATTTTCCTGTTTAATCTTAAATCCTCTCTTAACTCTTGAACCTCATCATATAACGTTTGTATTTCTTGTTTCAACTCTTTTCTTACTGATTCTAAATCATCTTTTGTCGCCATATCAGACCTTATATCAGCAATTTCAGATTTCATACCACCAATTTCAGATTTCATACCACAAATCTCAGTCTTCATGCCAGTAATCTCAGATTTCATATCTGTAATGTCTGATTTTACATCCTGCATATCTATATATAGCTTCTCTAGTAGGTCGTATATCTTATTTTCATTAGATAAGACCCCTGTTTCTTAATTGATTATATCATTCAGATTTTCCATTATCAATTGTAAGTTATAGAAAAAAATCAGGATTAGTTAAGAAGCCACTGAAAAAGTCCAATTTTGTCATGCTGAGCGATAGCGAAGGATCTTAAACATGTTGGTATAACAAGGTTCTTCGACTACGTCTCAGAATGACAGTATAAAAAACTATAGTTTTTCAGTGGCCTCTTAGTTAACCATATTTATTGGTTTGTTATCTATAAATGCCCTAAGATTATCTACAGCTATATCCATTAATCTAGATCTAGCTTCTATTGGAGCCCAAGCTATATGTGGTGTGATTATACAATTATCCTGCTTTAATAATGGATTGTCTGGCTCAATTGGCTCTGTATTCACTACATCTAGTCCTGCTCCCTTTACTTTACCAGAATCTAAAGCTTCAGCCAAATCTTCTTCAACTATTAAAGGTCCCCTAGATGTATTGATTAGTATAACCCTATCTTTCATTTTAGCTATGGAGTCTTTGTTTATCATACCTTTAGTATCATCTGTTAATGGACAATGAAGACTTATAATATCTGAAGACTTATATAATTCATCTAGTTCCACATACCTCATATTTTCAGTTTCTAATTCTTTTCTTGGTCTATTTGCATTGGCTAATACCTTCATACCAAAAGCCTCAGCGACTTTCCCTACACTTTGTCCTATTCTACCATATCCTATAATCCCTATTGTCTTACCAGATATCTCCATTAAAGGTTTATTCCAAAAACACCAATCTGGTATTGTTGACCATTGCCCTTCCTTCACTGCTCTATTGTGTTCAGCTACATGATTAGTTATTTCAAATAATAAAGCAAATACCATTTGAGCTACTGCATCTGTACCATAAGTTGGAATATTGGTGACAATGATTCCCTTTTCCCTTGCTGCCTCTATATCTACAACATTATATCCTGTGGCCAAAACTCCTATATACTTTAGATTAGGTAGATGATCTAATACATCTCTAGTTATAGGTGTTTTGTTTATGAGTATTGCCTCTGCATCTTTACTTCTTTCTATAATCAAATCAATATCATTTGGATCATATGATGTTCTATCATATACCACTGTCTCGCCTAGATTTTCTAAGCCTTCCCATGTCAAATCTCCTGGATTTAATATATAACCATCTAACACTACAATTTTCATTCTATTTCCCCCAATCATTAATATCTTTAGTCGGTATATCTAATCTCTTTTTCTTTTGAAAATATCCACTTAATCCAACCAATGAACCACCAATTAATATAATACCTATGAACCACCAATTAATATAATACCTATGATGATTCTTAAATCAAATGGCTCTCCTAATAAGATTATCCCTATTATAGTGTTTACTATTCTACTTGAGGATAAAAGTGATCTATGGAAAAGTCTACAAACTTCCATTGCAGTTCTTCCAAATTCCAATTATGTTTATGTTCTATATATAGTTTATCATAGATTAAAGAAATTTGTTCATATAAATAGATAGCTTCTGATAAACAAAAAGGCTATCCATGTTTAGATAGCCTTTTTGTATTCTAACAATATTAGTAATTGTCATGATATAATATTTACTAAATGTCCACTAAAGTTTCCATCTACAATAGTTTTTTGATACCGAGACACTTCTAGAAGTTTTTCATTATCAATTCCAGTGTCATAGCCCATTTCATTTAACATATGAACTAAGTCTTCGGTAGCTGTGTTTCCTGATGCTCCAGGGGCAAATGGACATCCGCCTAAACCACCTAAGGTTGTTTGTACTTTAGTTATGCCTGATTCTATGGCTGCTAGTGTATTTACCATGCCCATATTTCTTGTGTCATGAATATGAGCTTGAAATTCCACTTCTGGAAACTCCTTTACTGCTGCACTTACGATTTCCCTAACTTGCTTTGGATTTGCTATACCAATGGTGTCTGCTAATGAGAACTCTTTGGCACCAAGGTCTACAAGTTGTCTTATGAAGTCTATAACAACTTCTGTTTCATATTTCCCTTCGAATGGACATCCAAATGTAGTCGCTATATCTACACAGATGTCCATATCTGGATATGCATCCATGATTTTCTTTAGTTCCTCAAAGGATTCTTCATGGGTTCTATTAATATTTGCTTTGTTGTGACTTTTACTTAAAGACAATACATATGAAATCTTCCTTAGTCCAAGTTCGTATGCCGATCTTGCACCGTATAGATTTGGAACCAATGCAAAGAAATCATAATCAGGATATTTTTCCACCAATATCTTTGTTAGTTCTCCCGAGTCCTTCATTTGGGGAATTGCTTTTGGACTAACAAAAGAAGTGTGCTGTATATGTTTAACTCCTGCTTCTATCATATCTTCTATTACTTTGAGTTTTTGTTCAAGAGGTAGATATTCATCTAGATTTTGAAAACCATCTCTCGGTCCTACCTCCAATATTTGTACTTTTTTATTCAACCTTTATACCTCCCTAAACTAAAACAAATTTTAGTCCCTAAAATCGTCAAGGGCATGGATTAGAACGTTCAGTTTACCCTTGACAATTTCTAAGGCAAATATTTTCACCTTACAGAGACTATCTTGTTAAATAACTTTTTTCTCCTTGAAAGTGTTAACATCCTCATCTGTATAACCCAATAACTCAGTAAAGATATAGTCATTATGTTCACCTAATAGAGGTGCCGGCTTATGAGGTTCTGAGGTAGTTTCAGTATATTTAATAGCATTATTAGTTAAAACAATTTCTCCTGCAACTGGATGCTCTTGTTTTGGGAACATGTTACGTGCTCCAGCAATCTGTTTATCTTTAACTATACGATCCACTGTATTTATAGGACAACTAGGAATTCCGTTTTCATTTAATAAGTCTGATATTTCATCGATTGTATGATTCACAGACCACTTTTCAATTTCTTCTTTCAATGCAACATTATTATCAAGACGTCCTTGAATCGTAGCAAAACGTTGGTCAGTAATTAAATCTTCGCGACCGATAAGTTTACAGAATCTACAATATAGCCCATCATTAGCAGCTGCAATAATGACATCCCCATCACTTGCTTCAAAGGAATCATAAGGATAAGTGGATTCATATCTATTTCCAATACGCTCTGGTATTCTACCTTCGCTTGTATAAATCATATTTATATTTTGCATAGCTGATACAACCGAGTCAACTAATGCTACGTCAACCTTTTCCCCTTTACCTGTCATACGTTGACGATGTAAGGCAGATAATACACCTATAGCCAAGTTTAGACCACCAAGTACATCACCCATTGGTGTACCAGTTCTCGTTGGTTTACTGTCAGCCCATCCAGTTGTTGACATAAGTCCACCCATTGCCTGACCAACGATATCATAGCCTGCCCTTTGTGAATAAGGACCCGTGTGACCATATCCTGATATTGAACCGTAGATAATTTTTGGATTTATTTCTTTTAGTTTGTCGTAACCTAAGTCAAACTTTTCCATTGTACCTGGTCGATAGTTTTCTATTACAATGTCTGCTTTTTTTACTAAGTCTTTAAAGATTTCTTGACCTTCTTTAGTCTTTAAGTTTAGAGTCATACCTAATTTACCTCTATTTAACCCAGCATAGTAGATGCTTTCTCCATTTTGAAAAGGTCCATAAGCTCTTGAATCGTCTCCACGCTCAGGTACTTCTATCTTAATAACCTTAGCACCCATGTCCGACAATAACATGCCGCAATATGGACCAGCTAACACTTTTGTTAAATCTAAAACAACAACATCTTGTAAATTTCTTTCCATTTCGTCACTCCTTAAGTCTGTTTATTAATTTATGCTCCTATACCAAATATACCAAATGTTACAAAGTACATTAAAATTGGGAATATAATTAAACCAATGATCTTTAATCCAAATCCTGCTTTCATCATATCTTTTATTTCAAAAGCACCTGTACTGTATGCTATAGCGTTTGGAGGTGTCGCTGGTGGCAACATGAAGGCAAAGTTTGATGCTACCATACAAGTTAACATTAACCTTAATGGATCCATACCAATTCCATTAGCAACTCCTACTAGTACTGGTAAGAATGATGCTACTACTACTGCATTTGTTGTTACTTCAGTGATTAATGCTGTAATGATCCCAACTACGATTATGATCATAAGTTCAGGCATTCCACCTAGACCTGTTAAACTACCAGCTATCCAACCTGTAACCCCTGCATCAGTAAGGGCATTACCCATAACCATTGAACCACCAAGTAATATCATAGTCTCCCATGGTGCATCTTTAAAAGCTTCTTTACCACTTAAAACATATTCACCTTTTTTGAAATCAACTGGGATTATAAGAAAGGCCATTGCTATTGCCATTGCTATTGTTTCATCTGTAGCAAGAGGCAGATATGGTTTCCAGAATCCGCTAGTCATCCATGTAATAACCGCCGAAGCAAATATTACAGCTGTAACTTTTTCACCTTTATTCATAACTCCTAATGCTTTATATTCTTCTTTAATAACATTTACATTGATTTCATCCAATTTATCTACTTTATAAAATTTAACTAGATATATCCAAGTTATAGGAATCATTACAATTACAAACGGTAAGCCAATCTTCATCCACTCAACAAAAGCGATATCTACACCTATTGTTTCAGAAATTATACTTGTTCCTGTTGGGGTTGTGGTTGTACCAATTAATGTTCCCAAACCACCCATGGTAGCAGCAAATGGAATTGCCAATACCATTGCTTTCTTAAATCCACCTGAAATCTGTTTATCCATAGTTGCTATAATTGACATAGCTACTGGTAGCATCATTGCTGTTGCAGTAGTGTTTGACATCCACATGGAAACTACTGCAGTTGCTAAGATAAATCCTAAAACAATCATTGAAGGTTTTTTACCAACCTTCATTACGATCCAAAGAGATATTCTTCTATGTAATCCCCACTTCACCATTGCAGTTGCAAGGAATCCTACCCCTAAAATAAGGAATACAGTTTGATAAGAATAGTGTCTAAATAATTGAATATCATTTTGTCCTCTAGCACCCGTAATTCCTAATATAGGATAAAGTAATATAGGTAATAATGCAGTTGCTGGAATTGATATTGCCTCTGTCATCCAAAATATAATCATAAGTACAGATACCGCTAAGATTTTTTGACCAACTTCAGATAACCCATCTGGTTGTGGCATTAATAGAATTAATATCATTGCTAATACCCCAGTTATTAAACCAATTTTTCTAACTGGATATGCTCCTAATACACCTTCATTAACTTTTTCCATGGTTTCCCTCCAATAATTTGTATAATTTTTATAAATGCGCATTTATAATTTATTATTTGCTTATATATAGTGCAAATCTAATGCCAAGTTTTTATATTTTAATAAGATATATCTTAAGAAAATGCTTTACCTTTGATATTTCAACATATTAAATAAAAACAAAATAAATTATTAGATGTCTTTTATTATCTAAAATATAAGATTCTTTATTTTAAACGTTTCTTTTTGTTCCATATCGTTTCTGGAAACGTTTTACTTTGTTCCACAAAAAAAGTGCCACCAATTAGCACTTTTAATAAGTTATATTATATTGTTTCATCTTTCGCCATAGAGTTGTCCTACTTATATCTAATTCTTTAGCAGTATCTTGTATTGATAAATTATTTTTTATAAGAGTACTCCTTATCCTTTCTTCTTCCCAGCTGCTCAAATCTACTCCTTGATTAGTATTTACTAATTCTACTTGGGCTTTCATTTCTTTATGAGATTGATTATCCAATATAAACTCATCGATAATATAATCAATTTCTCTAAAATCATCATGATATGTAATTAGTACAGATATCCTTTCTACAAAGTTTTGTAACTCTCTTACATTTCCATACCATTTATAGTCTTTTACTTTCTCCATTATAGCGTTAAAAGAATTCTTATATTCTCTACTTTTTCTACCTAAATATCTTTCAAAAAAGTGATTACTTAACAAGTTAATATCATCATCTCTTTTTCTAAGGGGTGGTATATAAAGATTTAACACAGATATTCTATAATATAAGTCCTCCCTAAATAGATTATCATTTATTTCCGCCTTTAGATCTCTATTTGTTGCTGTAATAACCCTAACATCTACTGGAGTTGTAATATCTGATCCTATTCTTCTGATCTCCCTTTCCTGTAGAACCCTTAATAGCTGTGCTTGTATCTCTATTGGTATTTCACCAATTTCATCTAAAAAAATAGTTCCCTTATGGGCCAATTCAAACAAACCAATTTTACCACCCTTTATAGCTCCCGTAAATGCTCCTTCTGTATATCCAAACAACTCTGATTCCAGCAAACTTTTGGATAAGGCAGCACAATTTATAGCTACAAATGGACCATCCTTCCTTTTGCTAGCTTTATGTACACTTTGTGCAAATAATTCTTTTCCTGTCCCTGTTTCACCTTGAATTAAAATTGTAGAATCAGATTTTGCATAACTCTTTGCTATTTGCACTGTGTTTTTCAAAGATTTAGACTCACCTTTTATATCATGAAAGCTATATTTGGCTATCAAACCCTTATCAGATAGTCTTCTCCTTATTCTATTTTCATTCTCTTGAATAATCTTAATATCTTGAAATGTAGCCACTACACCTTTAACCTGATTTTCAACTATTATAGGTATCCTATTAGTTGATACCAAAGTACCATTTACATCCATAATGTCATTTAATTGAGGCTCTTTGATTCTTAATATACTTACCATCCCAGAATCCTTGATAATGTCATCTATTTTTTTACCTATGGCGTATCCAGGGGCAACTTTAATTATTTGCTCCGCTATGGGGTTGATTACATCCACAATACCTTTTTCATCGATAGCTATAACAGCATCATGGGTAAAATTAAGGACTGCCTTATATCTTTCAAGTTGTACTTGTAACTCTTGTTGTTTATTAAATTCTTCTTTTTTTACCAACAATATTTGCTCTGCAGTTTCTATAGCTGTTACTATAGAAGTTTCGGTATTCTCGATTGTTATATGTTCTAAATTATAAATTTCAGCATATTTCCGATTCATTGATCCACCAATACCCAATACAGCACCATCTCTTAAAGCCTCTTTAGTCAATCTCTCACAGTCTCTATCTGTTTTAAAGGTATAGTATTTAGCATTTATACCTAACATTTGACATACCGTTTTTACATCATCTGTCATATCATCATAGGAAAAAAATGCTATGATCCCATTGTATTGCTTTGCTATTTCCATGGCTTCAATATAGTCGGATAAGACAGTATTTATTACTACAACTTCTACTTCAATCTTTGCATTTCTAATCGCCTCTGCTGTTCCTTTTCTGCTGATTATAATCTTTGTTCCATGCTTTTCTAATTGCCTTGCAATTCTTAATGCATCTTCTATAGCATCAACTTTGGAATCTGATAAGTAGACATCTATATTATCATTTCTTTCTTTTATTATAGCTATAGTCTTTTTCTCTAATTCAATTGTAGGAGCTATTAATGCAATTTCAGTAGACCTTTTATCTAACACTTTTACACCACCACCTAAACTTAAACAATTACTATAATAATATCATAAGTAGATAAATTTAAAAATGGCACAAAAATAAGACCACTGAATAAGTCAAATTTTATATAATAAAAAATGTACTTTTCCGTGGTCTTTATAATTATAGCTTTTCTTTAATCTAATATTCTTCTTAAGAACTCCTTAGTTCTCTCTTCCTTTGGATTGTTAAATATTTGTTCCGGAGGTCCTTCTTCTGCTATGACCCCTTTATCCATAAATACTACCCTATCCGATACATCCCTTGCAAATTCCATTTCATGGGTAACTACCAGCATGGTAAGACCTGTTTTTGCCAAATCCTTCATTACTGCCAATACCTCTCCTACCATCTCTGGATCAAGAGCAGATGTTGGCTCGTCAAATAGCATTACATCTGGTTCCATTGAAAGAGCTCTTGCTATGGCTACACGTTGTTTTTGTCCACCAGATAATTGTCTAGGCATGGCATTGATATATTGATCCATACCTACTACTTTTAGGTATTTCATTGCTACTGCTTCTGCCTCTTCTTGGGATCTTTTCAATACTTTGATTTGACTTACTGTACAATTACTTAGGGCATTGTGATTGTTAAACAGATTAAATTGTTGAAACACCATTCCAAGTTTCGTCCTATAATTATATATATTATGACTTTCATCTAGAATATTTTCACCTTTGTATAGGATTTCTCCCCCGCTTGGTTTTTCTAAAAGATTGATGCATCTTAGCATAGTAGATTTTCCAGATCCTGAAGAACCAATTATGGATACCACTTCCCCTTTATTTACATGGAAGTTTATATCTTTTAGTACTTCATGAGCCCCAAAGGATTTATTTAAATGTTTAATTTCGATTATCTTTTCCATATTTACACCTCATATCCTAATTCCCATGCCAATGATCATCATCTTTACGGACTATATCTTCAGGTCTTTCGACTTGCATTTGATTTCCTATAATATTGTAGTTCTTAGGTCCATCTAATTTTCTTTCAAAAGATCTTAGTATCTTAGTTACTGTAAATGTCATTATAAAATATATAATCGATGTTATGAAATAGACTTCCGCAAATTTAAATGTTGTACCTGCAATACTTCTTGTATTGAAAAATAATTCTGTCACACTAATAACATTTAATACAGAAGTATCTTTGATATTTACAACAAATTCATTACCTGTTGCAGGCAATATATTTCTAATTACTTGAGGTAACATAACATTGGTCATAGTTTGGAAATGGTTCATTCCAAGTGCCTCAGCTGCCTCATACTGCCCGCTGTCAATAGATACTATACCGCCACGTACGATTTCAGCCATGTATGCTCCAGTATTTATTGATACGATAAACATTGCTGCCATCAGTCTATTAAGTTGTACACCAAATACTCCTGCAACACCATAGAATATAAACATGGCTTGAACCATCATAGGTGTTCCTCTAAAAAATTCAATATAAGCTGCTAAAATTCCATTTGCTATTTTTAATATAACCTTCTTTGGTCCCTTGTCTGGAACAGGTATTGTACGAACTACTCCTATGCCTAGTCCAATAATAGACCCTAATATAGTACCTATTATTGATATGAATAATGTAATTCCTGCGCCACGAACAAACATTGGCCAATAGTTTATAAGTATTACTTTTACAGCTTCAAAGCTCATCTCTACACTTCCTTAAATCATTTATTGGGCAGCTGGTTGATTAATTATAGCTTCATCCATTAGTTCTTGACGCATCTCTTCTGAAATATTTCCTAAAGCTTCATTTATCTGTTCAGTTAATTCGCTTCCTTTTACAACTCCTACTGCAATTGCTGTATCTTCTGCTGATGTTACGAAGCCATCTTCAAACTCAACCATAGTAAAATTATCATTCGCTGCTGAGGCACTTACTCCCTCTGGACGTTCTGATACATAACCATCTATGATCCCTGTTTCAAGAGCAACTCTCATGGCAGGGAAATCTTGCATCGCTGTTTCCTTTACTACTCCGTTTATCTGATCTATTACAGTGTAATGGAAAGTCTCTGACTGTGCAGTTATCTTCGCTCCACTAAAATCATGAATTGATGTTGCATTTTCATATTCTCCACCACTTCTAACTACCATAACTAAATCCGATGTATAGTATACGTCTGAAAAGTCTATTTCTTCCATACGTTCAGCTGTAGGAGACATACCTGCAATTATTACATCTATTACACCTGATTGTAACGCTGGGACTAATCCACCCCATTCAATTTTCTCAATAACTAATTCTTTTCCTAATCCTTCAGCTATTTTCTTAGCTATTTCCACATCATATCCACCTGCATATTCAGAAGCACCGTTAATTTTTACAGCACCATTGGCATCATTAATCTGAGTCCAGTTAAACGGTGGATATCCAGCTTCCAAACCTACTTTTAAAACATTTGCTTCATCTTGACCATTATTGTTTCCACTACATCCAATTAATATCGTTGGAATAATTAACATTATAGCAATTATCATAGTTATTCTTTTAGTCATTTATTATCTCTCCCTTTATTTGTTAATTAAATTTATTTTTAAATATAAAAAATACATCTAACTGATTGTCAGATGCATATACATATAGCAAAGCTAAACAATCCTCTCTCCTTTCTGGCTCATTGTGAGATAGCACACCATCAAAGTATCGAGCACATACTATGACGACAGTCCTATGCCTATTCGGTATAGTCCCAGCCCTAGATTTTGGTTTCTAAAGCTTCGGCGATAGCTCCTTTCTCCATACTTCTCGGGATTCCGTCCTCCATATGGTTACTAATAGATACCGCGCCTCTACCCCACCCTGATGGATGAGGATTTTTTATTAAGTTTTGATTTTCTACTATGATAACACTAAAGATAATGCTTGTCAAATATATTTTTGGATTTTTTAAAAAATACTTTACTAATGCATATAGTAAAAGTAAATTAAATCATTATATTTTCAAACCTGTAAATAGTTCTACTATAATATTGATCTCCTTTTCTAAGGATATTATTAGGTAGAAAATCTTGATTGATTGCATCGGGATACCATTGGGTTTCTAAGCAAACACCTTGATATTTAAATGTCTTATTGCCATCTGATAAGTACAGATTTTCTTTAATCTTATTACTACAATATAGAATTGCAACTGGCTCTGTCGTTTCTATGCTTAGCTCTACACCCGACTTTTTGCTGCTTAAAGTGGTAGAGATATCATTATCTTTAGTTAATATAAAAGGATGATCAAATCCTTCTGAATTCATCAATTCCTCATGTGCTAAATCCATATCCTTTTCTATTACTTTGCTATTTCTAAAATCAAAGGGTGTATTTTCTACATTCCATATACCAATAGGTATATTATTCTCATTTAGTTTTATGTATTGATTAGCATCAATCACCAATTCATGGTTCAAAATATCTTCACTATGATTATCATTTAGATTAAAATATGAATGATTTGTTAAAGTAATTATTGTATCCTTGTCTGTCTCACCAAAGTATTCTATTATTAGACTATCATCATTTTTTAATCTATATCTAACATATATGGTCATCTCACCTGGGAATCCAGACTCTAGGTCTTTGCTTATATATTTTAGGACTATTTCTACACTATCTTCGCTTATAATTTCATCTGCTAATTCCCATATTTTCATGGAGAAACCTTGATTTCCACCATGCAAACATGTAATTCCCTCATTTTTATCTAATTCATAAATAGTTTTATTGATTTCAATTTTACCTTTTGATATCCTACCTGCAACTCTTCCTACTATAGCCCCCATATATGTACTGCTATTTACATAGCTTTGAATATTATCAAATCCTAATACTCTATTTTTACCTTTATAGATGATTTCTCTAATTATACCTCCCAGACTAAGTATTTTTACTTCCATATTGTTATTATTTCTAAGGGTATATTCTATAATTTCTTTTCCTTTATATACTTCAAATATCCCTTTATATAGTTCCATTTTGCTCCCCCTTTAGAGTTTTGTACCTATGAAGAAAAAGATCCAGGCAATAGGAGACCACTGAAAAAGTATCTTTCTTTGTCCTGTCATTCTCAGGTCAAGCCGAAGAATCTTGTTGTATCAACGCATTCAAGATCCTTCGCATTGCTCAGGATGACAAAATTGACTTTTCAGTAGCCTAAGCATAGCCTGAACCTTTTATCATTGTCCATAATATGCATTTTTACCATGTTTCCTTAAGAAATGTTTATCCAGCAATTCTTGGTCTATTGGTCTTATATCTTTATTTAGTTGCTCTGACCCATAGGCCATAAATGCTAACTCTTCAAGTACTATTGCATTATTTACAGCATCTAAAGCATCTTTACCCCAACTGAAGGGACCATGTGAATTAACTAGTACAGAAGGAATCTCATCTGGATCTAAATCTTTAAAAGTTTCAACTATTACTTTTCCTGTCTCCATTTCGTAGTTTTCTCTTATTTCTCCATCTTTCATCTTCCTTGTACATGGTACTTTTCCATAAAAATGATCTGCATGGGTACTACCATAAGCTTCTATGGCTCTACCTGCCTGTGCCCACATGGTTGCCCACTTTGAATGAGTATGGACTATTCCACCTATATTACTAAAATTTCTATAAAGTTCTAGATGTGTATCCGTATCTGACGAAGGATTCATATCACCTTCTATTTTATTCCCATCTAAATCCATAACAACCATATCATCAGGGCTTAGTTTATCATAGGATACACCAGATGGCTTTATAACAAATAGACCCTTATCCCTATCTATACCTGATACATTACCCCATGTTAGTATTACTAAACCACTATCTCTTAACATTAAATTCGCTTCATAAACTTTTCTTTTTAAGTTTTCAAGCATAAGAACAACTCCTTATAGATTTAGTCTCCATGCTATATCATTATATAGTAGCTCTTTTTTAAGTTCATTTATATTGGTATTTTCATTGATATGGACAAATTCAATACCTAGGATTTCTGCAAAATCTCTCATATGGTCTGCAGTTAATCCATAGCTCATAACTGTATGATGTGCTCCACCTGCCATTACCCAAGCCTCAACAGAAGTTTGTAAATTAGGCAGCGGTTTCCACATTACTCTAGCTACTGGTAGTTTTGGCATGTCTTTTAGTGGCTTCACTGCAATAGCATCATTTACTATTAGTCTCATTCTACCACCTAAATCTACTAGGCTAGCATGGATTGCCTTGCCTTCTCTACCATCAAATACCATCCTAGCAGGATCTTCTTTCCCACCTATACTTAGCTGTTTCACATCTATTATAGGTTTATGATCAGCTATTGTAGGACAAACTTCTAACATATGGGCCCCTAGATTAAGTTCATTTTCTTGGGCAAAGTGGTAGGTATAATCTTCCATAAAGCTGGTACCACCTTCTAGCCCCTTTGCCATTGTCTTCATAATATGAGTTAATGCAGCTGTCTTCCAATCTCCTTCAGCTCCAAATCCATAACCATCTTCCATAAGTCTTTGAATTGCTAAACCTGGTAATTGTTTCAATCCATAAAGGTCTTCGAAGGTAGTTGTAAATGCACCAAATTTACCTTCTTCTAAGAAGTTTCTCATACCCTTTTCTATTCTTGCTTGATACCTTATGGAATCCATATTATCGGAATTAACCACATATTTTTCTTTATACTCTTCTATTAATTGGTCAATTTTATCTTCTTCAACTTTATCTATATATTGAACCAAATCTCCCAAAGGATGATAATTTACAGACCAACCAAACTTAATTTGAGCTTCTACTTTATCTCCTTCAGTTACTGCTACTTCACGCATGTTATCTCCAAATCTAGCTACTTTTAGAGTTCTAGATTCCATAGCACCTACAGCAGATCTCATCCAATTTCCAACTCTAGTTTGAAAATCTTCATCTTCCCAGTATCCCACTACGATCTTTCTAGGAAGTTTTAGTCTAGTTGCTATAAATCCATGTTCTCTATCTCCATGGGCAGATTGATTTAGATTCATAAAGTCCATATCTATATCATCCCATGGAATCTCTCTATTGAATTGAGTATTCATATGAAGATATGGTTTATTTAATTTAGTTAAACCTCTTATCCACATCTTGGATGGTGAGAATGTATGCATCCAAGTCATAATACCAGCACAATTTTCATCATAATTTGCTTCTTCTATTGTCTTAGTAATTTCATCTGGAGTAGTGCCTACTTCTTGTAACTTTACCTTCCAAGGGATAAGGGAAGATTTATTAAGCCTTTCTTCCATGATTCTACCATGTTCCTTTACTTGCTCTAGAACTTCAGGTCCATACAAATGCTGACTTCCTATAATAAACCAAAACTCGTACTTTTTCATTCTACCCCTCCTAAGCTTAGTTCTTCTTTTACCACACCTTTTTTTATTTCCTTCAAGGTTTTCATAACATTGTTTTCCCCTCTACCAAAGTAGTCATGAAGTTTCTTGTATTCGTTATATAGCTTATTGTATATTTCTACATTTTCTTCATTAGGAATATATACGACATCTTTTAATTTTCCCATGACTTTAGATGCTTCAACTACACTGTCATACCCACCTTTATCCTTACCAGCTGCAACAGCACCAAAAATTGCTGCCCCTAAAGCTGGTCCATGCTCTGATCCAGCTATGTGTATAGGCATATTTAACACATCTGCATATACTTGCATCATAAATGGATTCTTCTGTGAAATACCACCTGATGCATAGAACTCATCTACGGGAACTCCGCTTTCTCTAAAATTTTCTACTATTACCCTTGTTCCATATGCAGTTGATTCAATTAAAGCTCTATAGATTTCCTCTGGGCTAGTTTGAATATCCATCCCAAGAATAACTCCTGTTAAATCCACATCAACCAGTACGGATCTATTTCCATTCCACCAATCTAAGGCGATCAATCCACTTTCTCCTACTTTAAGATTTTCAGCCTTTTCGCTTAGGTATTGGTGTATGGCTTTCTTATCTTTCTCTGCATCTTTAAAATAATCTTCTGGTACGCAATTATCAACAAACCATGCAAAGCTATCTCCCACACAGGACTGACCGGCTTCATATCCAAAATATCCAGGTATAATACCGTCTTCTACTACGCCACACATACCCGGACCCTCTATTTCTTCCTCTCCCAAAAGAACATGGCATGTAGATGTACCTATTATTGCCAGCATTTTACCAGGTCCATATATCTTTACAGCAGGTACTGTTACATGGGCATCAACATTGGCTACAGATACTGCAGTCCCAATATTTAGCCCCGTTAACTTAGATGCAAAGGCTGTCATTTCTCCAGCTTTTTGACCTAATGGTACGATATCCCTAGATAATTTGTCATCTATCACATTTTCCAATCTATAATCCAAGGATTTGAAGAAAGACTTATCTGGATATCCATCCTTCTTATGCCATATGGCTTTGTATCCTGCAGTACAAGAGTTTCTCGTCTCTACTCCTGTCAACTGCCATGTAATCCAATCTGTCGCTTCAATAAATTTATCCATTCCTTCATAAACTTCAGGATCTTCTTTCAAAATCTGCCATAGTTTTGGGAATAGCCACTCAGAGGAAATCTTCCCACCATATCTAGGCAACCATTTCTCATTACTTTCCTCAGCGATTCTATTTAGTTCATTTGCTAAATCCTGAGCCGCATGATGTTTCCATAGTTTCACATAAGCGTGAGGCCTATCTTTATATCTTTCTACAAAACAAAGAGGTGTACCGTCAGCCATAACCGGCATTACAGTACAAGCTGTAAAATCTACGCCTACACCAATTACATCATTAGGATTTATATTGTTATCATTTAATAGTCTAGGTATTGTATTTGATAAAACGTCTAAATAATCCTGTGGATGTTGCAGTGCCCAATCATGGCCCAATTCTCTACCTGATGGCAAATGCTCATCCATAACTTGATGGGGATAATCATAAACTTTAGAATCAACTTCTTCTCCCGTATGAACATTTACCAAAACAGCCCTTCCAGATAAAGTTCCATAATCAATTCCTATTGAATATTTAGTCATAAAATCCACCCCAATTTTCTATTTTTTAGCCTTTGACTTTGTATAAGCATCAAAAGCAACTGCAATAAGTAATACTAACCCCTTTATAGCTTGTTGCCAATCTATACCTATTCCCAGTATAGACATACCATTGTTCAAAACTCCCATTACTAAACCACCGATAATAACTCCTATAACAGTACCTACACCCCCAGATGCACTTGCTCCACCTATATAACAAGCAGCCATAGCATCTAATTCAAATCCAGTGCCCGCTCTAGGCATCGCAGCATTTAATCTACCTGAGAAAACAATACCTGCCAAAGCAGTCAATAATCCCATATTTACATAGACCCAAAATAAAATCTTATCCGTTTTTATACCTGATAACCTTGCCGCTTTTTCGTTGCCTCCAATGGCATAAATATATCTACCAACTACTGTTTTATTAGTTATAAAACTATAAATTAAAATCAAGAAGAACAATAATACCAGTACATTTGGTGCTCCTTTATATGCAGCTAAACTATAAGTCAGTAGGTTTATAGCTATAATTACAATAGCATTTTTCAATAGAAGCATCTGAGTGGAACCTACAGTAAATCCATATTTCATCTTGTTCTTCCTATCCCTTAATTCTGTGTATAGGTATACAATAGAAAATACTAGACCAATCAACAATGTGGTTATGTGAAAATTAGCTCCACCAAATATATCTTTAATAAAGCCTGAACTTATAACTCGGTAAGATTCCTCAAATGGTGCCAAAGTTTGTCCTTTTAAAATGACTAAGGTAAGGCCTCTAAATATAAGCATACCTGACAAAGTAACTATAAAAGCTGGTATCTTTATCATTGCAATCCAGAACCCATGCCAAGCCCCTACTAAAGCCCCAATGAATAATGAAATCAATATAACAGGAACCACTGACATATTGTGTTTAATCATCAAATTTGCAGCCACTGCACCTATTAGGGCAACAACTGATCCTACTGACAAGTCTACATTACCCGTCACTATAACTAATAACATACCAATAGCCAGTATCAAAATATAGCTATTTTGCAAAATCAAGTTTGTAATATTCAATGGCTTAAACAATATTCCATCAGTCAAAATTTGGAATAATACCATGATAAATACCAGTGCTATTGCCATTGCATATTTTCTAATATTTAATTTAAAAATATCCTTTACATTTACCTTTGATTTTTCCATCATATTCCCTCCCTGCTATACTTCATAATGCACTTCATAACATTTTCAGCAATAGCATCTTCTCCCTCTAGCTCTCCCACTATCCTTCCTTCGTTCATTACATAAACTCTATCACACATCTCCAGTAGTTCAGGTAATTCGGAAGAAATCATTAGTATTGACTTCCCTTGGGCTGCTAAATCATTAACTATTGTATAGATTTCCCTCTTTGCTCCAACATCAATCCCTCTTGTTGGCTCGTCTAAAATTAACAAATCAGGTCCAGAAAGCATCCATCTGCTAAGTACTACTTTTTGCTGATTTCCTCCACTTAAATCTTCGGTTTTTTGGAGAATATCTCTGGATCGAATATTTAAATCTTTTCTATAATTTTCTGTAACTTTTATTTCTTCATTTTTGTTAATAATATTATTTTTACTGATCTTTTCAAAGTTTGCCAGACTAATATTGTTTTTAATATTATCAATTAATACTAGACCATAATCTTTTCTATCTTCAGTTACATAAGCTATACCATTATTTATTGCTTTACTTACTGTGTTGATATTTAACTCTTTTTCATTTTTAGTTATGGTGCCAGATATTTTCTTACCGTAGGATTCACCAAAAACACTCATGGCAAACTCAGTTCTACCTGCCCCCATCAATCCTGCTATACCAACTACTTCTCCACTTCTTATGTTTATATCCACATCTTCTATAATCTTTTTTTTGTTATCAACTGCATCTACAACATTCCAATTTTTAATTTCAAAAAATATTTCCCCTATTTCAGAGTCACGGCTTGGATAATAGTCTCCGATATCCCTACCTACCATCCCCCTGATAATTCGATCTTCACTTAATGTTTCATCATTGTTCAATGTTTCAATTGTAGATCCATCCCTTAATATGGTGATTCTGTCTGCGACTCTTTGAATTTCATTTAACTTATGAGAAATCAGTATGGATGTAATACCAGATTTTTTAAATTCTAATAACAGCTTCAATAGATTTTCACTATCATCTTCATTTAAAGATGCTGTTGGCTCATCAAGGATTAATAATTTTACATCCTTAGTTAATGCCTTTGCTATTTCAATTAATTGCTGTTTCCCAACCCCTAATTCATTTACTATAGTGTCAGGGTTTTCATTCAGTCCAATTTTTTCAAATATTTTTTTTGCTTCAGTAGATGTTTTCTCCCAATCTATAACTCCATTTTTTGACCGTTCATTTCCTAAAAATACATTTTCAGCAGCTGACATAAATGGACTTAATGTCAATTCTTGATGAATAATTACGATTCCTTTGCTTTCACTATCTCTAATATCTATAAACTTACACTCTTCTCCTTCATATAAAATATCCCCAGTATAAGTCCCATGTGGATATACGCCACTAAGAACATTCATCAATGTGGATTTCCCAGCACCATTCTCTCCAACTAATGCATGGATTTCTCCTTCTCTAACTTCTAAGTTGACATTATTAAGTGCCTTAACTCCATAAAACTCCTTGGTGATATTATTCATATTCAATATGATTTGTGTCATCTTTGCCACCCCTCTATTTAGAAAATTTGGCGATAGTCAGGGACTATCACCAAATTTAATTTAGACTATAAGCCTAGGTCTGCTTCTGTATAATAACCACTATCGATTAAAGCTTCTTTGTAGTTAGATACATCAACTGAAACTGGTCCCAAAAGATATGAAGGTACAACTTTTACTCCATTATGATATGTTTCAGTATCATTTAGTGTAGGCTCTCCACCTTCAAGTATAGACTCAACCATTTCAACTGCAACCTTTGCTAGTTCTCTAGTATCTTTAAATATAGTTTGAGTTTGTTCTCCAGCTATAATTGATTTAACTCCAGGTATGTCTGCATCTTGGCCTGTTATTAATGGAAGCGGTAAACTAGCTGTTCCATAACCTACACCTTTCAGTGAGGAAATAACTCCTAAACTAATTGGGTCATATGGTGACAAAACGATATCAACTTTGTCTGAAGTATAATGAGCAGTAAGTATATTATCCATACGGGATTGTGCAGTTGCAGCATCCCATCTTAATGTTGAAACTACATCCATTCCAGTTTGCCCACTTTTTACCACTAATTGACCATTATCTATATATGGTTGCAATATTGACATAGCACCATCATAGAAGAAATAAGCATTATTATCATCTGGGGAACCACCAAATAGTTCAATATTGAAAGGTCCTTCACCCTTATCCAGTCCCATTTTTTCAACGATATAATTTCCTTGTTCAACACCTACTTGGAAATTGTCAAATGTTGCATAGTAACTAACATGTTCACTGTTCATCAGAAGTCTATCATATGCAATAATATCGATATCTTCTTCCGCAGCTTTAGCCATTACATCAGTAAGGGCTTCACCATCAATAGATGCTATAACTATAACTTCTGCACCTTTCGTTATCATGTTTTCAATTTGTGCTACTTGGTTTTCTACAACGTCCTCGCCAAACTGTAGGTCTACTTCATAACCCTTTTCTTCTAATAACTTCTTCATATAGCCGCCATCTTCAATCCATCTTGGTGCTGATTGAGTTGGCATAGCAACACCTATAAGCTTGCCTCCTCCTCCACCAGTTGTAACATCTCCACCAGAACATGCCACTACTGTTACTACCATTACTAATGCTAGTAAAATGATCAACGTTTTTTTCATTTCCTTACAAGCCCCCTTAATTATTTTTGGGTTTAATTGCAATTGCATAATCAAGTGCTATAATTAAATAAAGGTCAATAAATTGTCTAACGATTTGCAATCTTATAAATGCAAACGATTACCCGTTAAATTCATATTAACATATGCTTTTGTTTCAGTCAATAATAAATGTTTGTTTTGTTTCGAATTCTTTCTTTTGGTTATAATATTATATGCTTGATATTAGGTTTATATATCATATATACTTAAGTCAATAGAAAAATTTATCTTTATAGAATGTGGGGAATTTATATGTTTGCTATAGAACGAATTCGTATCATTAAAAACTATCTTTTAGAAAAAAATAAAGTCTCTGTTAATGAATTGAGTAAAATGTTGGATGTATCTGAAGTAACTATTAGAAGAGATTTAGAAAAGCTAGAAGAAGAAGGAATGCTCATTAGAACACATGGGGGAGCAGTACTTAAAAAACAAACAAATCCATCAAACTCAAACAATATGAAAACTAAATCAACAGATTCCACCTCTCCATATTCAGATTTATATGAGGAAATTGCAGATATCGCAATCCATATAATCGAAAATGGTGATGTTATTATGTTGGCAAATGGTATTATTAATTATCATATTGCTAAAAAATTAGATCAAAAGAAAAATGTAACTGTACTGACAAATGATCTTTTAGTTTCGATTGAAGCATCTTCAAGTTCATCTAATAAAGCAGTCTTATTAGGGGGAGATGTTGATTATGAAACAAAAGCTACATTTGGAGCTCTTACAGCTATGGATATCCAAAAATTTTATGTCAATAAGGTATTTATTGAAGTAGATGGTATAGATGTGGACACTGGAATCAGTGTGTCTACCATAGATAAAGCTAATTTAATAAATAGTATACTGCCAAACTCAAAAGAAAAGATAATATTATGCCTAGGCTCAAATTTTAATAAAACTGCCTTTTACAATATTAGTCGCTTGGATATTGCTGAAAAAATAGTTACCAACTCAAATATCGATAACTCTTATAAAGAATATTTATCTCAACTTGGTATTCAACTTTATACATCTATAAATGCAGTTGAAAGGGGTAATATTTAATGAATATTCCTGTATTATCTTTAATTGATGTTCATAAGAAAATATCAGATATATTCCATCTTAAAAATATTAGTATTGATTTCTATCCTGGAAAAGTCTGTGCAGTAATTGGAGAAAATGGATCAGGAAAATCAAGTCTAATGAATGTTATTAGCGGTCTTTTACCTATTGATAAAGGCAAAATGATATTTGATAATAAACCGGTTAGTCTAAGCTCCATAAACGATGGAAAAACTAAGGGTATATATTATGTACAACAAGAAACTAATCTCTTTGAAAACCTAACAGTTGCTGAGAATATCTTTATTGATTCATTATCATACTCATACTCCCCTTTTAGCAAAATAGATTTCAATGAAATTTACAGTATGGCAGAAGAATTATTTGATGAATTAAATGTAGAGTTTGATCCTTTGGCCTATGTCAAAAATATGAATTTATCTCAAAGGCAGATTCTATCATTTATTAAAGCATATGTAGCAAATGCTAAAATCACTATATTTGATGAACCTTCTTCTGCTTTAACTGATATAGAAAATAATATATTGTTTAATATAATAGACCTTTTAAAATCTAAGGGTAGTTCTATAATCCTTATTTCACATAAGATTGATAGGATCTTAAAGGTAGGGGATCAAGTGGCAATACTAAGAAATGGTTCCATAATCGAGAAGGGTGATTTGAAGGATTATTCAAATGAAAAAATAATACAGATTATATCTCGTTCTTCCAGGATAGATAGTTTTCCTAAGCTTCACTTCGAAAGAGAAGAAAAAATACTATCAATTGAAAATATCAATTACAAAAACAATTTAAATAATATATCCTTTTCATTACAGAAACAAGAAATACTGGGTATTGTGGGACAATCTAATTCAGGGAAGCAGCAATTAATAGATGTATTATTTGGTATAAGTAAACCTGACTTAGGCAATATTATTTTAGATGGGACAAGTATACACATAAGCCATCCTCATGATGCTATGGAAAAAGGGCTTGCCTTGGTACCTGAAGATAAGATGGAGTTTTCAATTTTTGGCAAGCTGGATCTCACTAACAATCTAACTATGTCGTCCTTAAAAAGATTTTCTAAAAACTATGTTTTAGATAATTATATTACAACAAATGTAGCGCAAAACTATATCGAAAAATTAAATATTAATCCTGGAAATCCCCAGGATTACATTATCCATTATAGCGGTGGAAACCAGCAAAAAGTAGCTTTTGCAAAAAGCATAATGCACTTTGCAAAGATATATATATTAGATGAGCCAACTCGGGGTATGGACTTGGCATCTAAAAACGATGTCTATAATATTATGAATAATCTCTTAATCAACGGTTCAAGCATAATAATATTTTCTTCCGATTTTGATGAGATTCTTGGTATGTCTGATAGGATACTGGTCTTATCAGATGGAGAAATAACTGCTGAACTAGATACAGATCATACCAATAGAGAAGAATTGGTATATTATTTGACTTTATAAGATTCTATTTTGTCATCCTGAGCCTTAGCGAAGGATCTTAGGCTTTATGAGTGAGCAAGATTTTTCGGCTATGCCTCAGAATGACAGATTATTATTTTTTATTTATATTTCCCTTGTCCCATCACCAATTCCTGTAACATAAAACTCAGCTTCATATCCTATCCTATTCTTATAATCATTTCCTACATATTGTATAAATTCATCTACTTTATCTGACTTTACAATAGCAATAGCACAGCCGCCAAATCCAGCTCCGGTCATACGTGCTCCTATACAATGTTGAAACTCATTAGCCGAATCAACTATTTGATCTAGTTCAACTCCAGTAACATCATATAAATCCCTTAAAGAATTATGGGATTCAATAAGTAGGCCTCCTAGTTTCAGTATATCTCCTTCAATTAAGGCTTTAGTAGCTATATTTACCCTATGGTTTTCATATACTACGTGTTCAGCCCTATTTCTAATATTGTCTTTTATTAAATAATTCTTAAACTCTTCAAAATCAGATGTACTTAAATCACATAAATTATCTACTTCAATATATTCTTTAATTATATCTAAAGCTTCTTCACATTCTTTTCTTCTTTCATTGTACTTTGAGTCACTTAGTTCCCTTCTCTTATTCGTATTCATAATTACTATGATATGATCTTTTAATTCCATATTTATATATTTATATTCTAAATTATTGGTATCAAGTAAAATTGCCTTATCCTTCTTACCCATTCCAATTGCAAACTGATCCATTATGCCACATTTTACACCGACAAAATCATTTTCAGCCTTTTGCCCTATTTTAACCAGCTCTACCGTTGGAATTTCACCTTTATTGTATAATACATTTATCATTTCGGCTATTAAAAGTTCTACAGAGGCAGATGAAGATAGTCCGGCTCCATTGGGGATATTGCCTTTAATCAATACTTCCATACCCCCTATTTTATGACCATATTCCTTCATAAAGTATAAAACACCTTTAGGGTAATTACCCCATCCATGGTTTGGCTCATACTCTAAATCAGATAAATCAACTTCAATTTTTAAATCTATATTTTCAGATGAAAGTAAAACCCTAGTATCGTTTCTTTTTCTAACGATTCCATAGGTTCCAATTTCAATAGCTCCAGGCAATACTTTCCCACCATTGTAGTCTATATGTTCACCTATGATATTTATTCTACTTGGGGAGAAAAAAGTTTGTGCACTACCTTTTCCATATAATTCTTCAAATTTTGATCTTAATTTTATTAAATCCAATACATCAACCCCCTTATACTACAGACTTACATCTTTAAACCTTTTATATGCCTCTCTTAATTCAATCGCTGTATCCTCTATACTACGTGGATTAGCAACCGCCCACGCTCCTGTTTCTGATGAAGCATTATATTTTATACTATTTTCTCCCCTTAATGGTGGATAAAACTCTACATGAAAATGATAATATTCATCATGATTTTTATATTCAGGAGAATTCACTGGACTTTGATGTATTGCCATCATATATGGGAATCTCTTGTTAAATAATGTATCAAATGTACATGTCACATCTTTTAAAATATTAGCAAAACTATATCTTTCATCTTCAGTAAACTCTACTATATTGGATATATGTCTCTTAGATAATATAAATACGCCATAAGGATAATCAGTAAAAAATGGTAAATATGCTATAAAATCATCATTTTCCATAATAATTCTTTCTTCAAAACTGATTTCTTCTTCATTCATCTTACAGAAAAGACACTGATTATTTTCTTCATAATACTCTTTTGAAGATTCCAACTCTGTTCTTATCTTAACCGGCATAAAAGAATATCCATATATTTGACCATGGGGGTGAGGCATCGTTACTCCTACTTCTTTTCCTCTATTTTCAAATATGTATATATATTTAATTTTGTCATCCTTTGATAGATCAATAAATCGATCCGTCCATAAGTCTACTAATTTTTTAATATGATCCACATTTAATTCACATAAGGATGCATTATGATCTGGCGAATATAGTATAACTTCACATTTCCCATAAGCTTCTTTAACTTTATACAACTCACTTCCTACATCATCAGGTCTGGGGGGCTCCTGTGATAATACAGGAAAATCATTATCATATTTATAAACATCATAATCTTTAGGAACCTTTCCTGAATCAGTGCAAAAAGGACAAAATTCCTTAGGCATATCCGGCCTATTTTGTCTATGTGCCGCTACCATTGTCCAATCTTTCAGTAATGGGTTCCATCTTAATTCAGCCATTTTATTCCTCCTATTTATTTATATTGCTACAGCTTTCCCTAACTATTAATTTAGTATCAAATACGATTTTATTCATCTTAGTATGTTTTCCTTTTATCATATTGACTAGTTCTGTTGCCGCAGATTTTCCTATGATTTTCATCTTTAAATCTACAGTTGTTATTCTTGGATGAGTAATAAGTGATTCACCTAATATTCCTCCTTGAAAAATATTTACATGAATAATAACTATTTATTATGCCAACTCCAAGCATCCTGAATGATCCTCTCCAATGAATCATATTGAGGATTCCAATTTAAAACTTTCTTAATTTTTTGTGACGAAGCTACTAAAACTGCTGGATCTCCATCTCTTCTTTTAGCTATTTCAGCTGGGATCGGATGGTTTGTAATCCTTCGTGCAGATTCAATCACTTCTTTTACGGTGTAACCGTTTCCATTACCTAGATTAAAGATTTCACTGTTATTTCCATTCAATAAATGTTTATAGGCTAAATAGTGGGCAGATGCCAAATCCATAACATGAATATAATCTCTTACACAAGTACCATCTTTCGTTGGATAATCATCACCAAAGATATATATTTTGTCTCTTATCCCTAAGGGAACTTGAAGTATTAGAGGTATTAAATGAGTTTCAGGATTATGCATTTCACCGATTTCTCCGCTTTCATGTGCACCAGCTGCATTAAAATATCTTAAGGATACGTACTTTATACCATAAGCAATATCAAACCATTCCATCATCTTCTCCATGGCTAATTTTGTTTCACCATAAGGATTTGTTGGATTGGTCTCATCATCTTCAAGAATCGGTATGTTTTTTGGTTCCCCATAAGTTGCAGCAGTTGAAGAGAATACTATTCTATCCACATGATTTTGCCTCATAATATCTAATAAACATAGCATTCCATATACATTGTTGTGATAGTATTCATATGGGTTTGTCATGCTTTCTCCTACTAAAGAATTTGCTGCAAAATGTATGACTCCTTCTATCTTATTCTCTTTAAAAACCTTATCTAGTCTTTCTTTATCCCTTATATCCAGATTATAAAATTTATCTGTTTGAACCAGTTCTTTATGTCCACTTTGTAGATTATCCACTACAATTACTTCTTCTCCTTGATCTAAAAAATACCGAACAGTGTGTGAGCCGATATATCCAGCCCCACCAGTAATTAATATAGCCATAGAATCCTCCTTAAATTTTATTATGTTTTTCTGCTATTTTTAATATATATTTTATGAAATCTTGACTGAACCCTTCATCTCTTAAAGCATATTCAATATTAGCTTCTAAAAATCCCATTTTATTGCCTATATCATATCTTCTTCCCTCAAATTCATAGGCATATACGGTTTCTTTTTGTGCTAATAGATTTAATCCATCTGTTAATTGAATTTCCTCATCTTTCCCAGGTTCTATATTATCTAAGATTTCAAATATCCCTGGTGTAATAATATATCTACCCAATACAGCTATGTTTGAATATATTTCATTGTCTACTGGCTTTTCTACCAAAGCATCAACAATATATATCTTGTCCTCTTTTAACTGTCCCTTTAGATTCCCATACTTAATTATATTTTCTTTATCTACTTTCCTGACACCTAATATACTAGTACCAAATCTATCATATACTTCCATAAGCTGCTTGATACATGGTTTATCAGAATATATCACATCATCACCTAATAGCACAGCAAAGGGCTCATCCCCGACAAAGTCCTTAGCATATCTAATGGCATCACCTAATCCTAAAGGCTCTTCTTGTTTAGTATAATATATATTAGATTTCTCTGTAATCATACCTAAACTTTTTAATCCCTTCATGTCTTTTCTTTCTGATAGCTTTAATTCTTGCTCAGAAAGACCTCTAAAATAATTAGTTATAGACTGTTTTTCTTCGCTTATTATAATCAATATATCCTCTATACCAGACGCTACTGCCTCTTCAACTATATAGTGAATTGTAGGTCGATCTATTATTGGAATCAATTCTTTTGGAATAGACCTACTTATAGGTAAAAACCTGGTACCCATACCAGCTGCTGGTATAACCGCTTTTTTTATCCTCATTTTTATCACCTTCTTTACTTAAATATAAGTATCTTCTTGCACCTCAATTATCTTTAGAAAAATATTCATAATCTTCTATCATATGTTTTGTCAACTTCATTATACCTTAAAATCATTTAGAAACAAGGATTAATTAAAAAAGGACTGAGTATGTTTCAACTCAATCCTTTAATACATAATAAACCTTTCTATAAAATCATATCCATAATTATTGAATAAACTGGTGTCGTCAATAAAGTCAATAAAGTAGTAAGAGCTATTCCAGAGGTTACATATTCTGAGTCTCCTCCATACATATCGGTAACAATAGCTACTTGCATCATAATTGGCATAGCCGCCATTATGGTAAATACTTTAGTTACTATAATAGGTAGTCCAAGTAATCTTGTAATACTAAACATAAGCAATGGGGAAATTATAAATCTTATTATCATCACGATCAGCATCGATGAATCCATTCTAAATTTTTTTAAATCTATGTCATATATGATCTTTCCTATTACGATACATGCCAACGGGGTCACTAAATTACTAAGATGTTGGGATACTTTTAGTACGAGGCTTGGTAATACGACACTATTATATATCAATATACTACTTACTATGATGGTTATAAACGGCACGTTTAATATATTTTTTAAATTTGAAAGTAATGTATCTTCACTATTTATATTTCCTTCTTTTTTAATCATAGGGGCACATATGGACCAAAATATGATCGTATTTAGTATAAAATAACATAATATATATTGTAGACTTTCCTGACCATATAAGCTTAAATTAATTGGTAAACCGAAAAACATACTATTTGAAACTATGGACATTGCTGCAAAGCTGCCCATTGTACTTTTATCCAATTTTAATATAATTACAATAATAACTACTACGATCATCATGACTATAAAAAATATAAAAGCTACAAATAAGTATTTTAAAGATGAATTAATAAACTCCCTACTAAATGATGAAAATAAATTATGAACGGCTAACGCTGGTATGCAAATTTTTACTATTATTTTATTTAAAAAAACTTTTTCATCATTTTTAATCCAGTTGATCCTAGATAATAACCATCCTAATAATATCAGTATAAATAAAATTAAAACTGCTTCAATAGATTTTATAAGCAAAACCTTACCTCCTTATGAACACCATCTTTAATATTATATCATGGCTTCTTATTGAATAATAACTCAATACAGCATAAAACCCTTTAAAGTAAATAAGCACCTTTTAAGGTGCTTATTTATTCTGTTTCTTATGCTAAAAACCCCAATATACCCGATGCTAATAACAACATAAATGCTCCACCCAATCTAGAGGATATCTGAGCAAAAGGCATTAGATGCATTCTATTGGATGCTGATAGTACAGCAACATCTCCTGTACCACCCATATTTGCCATACATAACCCTGCTGTAATAGATGCTTCTATAGGGTAAAATCCTAGTAATTTTCCTACAAATCCTGAACCTAGTATTGCCCCTATAACAGTCACGGTAACCAATGCTAAATAGGTAGGTGAAAATGCTGCGGTAACCTCTTCTAGATTAGTATAGGCGATACCTATTCCCACTAATAAAGTTGGTGTCAAATTTATCATCACAAATTGGAACCATTGGAAGCATGCAACTTCATATTTTCTAGGTAAGATGCCAATCCCCTTTACAACTGCCACTGAAATAATCATTAAGGCATAGGAATGGAGAGGAATAAATTTTGCTAATATTCTACCCCATACAAAGAATGTGGTAGCTAATAATAACCCTATTCCCATATAGCCATAATTTATTTCTATAGTTCCTTCCGTATCCTCTTCTGGATCCTCTTGGTTTACCATTAACTTACCATCTCCCGTTAACTTTGGTTTTCCTTTTCCAAGTCGATCTAATAACCCACCAGCAATGATTGCAAGGGCATTTCCCAATGCAACTGCTGGAACCATCATAGATAAAACAGTAGCTGGATCTGTTTTCATACCATCACCAAATATTTGAGCTAAAGGAACTGCACCTGCTCCCATTCCGCCTCCCATAATTGGTATTGCAACAAAGAGAATCGCTTCTTTAGCTCCAAATCCTAACAAAGCACCCACTACTCCCGCGAGACCCATTGCCACTATAACTCCACCTATGATACATGGTAAATATCTTACAGCAGCTTTAACCAATAATTTTCGGTCCATACCTAAAATACTACCTGTAATTAGAGCAGCAATATAAAAATCTAAAAATCCTTCTGTCGTCATAAAATTCTTCATAATATCAATTGAAGATTCAGGCATCAATTTAAAAGTCATTAAAGCTGCAGACCCAAATATAATAACAATAGGTCCACCACCTAGGAAGTCCTTTATTCCCGGTGTTTTATTTCCTATTTCATTAAAAATTGCTCCAATCACCATCATCAGAGGAAATGCACCAATCATTCCACCTGGTAAGACTTCCATATAAGTAGCTATTAAAACTAAAATTGCAACTATTCCAAACATCTGAAGGGACATTCCCATAATTCGATATCCCTTTTTTTCACCAATAACACTTTGGCCCATAACATAACCCTCCCAATAATCATTTTAAATAAAAGTCCTTCTTACTCTTTTGTCTGTTTGAAAACTAGGGTATAGTTATAATAATGAATCCTTATATCACCTCACTACATATATTTAACTATAGATTCATTATATTGGGCAAACGTTATTATGAGAATATTAAAATACTATTCTTAATATTAAGTTAATTAAAAATAGATTAGCATAAATTTAACGAGCGTCGCTTACTTTTTTGTATTTATATAATGGTCTACCTACTGCACCATATTCAATATCTCTAATGATAAATCCTATACTTTCTAAGTAGTCCATATATCGTCTTACCGTTACTTTTGTTAATCCTAATTCATCACTGATTTCTTCAGCTGTTAAAAGTTTATCCTGATTCTTGTCCATAATTTTGATTACTCTATTTAAAGTTAGTTTATTTAAACCTTTTTGTAATGTTTTAGATTCCCCACTATTCCCATATAGAAATAACTTATCTAAATCCTGTTGTTTGATATCCTCTTTTAATTTTAATACTTGAAACCTTGTCTGATAATCTTCTAAAGACCTTCTTAATCTTTCATATTCAAAGGGTTTTATTTAATAATCAAATACACCTAATCTAAGTGCGCTATCAATTTTTTGAATTTCAGCCGATGCTGTTACCATTATTACATCACACTTTAACTGCTTTTTTCTTATTTCCTTTAAAATTGAAATCCCATCACCTTTTGGTAGGTAAACATCTAATAAAACTAAATCAATATTATTATTTTTTAAAATATTTATAGCCTCTATATAATTTGTAGCAATAGATACAATTATAAAACCATCTACGCTTTCAATATAGTTTCTATTGATCTTTGCTACCATTGGATCATCTTCAACTATAAGAACTCTAATCATTATATAGCCCTCCTTTCGGTAATATCACTTCAAATGTAGTTCCAAAACCGATATCTGATTTTACATTAATCGTACCTGATAAACTTTCTACCTTGTCTTTTACAAGTGCTAGTCCATAACCTCGTTGTGAAGAATTCGTACTAAATCCTCGCTCAAACAGCATACTCATATTTTCTTTTCTTATCCCTACACCATTATCTGAAACAATAAGCTTTTTATGATGTTCACTCTCAGTTATTATTAAAGTCACCACTTTATTATCATTATCATTAATTGCTGAAGCTTCCAAAGCATTTTCTATAAGGTTTCCTAAAATAATTACAAATGCTATGTCTTTATGTCTATCCCCATTCGTCTCCAATGATGAAATATCGCTTATATCCAATTGAACCCCTAATTCTTTAGCACGGCTAATTTTACCTGCTAACAATCCTGAAACTACTGGATTATTAATCTTTTTCATCACGTTCAAAATCAGTTGTTGCTTGTCATCGCTACTTTCTAGAATGTATTTTTTTGCATGCTCAATCTCACCAATCTGTATCAGTCCTAGTATTACATGTAGTTTATTTTGATATTCATGTGTACTTGCTCTTAAGGATTGGAAAACTTCTTTAAATCCTGTTATCTCTTCTCCTAATCTAGTTAACTCAGTTTTATCCCAAAATGATGCTAAAGCACCTATGACTTTCCCATTATTTATTATAGGCACAATATTTGTCACAATAATTACTCCATTAAAGTTGTTTTCTTCGCCTAATTTTGGAACCTCTGTTTCCAAAACGTTTTCTAATCCATTATTAGGAAAAATATTATATATTTTTTCTCCTATGGGATTTCTCTTAGCAATTCCTAATATTCTACGTGCCGAATCATTAATCATAGTAATTTTCTTGTCTTTATCTATGGATACAATACCTTCTTGTATGGTCTCCAACATACTATTCTTTTCAGTATAGAGCATACTTATCTGATATGGTTCCAGACCTAATAAACTTTTTTTAATGTTTCCACTTAAAATAATAGAACCTACAATTCCTAATATTAATCCACCTAAAGAATATATCAGTAGCCTTACTAAGGTTAATCTCTGAGTTTTTTCTATTCCCTCTAATAGTGTACCTACCATTATAAATCCAACTTGTTCTCCATCGGTGTTATGTATAGGAGCAAATGCACGAAGGGATTGCCCTAGGGTTCCCTCTTCAAAAGAAATATAATGCTCACCATGTTCGATAACCCTTTTCTCATC
>JAAYGX010000039.1 GCA_012735585.1 Tissierella sp.
ATCATAGTCTTCCTGTATAGTTGATGTATATCCTATATTTATCAATTCTCTAGCTATAGCAACTCTACCAGTAAATTCATTGTTACTTTTGTCTTTAATATTTTTTATATCTATTTTAATGTTTAGGGCATTTAATTTTTCGACAATTTTTCTAACACGTTCTTTTCTGTTTTCTCTTAAATCCTTTGTAACAGATAAAATTTTTTCATCTCTATAATCTATAAAATAACCCAAGATATGAACCTCCCTATTGTCATAGGTGCATGATAGCTCAATACCAGGTATTATATTAAAACCATTAAATTTTTTACTATATAATAGAGCCTCCTCTATTCCCATTACACTATCATGATCTGTAATTGCAATACCATCGAGACCCTTTTCTATTGCATAATCAACGACCTTAGTCGGACTATAAAGACCATCCGAGTAGTATGTATGAACATGTAAGTCATATTTCAAAATGAACTCCCCTTTCATTTAAAGTTCTTAGTTCAAAAATAAAAACCTGCCTATTAGGCAGGTTTTGTTATCTAGTTTAACTATCAATTGCAAGTGCACCAGCTACAGAGTTAGGGATAGACTTTGATAATACTTTTTATATACCTATATAATAGTTACCTTAGTATTATAATTATTAGTAATATATTTCTATAACAATTTACTATTTAGCGTATTCAATAGCTCTGGTTTCACGAATAACATTTACTTTAATCTGTCCTGGATAGTCTAGTTCAGATTCTATTTTCTTAACTATTTCTCTTGCAGTATGAATAGTTTGATTTTCATTTACTTCATCAGGTTTGACCATGATTCTAATCTCTCTGCCCGCTTGAATAGCAAAAGATTTTTCAACACCTTCAACGGAATTTGCAATTTCTTCTAGCTTTTCAAGTCTCTTAATATAGGTTTCTAAAGTTTCTCTTCTTGCTCCAGGTCTAGCTGCTGATATAGCATCAGCTGCTTGTACTAATACAGCTTCTATAGTTGTAGGTTCTATATCACCGTGGTGAGCCGCAATACCATGAATTACTTCCTTGGATTCCTTATATCTTCTTGCTAGGTCAACACCTATATCAACATGTGGACCTTCAACCTCGTGATCTACAGCTTTACCCAAATCATGTAGTAATCCTGCCCTTTTAGCCAATCTTACATCTGCACCTAATTCAGCAGCCATCATGCCAGCTAAATGAGATACTTCAACAGAATGTTTCAATACATTTTGTCCATAGCTAGTTCTATATTTTAGTCTTCCTAAAAGTTTGATTATTTCAGGATGGAGATTATGGATACCTGTATCAAAAGCAGCCTGTTCCCCTTCTTCCCTAATGATATTTTCTACTTCTTTTTTGGCCTTTTCTACCATTTCTTCTATTCTTGCAGGATGAATTCTTCCATCCACAATAAGTTTTTCTAAGGCTATTCTAGCAACTTCTCTTCTAATAGGGTCGAATCCTGATAAAACAACTGCCTCAGGGGTATCGTCTATAATTAAATCGATTCCGGTTAATGTTTCAAGAGTTCTTATGTTTCTACCCTCTCTACCAATTATCCTACCCTTCATTTCATCATTTGGTAAAGAAACTACAGTAACAGTCGTTTCGGCTACATGGTCTGCTGCACATCTTTGTATAGCTGCAGTAATTATTTCTTTTGCTTTCTTATCTGCATCTAATTTAGCTTGACTCTCAACTTCTTTAATCATAACAGCAGTTTCATGAGCTATTTCTCTTCTTACTCCATCTAATAATATCTCTTTAGCTTCTTCAGAAGTTAAGCCAGAAAGTCTTTCTAACTCTAATAACTGCTGATCGTATAGATCATTAATAGATGCTTCTTTTTCTTCTAATTGTTTGTTCTTCTTACCTATTAACTCTTCCTTCTTTTCAATTGACTCCATTTTACGATCAATAGATTCTTCTTTATTTTGAACACGACGCTCTAATTTTTGAATTTCATTGCGTCTTTCTCTATTTTCTCTCTCGGACTCAGTTCTTAATTTGTGAATCTCGTCTTTAGCTTCTAATAATAGTTCTTTCTTGTGAGATTCACCATCTCTCTTTGCATCTTCTACAATTTGCTTTGCTAACTCTTCAGCATTTTTTATTTTTCCTTCGCCTATATTTCTTCTTATATAATATCCGACGATTATTCCAATAATTGCGCCAAGAATTATGAATAAAATTTCATTAATATTAAACACCTCCATTATTAAATTTTCAAGTTCCATACTACATTTCATTTTTAAAGTATAACAAAATTCTGTTAAGCATTTAACTTAACCTAAATTAAGCTTCGTTGTAGCCTCAAAATTAAAGAGGTTACAATATACCATTGTATGGTTACACACCTTTATTTTATTACTTATCCAAACCATTGTCAAGATGTAATTAGGATTCAACTCTACTTAGAATGCTTACAGATCCATCAAGCTCCACACGATAACAATAATTACTTATGGCAGATAAGTGTTGATTATGAGTAACCATAATTATTTGACGATTGAACATTTCAGAAGTTTGCTTCAAAAAATCCCCTACATTAAAGATATATTCAGTACTTACATGTTTTGCGGGTTCATCCAAAATTAAAGGACCTTCTATCCTAGGTTTATGAATTTGCAGAAAAGCAATCCTAAGAGCCAAAGATACAATATCTACTACTCCACCACCCCTAGATAATTCAGGTTTTGTTTTAATAACAATATCTTCACTATCATTAACTACATAAAATTCAGCATTGGCCTTGTTACGAAGTTCCTCTATTTCTATTAGGAATTCAATATTTGACTCAAAGATGAATTGTAAACATTTAGTAACCAAGGACTCAATCTGGACTTTTGCCTGTTCACGAGCAAACTCAGAAGTTTTTTGAAATAATATAATAACTTTTTCCAGTAATTCAATATTGTTTGATATAAGAATTAATTCAGTTTTAGCTGCCTTTAATTGTTCCTCTAACTTATCTTTTTTCCCAGAATCCCTGGCAATATATTCTTTTAAATTTGCTATTTTATCACCTAAGGTATTTATATTGTCATACATATAATCACTTCTTTTCTAATAAGTCGAGAGGTAATAGTCTATTAGCTTCTTTGAGTAATTCATTCATTTCATTAGTCAGCTTCTCAATTTCAGAATCCAAATCTTTTGGCTCAACTCCTAATTCTTTCAGTTCATTAATTAATTCTTCTTCTTGTTTCTTTAGTTGCTCTAATCTTGCTTCGGCTCTATACTTCAAGGATTTCGCTCTCTCTAAATTTTCTTTAAGACTATTAAGTTCCTTTTCATTATCCATAATTTAAGACCTCCTAATTATAATGATTTATTATATGATCAATTTTTTCATTATCAATATCACTTAAACAAAGTGGACATTTTTC
>JAAYGX010000040.1 GCA_012735585.1 Tissierella sp.
GATTCATTTTCTATACCTCCTTCATTATAGTATTTTCCTTGTACTGTGAACATTTCGTAATAAGGACCTTTATTATTAAGTAGCTCTACATGATTACAGTATTCTCTGAGTCCATCATTATCAAATAGTGCAATTTTGTCACAAAACTTTGTACTAGCCAATCTATGGGATATATACACAGCAGTTTTCCCTTTTACAAGCTCACTAAAGTTTTCATAAATTTCTGCCTCAGCCAAAGCATCTAATGCAGCAGTAGGTTCATCCATTATTACCATATTTCCGTCCTTATATAAAGCCCTTGCTATGGCAAGTTTTTGACTTTCACCACCAGAAAGCTCCAACCCATCCTCTTCAATAACCTTCAGCATCATCTGGTCTAATCCCTTAGATAATCCTTTAATCTTATTATTTAGACCCACTTTATCTAAAGCAGTCATTATACGATTTTCATCTAGATTGTCAGAGGAACAGGCAACATTTTCTCCAATTGTAAACGCCATGATATTTATATCTTGAAATACTACGGAAAACATTGAGAATAGTGACTTTTTACTGAATTCCTTTATAGGGATATTGTTTATCAATATCTCCCCGCTGGTGGCATCAAATAGTCCCGTCATTAATTTTACAAGAGTGCTTTTTCCAGCTCCATTGATACCTACAATTGCAAGACGTTCACCTTTATTTATTTTAAAGTCCAGGTTTTTAAATATATATTTATCTGTATTTGGATATTTAAAACTAACATCTTTGAATTCAATTTCTAGAGTATCATCTTGGATAGGACCTCTAGTACCACCTTGCTCACCTAAATCCCTGTCCATAAATTCATAGAAATCTTGTACATATTGCCCTTCATTTAGTATAAAAGATATATTTTCAGCTAATGTTTTCATTAAAATAGATAGATTAGTTATAGCAGCTATATACATTGAAAAGTCAGCAATACTCATGCCATTTAACCCTTTGTAGATCAAGATACCATAGGTAAGTAGATTACTTACAAGTAATGTGGCAAGCCCTATAAAACCTAAAATATATTCTTTGTTCTTAATCATCTTGTGAAGAGAGATAAAGCCACTAATTTCTTTGTTGTAATTATTAAGTATCCTATCTTTAAAATTATAGATTCTAATATCTTTCCCATAACCAAAATCATGGGTTGTTTTGTAATAGTATCCTTTTCTTCTTTCTGCATGGGCAAGCTTTTCCTTCATATTGTATTGATAATTGTGGACTTTTTTATTGATCCATACTGTTACAAATATATTGAGCAACAGCCCTAATAGTATCCAGATATTTAAAAGTCCAATAAAAAATGCTAGAGCTAGTATAGTAATAAATACAGGCGCTGTCTCAAATAATTTATGGTAAATTCCCTCTATACCATTTCTATTACTACTGGATGCTTCCATAGCTCTACTATTTTGCTCCATAAAAGTAGCATCTTCCACATTCTTATAATCCATGCTTACTATTTTATCGAAAATATCACGTATATAATCGATTCTTAATTTAGTAATCTGTGGATAAGCCAAATCATGTACATAGGTACGAAGGAAACCAAATACACCTGTTAAAGCAAAATAACCTAAAACTATTAATAATACTTTTTCAACACTAGCCATATCTCCTAAAGACAATTCATCAATCAGAAACTTTGGTAATATTATTGAGAAGAAAGGATAGATTGAAGCAGCAATTGTGTAAATAATAAAATAGAAGTAAATCATTTTGTTGTGAATGCTAATGTTTTTTAGTAGTCTCTTTAGCATCTCACTGAAGGAAATCTTTTGGTTATCATTCATTTACATCACCCCTAAAATATTTTATTTGAAACTAGGTTTTTAATTGAATCTCCTAAATCTTGAACCTTTTTTTTATTTGTTTTATAATATACTTTTCTAGAATTAACTGTATCTAAAGTAATTGATATCAGCATTGAATTAAGCAATATTTGTACATGGTGAGATATTGTCGAAGGTGTCAAATCAAGGGTTTCTGCTATTTCCTGTAGATACATTTTTTTGTTAGCTAATAAACCTATTATTCTTAATCTAGTAGGGTCGCCTATTGCTTTTAAGTCTGATAAAATCTGAGCATCATTAAACTTATTTTCTTCTGAAAGTTTAACTAAATCCTCTAAATATATGCCTATATAAGAAACAACCCTATGGTCATAAAAATCCATCATACTCATTTGATTGAAGTTAAAAATACTAAAATAAAATTCTGCATTATCTGGTATATCAACATTGATGCCTAAAGTTTTATTAATGAAAGTGTTTAAGCTATCATCTGTACTTACGGAATCAATAGCTTTATTGAAATCATCCTCTATGATATAAAAATTCTTCTTTAGAATAGGCACACATTGTTCCAATAATTTTGATAGTTCTTCTAAAACCTCATAGCGGTTGTTATATAAATTGATTAATAATAGCTTTGTCTTGTCATTAAAGTTTACTTGTTCCAGATAATTTAACAATGTGGTTAAATCCTGAATGTCAATCTCCGAATCCTTGGATTGGCTTACATGATTATGTAATAATGACGAAATTGATTTATTTATTAATTTATCTAAGCTTACCTGATCGCCCTTTAAAGATGCAATATCATCAACAAAGTAAGTCAAGAAACAAGCAATTGTACCCATAAGATTATCTATTTCAATTACCTGAAAGTACCTTTCCATATGAATATAATCATTATATACTGGCATAATCTCTGTCATAACCGATTCTTTGTATAAGGTATACTTTGAAAAAAGACTTTCCATTTCTTTTTTAGTCATTCCAAGTTTATTTTGTCTATCAATAGTGTCCTGTTCTGTAGTAGTGATATAACTATCTGAAATACAAGCTGCTGCCTCATATACCAATTTGGTTCTTTTTGAATAATCGGTTTCATCCAATCAACTCCCTATATATTTGCTATCATATTACTATATAATTAGATTTGTGTCAATAATATTAGATGAATATCTAATAAGTCTAATGGTAATGGATATATCTTCATTCATATGAGAAAGAGTATCCATTCATCACTTAAAAATAACCAGTATCCGTAGATACTGGTTATTACAAATATTATATTATCCTCTAAGTGGTTTTAGTGCATTACTCCAAGCTATTACTTGATCCAATAGGGTATCAACTGATTCTTTGTGATAATCAGCTGGTGTAAATTCACTCATATCTTTAAAGTCAGTAAATAGTGAGAACATTACCTGTTGACGAACGTCTGCCATTTGAAGTTCTCCAGCTACAAGTCTAAGATGCTCTACAGCTCTAACGCCCATTGCACTACCATAACTTACAAATCCAACTGCTTTATTAGCCCATTCTTGAGCTAAAAAGTCTATCGCATTTTTTAATGCTCCAGGGATTGAATGATTGTACTCTGGAGTAACCATTATATAACCATCGAACTCCTCAATTTTTTCTGACCATTTAAAAGTATGATCCTTTGTATATTGTTTGTATCCTGCTGGCATTGGCTCATCCAAAAGTGGTAAATTATAATCAGCTATATCAACTAATTCAAACTCTGCATCAGTTCTCTTTTTAGCCTGCTCTAAAATCCAATTTGCTACAGCTTCTCCATTTCTTCCCGGTCTAGTGGAACCAAGTATTATGGCTATCTTTGTCATATTACAACCTCCATTTTATTGTTTTTATTATATCTATATCTAATCTGTTAGATTTATAAACTATTATGAGTATACCCATGAAAAAATCATTCTAACAAACATATTTTAAAAACTTTAATAATTAAAAGAATAAATGAGTTTGTGCAATATTTTATAGGAAATTGAATAGAATGAATAAGAAGATTATTATTTAATGGGGGAATTATCATGAATTTAAAAAGAGTATTTAATATTTTAATCATAATCTTAGTTTTAATAAGTTCGGTCAATAATAATATCAGTTATTCAACTGAAAAAAACAAAGAGGATATCAATCAAAATCAGTTAATTAACAATCCTGATGGAATAAAGAAAGAAATAAATAATAGTGTAATAAATCTGGAAGAAACTCAAATAGATGATATAATTAAAGATTCAGGAGTTCGTAGCGAAAAAGATTTAGATGAAACAATAGTAGAGACCCTTGAAATAACAGAATTTAATATAGATGGCTTACAATTAAGAGAAGGAATATCAAGTGATGAGGTATTAAGAATTAAGAGATTTCTTATAGCAAAAGGATATACTGATTTGGTAGAAAACTATTACTTTGATTCAAACACCAGGAATATTGTCATGGAATATCAAAGGAAGAATAGCTTAAATCCTGATGGAATTATCGGTCCAAATACCTTTAGTGTAATGAATGAAGATATGAAAACCAATTCAATTAGTATACCAGATATAGATTTAAATCTCCCAGAAAATGTTCCTGATAAAATTTGGATTCTAATAAATAAAGAAAGCAACACCCTATATCATTATAATAGTAGGAATTTAATTAATAAGTACCCAATAGCATCAGGAAAGACTCCTAGTCACACACCTGAAGGGAAATTTTCCATAATTGTAAAGTTTGTAAACCCATATTGGGGAGGTGCAGGTAGATATACTCCAATTAAAGGCGGTGCTCCCAACAATCCCTTAGGTAAAAGGTGGCTTGGATTAAATATTAAAGGTGGTGGCACCTATGGCATACATGGTAATGCAGATGTTTATAGTATAGGTAAGCATGTATCTCTTGGATGTATAAGAATGTTTAATGAAGATGTAGAGTTTTTATTTGATATAATCGATTATAATACACCTGTATGGATATTTGCCAGTGTAGCTGAATCTGTAGATACGGTGGAGGAAATTCTTGACTCATCATCAGAACCTGTTAAAGTTCAAGAGTTTTGGGAATAAATGAATAAGGAGGGATTAGATGATAAAGCCAATCATAAAAAGGTTTATAAAAAACTATGAAATCATAGATGATAAAAATGTAAGAGAAGACTATGCAGTTTTATCTGGAGTATTGGGAATTATATGTAATTTATTACTTTTTTTAATAAAGCTAGTAATAGGTCTTCTTATAAATAGTATAGCAGTTATATCAGATGCATTTAACAACCTTACGGATTTAGGTACATCTGTTGTTACCATATATGGAGCAAAACTTAGTAATATGCCACCGGATGATAATCATCCATATGGTCATGGGAGATTTGAATATGTGGCATCATTAGCTGTTTCTTTTATAATATTTGCAGTTGGACTTACGCTTTTAAGAAGTTCCTTTGAAAAAATCATAAGTCCAGAATCGGTTGAGTTCAATTGGCCTTTGATGATCATCTTGCTTATATCAGTATCAATTAAAGTATGGATGTTTTCCTATAATAGATATATAGGAAATCTGATTAATTCAAGTATCAATAGGGCGATTGCACATGATAGTATCAATGATGCCTTAGCGACTTCGGGTGTTGTTATAGGAACAATAGTAGGAAAATATATTTCATTACCCATAGATGGTATTTTAGGACTTATCATATCAATATTAATCATCTATTCGGCATTTACTATAGCCAAGGATTCTGTAGATTTAATATTAGGTCCAGCCCCAGATCCTAAAATAATTGAGTCTATAAACTCAATTGTTTTATCAGGAAAGGGTATTAGAGGTACCCATGATTTAATAGTACATGATTATGGTCCAGGTCGTATAAATGCTTCGATACATGCTGAAGTATCGGACGAGGCTAATATAGTAGAAATTCATAATGAAATAGATAAAATTGAGAAGAGGATCAAGAAAGAGCTAGGTATAAGTATTGTAATTCACATGGATCCTATTGAATAAAAAGCAATTCTTACCATTAAAACTATTGAAAAACTCATTAGAATATGGTTAGATATAATAAGGTGATAAGCCAAGTTAATAGGAAGAGGTTTAATTTGAGATGAGTGTACTTAATAGTTTTTTAGGAAGTGTAATCAGCACAATTGCTAAGTTTATTTCTTTAGTATTTGATATATTTATTTTTATAACAGAATCAGTAGTGTTACTTACAAGATCAATTGGTAGAGGTTTATACGGCTTAATAAGTATGGGCGGATGTTTGATGTTTTTTATTTTGGGACCATATGCGCTGGCCTTGTTATTTAATCCCCTAATAATGACTTTTGTATTACTTCTAATAATCATTCCCATATTGGGGACAAAATTTGTTTCATATTTAAAATATATCAAATATACAATTACTGAGTATTTATTTGATAGAGCTGATACTCTAATACATGGAAGAAAGGCTAGACATGATTCCTTTAGCGGTTATAGTGACAGATACAAAAGAATGGAGCAAGAAAGACTAAGAAAAGAACAACAACAACGTCAACAAGAGCAACAAAGACAGTGGGAAGAAAGATTTAGACAATGGAATGAATATCAAAACTACCAAGGGGGCAGTGGATATGGTTTTGGTGGCTACAATACTGGTAGCCAATCCTACGTAAATCCCAATATTGAGTTTAAAAGTAAATATGAGAAAAGCTGTGATTTATTAGGTGTTCCATATGACGCTGATAAATACCAGATTAAGTTGGCTTATAGAAAAAAGGCAAAGGAATATCATCCAGATTTAAATAAAGCGCCAAATGCCACACAAATTTTTCAAGAAATCAATGATGCCTATGAATTCTTAAGCGATGCTAATATTGAGAGATACAAAAGTCTATAGTATTTGGTGATTATAAAAGATCTTTTAAGAGAGGAAATGATGATGGATTCAGATTCTAAATTTATGAAAAGAGCCTTATTTTTGATTAGCTTTGCTATTATTTTGATATTTGTTTTATATAATATTGTTATGGTGGTAGATATTATAGGAAGATTTATTTCGATTATTTCACCATTTATATTGGGACTAGTTATAGCTTTTATCTTTAATGGACCTATGAGATTTTTAGAAAAGAAGATTTTTGGAAAAAAAGGTGTATTTAAGAAACTTTCACCTGGACTAAAAAGGGTTATCAGCTATATAATTACGCTTACGATAATTGTTTTCATTTTTCTTTTGATTTCTTTTATTATTATTCCAGAGCTAATAAATACATTACAAGATTTAATAAATAAAAGCTCATCTTATATTGAAAAAGTACAGGAATTCGTGACAATAATTATAGAGAACAATCCTCAGTTAATGGAATGGGCCAGCTTTGTTGATTTTGATTGGGATCAACTAAAAAACAACTCCATTGAATTTACCAAGAATAGCATTATCGGAGTATTAGAATCAACACTTAATATTTCAATGACTATTGTAAGTGGTACTATAACATTCGCATTGGCATTTGTATTTTCAATATATGTCCTATTCCAAAAAGAAAAATTAACTAGACAAATGAAAAAATTAATTTTAGCTTTTTGTAATAAAAAAGTGTCTCAAAAAATATTTTATATTTCTAATTTATCAAACAGGGTATTTTCGAGTTTTCTATATGGCCAAGTATTAGAATCTATTATATTGGGAACATTATTCTTTGTAGCTATGTCCATATTTAAATTCCCTTATCCATTGATGATCAGTGTGACTATTGGAGTAACTTCAATAATACCTATTTTTGGAGCATTTGTAGGTGCATTAATTGGAGTATTTTTATTAGTTGTTATAGATGCTAAAATGGCATTATGGTTTGTAATAATGTTTATCATAATCCAACAAATCGAAGGAAATCTGATATATCCTTTTGTAGCAGGAAAAGCATCTGGATTACCTTCAATATGGATACTAGTGGCTGTAACTGTAGGTGGAAGTTTAATGGGGGTATTGGGAATTCTTTTATTTATACCGATATTTTCAATTCTTTACACCTTATTAAGCGAGTCTGTAAATAGGAGATTAAAAAAAGATAGTTAAAATAAAGACTAAATTTACAAATGTAAGTTTTAATGCTAAAATGGGTAATATATGACTGTATAATATTCAGTCAAAATATTGTAAAGAAAAGAGGTGTAAAGAAAATATGAAAAGGTTTTTAACGCTAGGATTAATACTTACTTTAGTATTAACTATTACGGTAGGATGTAGTACTACTGAGGAAGCAAAATACACTGATGGTACTTATACTGCCGAAAGTGAAGTTGATGATAGAGGCTATAAAAGCGTTATAGAAATCGTAGTTGAAAATGGTGAAATTACATCAGTAGATTATGATGAATTCAATGAAGAAGGCGCTAGAAAATCAGAAGACGAAGCATATGCTGAAAATATGAAGGGCGTATCAGGAGTTGCTCCTGCAGAAGCATATGAGCAAATGGAAGAAGCACTTATTAAAAGACAAAATGTTGATGAAGTAGAATTAGTTTCAGGTGCAACTTCAAGTGCAGAAATGTTTAAAACTTTAGCTAAAGAAGCACTTAACGAATAATAATATAAAATCCTATTGAGAAGACTCAATAGGATTTTATGGTTTATATTACCCAATTTCCATCTTTAAATAGCTCTACTTTATTACCATTCTTTTCATAGGCAAGGATATCAAGTTTAGGTCCCCCAACCATGAAGTCAACATGGATTAAGCTAAAATTAGAACCTTTGGCAGCCAGTTCTTCTTCAGTCATTTCGGATCCATTTCTCATAGCGTATGCATAGGCTCTTCCTAGGGCAAAGTGAACAGATGCATTTTCATCAAATAAGGTATTGTTAAATAATATACCCGTATTGGATATAGGAGAATCATCTTGTACTAAAGCTACTTCTCCCAGATATCTAGCACCTTCATCATTATTTAATAGATTTTCCAATACTTCATATCCCTTTTCGGCATAGAAATCTATAACTTTACCATCTTTAAAAGTAAATCCAAAGTCTTCTACAAGTTTTCCATTTAGACTTAATGGTTTAGTAGCTTTAAGAGTTCCATTTACTTTTAATTTATGTGGTGTAGTAAATACTTCTTCAGTAGGCATATTGGCCACATAGGAAGCACCAGCTAAACTTTCCTTGGAACCGCCCATCCAAAAATGATCTTCTGCCAAATATACTTCAATATCAGTACCTGGGCCTTTAAGTTCAAGTTTTTCAAATTGCTTGTCATTTAAGAAATTCTTATATTTTTTTAAGTTTTCATCATGGATTTCCCAAGCTTTAATAGGATCCTCTTGGTCTACTCGAGTAGCTTCAAAGATCTTCTCCCATAATTTTTCCACCGCTTCATCATTGCTTAAATCTGGGAATACAGATTTAGCCCATGGAATAGATGGTACAGCTAATATAGCCCATTTTGTACGGCCAGTCATTCTATATTTCATCTAAGGGGTAGAAGCTAAGGAAGCGGTTTTCTGATTTTTAGCAATTAAATCTCCATTTATATCCTTTAATAATTCCGGATCTGGTGCGGATATAAACATATGGTGATAGTTGTCTTTATACATTGCCTCTAGTGAATCAACTTTCCACTGTGGATATTCTTCAAATACATAATCCTTACCATATTTGTATCTAATCAGGCTCATTTCGTCATCTGTAAACATGAACTCTACATGTTTTGCACCTAACTCATAAGCCTTAGCCATTACTAACCTAGCTAAAGGGATACTATCTATATTACCACCAATGATTAACCCTTCTTTTTCTTTTAAGTTGATTCCTACTTTAACTGCTAACTCGGCATATTTTTCTAATTGAACTTGAAAGTCATTCATATCTCTAATCCCTCCATTAGTTGTATAATATCCATATTGTAACATATTTGCTTAAAATTTAGTATAAAAAAACGATAGACTATTTAAGAGTAAGCTAATAAGCTATAGTTTTTGTTGATCTTACTATTCAATTTATTGTGAAAATCAATATATAATGATATAATTTTATTTTAGAGATAGATGGTTTTTTGGTTCAAATCAGATAAGAGAAAACTAAATGAGTAATTATATTGAATTTAAAGATGTTAAAAAGATTTATAAAATGGGAGAGGTAGAGATTGATGCATTAAGTGGTGCAAATTTTTCCATAGATAAAGGAGAGTTTGTAATAATTGCGGGACCTAGTGGGGCCGGGAAATCTACTATACTAAATACACTAGGTGTGATGGATACGGCATCGTCTGGCGATCTCCATTGTAGTACCTAAGGATGTCGATGAAATTTCAAAGTTTATTCATTTAAGAGATTCAAAGACTAAAGAAGAGATGACAATTCCTGAAGTGAGAGAGTTAGGTATCCATATATATTAGAGTGACAGATTTGAGAAAGGTAAGGTGTATTATATTGAGAAACAAAGATAAATTTAGAAGGGTAATAAATGACACAAAAAAAGGTATAGAAGGATATTTTAAGGCACAGCTAATCTTAATGGCAATGACTTTTATAATATTTAGTATTGGTCTTGTTATAATAGACGCACCCTATCCTTTGTTAATTGGATTTATAATAGCAATCGTAGATGTCCTACCAGTACTAGGTAGTGGAATTATAATGATTCCTTGGAGTATTATCAGTTTAGTTGGAGGTAATTCTGATTTTGCTATAGCTTTGGCCATTGTATATGTAATGGCAACTTTAATTAGACAAATATTAGAGCCCAAGATAACAGGAGATAAAATAGGAATTAGGCCATTATATACTTTTATTGCTACAATTATTGGAACTTTGATATTTGGACCAATAGGAATAATTTTAGGACCAATTATAGCTGTAATTATTAAGTCTATAACTAATATAAATAAAAATAATTATTAAGGTGAATTTATTGGGTATAAAATAATCATATTAAAATATCTATACTTTGAGGAGGTATCATTATGGGATTAATAAAGGCAATAAGTAGTGCCATAGGAGGGAGTCTTGCTGATCAGTGGTTGGAAATTATAGAGCCAAATGATATGGGAGACAATACAGTGTTTACAAATGGTGTGATGGTAAGAAAAGATGATAGAAGAGGATCAAATAGAAAAGGAACGGTTGACACAGTATCAAATGGATCTATAATTCATGTTTATCCAAATCAATTTATGATGCTAGTCGATGGTGGAAAGATCGTAGACTATACCGCTGAAGAAGGATACTATAAGGTTGATAATTCAACATTACCTTCCTTATTCAATGGTACTTTTAAAGATGCACTAAAAGAATCCTTTGGACGTTTTAAATATGGTGGAGTTACTCCAACCGCACAAAAGGTATACTATATAAATCTTCAGGAGATCAAAGGTATAAAATTTGGCACGCCAAATCCTTTAAACTACTTTGACAACTTCTATAATTCAGAACTATTTTTAAGAACATTTGGGACTTATTCTATAAAAATAACAGATCCATTACTATTCTTCATGGAAGCAATACCAAGAAATAAAGATAAAGTTGAAATACAAGATATCAATGAGCAGTACTTATCAGAGTTTTTAGAAGCTTTACAATCAACGATGAACCAGATGTCAGCAGATGGAATACGCATCTCCCATGTAGCTTCAAGGGGAAGAGAACTGAGTAAATATATGGCTGATATTCTTGATGAAGATTGGAAGAGAATGAGAGGTATGGAGATACAGGCGGTAGGTATCTCAAATATATCCTATGATGATGAATCAAAAGAATTGATAAATATGAGAAACAAAGGAGCAATGCTAGGGGATCCATCAGTAAGAGAAGGTTATGTGCAAGGATCTATAGCGAGAGGATTAGAAGCAGCAGGTTCCAATGAAGGAGGAGCTACTGGGGCATTTTTAGGTATGGGACTTGGGATGCAAGGTGGAGGAAACTTTATGGGTGCAGCTTCAGCCTCCAACCAAAAACAAATGGAAGACCGAAGAAATGTTGAAGAAAAACCAAGCTCAACTAAAGGAAATAATTGGTTCTGTCCAGATTGTGGAAACAAAAACCATGGTAACTTCTGTGTAGAATGTGGTACAAAAAAACCAACATCGAAAAATTGTTCAAATTGTGGATATGAACCTAAAGGTAGTACACCAAATTTCTGCCCTGAATGTGGAAATAAGTTTTAGTTGTATATCTTTCTATTAAGAGGTGATGAAGATGGCTACAACCAGCTATAAATGCCCCAGCTGTGGTGCTGGGATACATTATAAGCCTGCATATAAGAAGTTCAAATGTGATTTTTGTTTAAGTGAATATGATGAGGTAGAATTATCCAATCAAAGAGAGAATATAGATGAGACTCATGCCCATGAACATACCCATGAACATACCCATGAACACAGGGTAGATGAAGATATGGGAGTTTTAAACTCTTATCATTGCAAAAGCTGTGGCGCAGAAGTAGTTACAGATGAAACCACTACGGCTACCTTTTGCTACTATTGTCATAATCCTGTGATTATCTCCAATAGATTAAAAGGAGAATTCCTTCCAAATAAAATTATACCTTTTAAAATAGATAATAAGAGAGCGAAAGAAACCTTTTTAAATTGGGTAGGCAGGAAGAAGTTTGTGCCTGATGATTTTACTAGCCAATCTCAGTTGGAGAAAATTACAGGAATCTATCTACCCTATTGGTGGGTAGATTATAAAGCTGATGTTGATTATGTAGGAGAAGGGCGAAGTATTAGGGTCTGGCGTGCTGGTGGTAGAGAATATACTGAAACAAAGCAATATGAAATAGTTAGGAAAGGCGAAATTGATATCAATAATGTGACTGAACTAGCATTTACTAAAATTAATAAGGATCTATTAAATGGAATAGGACCCTATGATGAAAGTGAAGCAATACCCTTTTCAAAGCCATATCTATCAGGTTTCTTTGCAGAACAGTATGATATTGGAAGAGAAAAAATTGAACCTACAATAGAGGAACAAGTAAATCGTTATTATAAATATTTAATAAATGAAAGTATACAAGGCTATAATAATGTAAAAAATATCCGTAATCTTATTGATTTAGATGTGAAGTCATGGAATTATACTTTGTTACCTGCTTGGATATTAACCTATTCTTACAATGGTAAAACCTATGTATTTGCCGTTAATGGACAAAACGGAAGATCCTATGGAGAGCTACCATTAAGTAGAAAAAGGATGACAAGTGCATTTGGTATGATATTCTCTGTGGTGTTTATCGTCCTTTTATTAGGAGGGATGTTTATATGGTAGGCATATGTAATAGATATAGAAAAATTGTACTATGTTTGGCTTTATGCTTACTAGTAATATTACCTATTGCCAATGTATATGCAGAGAAGACTTTGGTAATAGATAATGCAGGTCTTATGACAGAAGATGAAGTTACAGATTTAAATCAGAAGGCCAATGCCCTATCTGAAGAATACAATATGGATATAGTTATAGTGACTGCAGATCATCTTGAAGGTAAAACAACAAGAGAATTTGCTGATGACTACTTTGATTATAATGATTTTGGTCGTGGGGCCTCTTATGATGGGATTTTATTTTTAATTGATATGGAAAATAGGATACCTTATATATCTACTACAGGTGTAGCCATAAGATATTTTACAGACCAACGTCTGGATGCTATATTAGACTTGGCCTATGACAGTGGTTTACCAGAGGGGGACTATTATGGTGCAGCCCTAGGATTTTTAGAAGGTTCTGAAAATTATCTTCAAAAAGGCATATCTTCTGATCAATACAATGAACCAGAGCATATTCCCAAAGAGAACAAATTAACATCAACAGATATCATCATCGGCCTACTTGGTGGACTAGGAGTTGGAGGAGTTTTTGTATTAAGTACAATATCCCAATATAGATTTAAAAAAAGGCCCAATCCATATTCCTATAGGTCTAATAGCGCCGTAAATTTTCATAGAAATGAAGATAGATTAATTAATAGTTTTACAACACATAGAGTGATTCCAAAACCTCAACCAACAAATACGTCAAGATCTACCAGCGGAAGAAGCACAACCCATAGGTCCTCCAGTGGAAGGACTCATGGAGGTAGAAGTGGTAGAAAATTTTAAAAGCAAGGTATGTCAAATAGATATACCTTGCTTTTTTACCTTTAAAAGCAATGAATAAAAATACTTTAGAAATAAAATTTTAAATCCACCCAATAATCTATATTAAAAAGTCAAGAAATGTGATAAACTTAAACAGTAAGATTAATTTATTTGGAGGGAATAGGCTTTGGATTTAAAATCTAAAATAAGAGTAATAGAAGGATTTCCGGTAGAGGGAATTAGTTTTAAGGATATAACCACTTTAATAAAAGATAAAGAGGCTTATAAATATGCAATCGATAAAATAGTGGAAGATTTGAAGGGAAAAGATATTGATTACATAGTTGGTCCTGAAGCAAGAGGCTTTTTATTTGGAGCAGCAGTGGCTTATGCACTAGGTGTAGGATTTATACCTGTAAGAAAACCAGGAAAACTACCAGGTGTTACAGCAAGTAACGAATATGAATTAGAATATGGCACAAACACCCTTGAAATTCATACTGATGCAATTAATAAAGGCGATAAAATAGCCATAGTAGATGATCTTTTAGCTACAGGTGGTACAGTAATATCCGCTGCAAAATTAATAGAATCCTTAGGTGGAGAAGTGATCGCTATGGAGTTTTTAATTGAATTAGAAGATTTAAAAGGAAGAGAAAAAATAGGTAATTATTATATAAATTCTTTAGTAAGATATGATAAATAAATATATATAAAGTATTTTAAATGATGAGTTATAAAAACCTTTCTAGTAGATAGAAATAAATTTTTAAATAAAACGCGACAATGGAAAATTTGAATAGAAGTATCCACTAAATAAAAAAATTGAAAGAGCTGCACTAGGGCGGCTGGCTATCGCCTAGTCCTGGAAGGAGTTTTAATTGCAACCTTAATTTGCTCCCTAGGAAGTCGATAGGGAGCGCCTTTGGTGCAGCTCTAATTATTTATGTGTGGCAATACTTCTTCAAATTTGTAATTGTCGAGACGTTTTTTTGAACACGCCAATTAATAATCTTCTTTTATAACCTTTTCAATAGTATTTACATCTCTATCAAAACTTAAAGGCTTAACAGCTGGTCCGTGAATTACTTTACCTTCATAAGTAAATCTAGAACCATGACATGGACAGTCCCAAGAACGTTCGGCTTTGTTCCATTTCAATTCGCATCCCATATGAGTGCATGTAGTGTTAACTAAATGAAGTTTACCACTTTCATCCCTGTAAGCACCAGTTTTATCTCCATCAAATTCTACAAAGATTGCATCACCAGGTTTTAAATCTATATCTTTTTCTGTAGAATGTAATTTACCTTCAAGTAGTTGACCTGCCACATCTGCATTTTGAACAAGGAAATTTTTTGAAGATGCCATTATGGTTTTACGTGATGGGTTGTAGACATCTGCCCATGGACTTGTTCCTTTAACTATCAAATCCCTAAGAACAATAGATGAAGCCATACTATTGGTCATACCCCATTTTGCAAATCCAGTAGCTACATAAAGATTAGGAGTGTCAGAAGCATATTGACCTACATAGGGAACACCATCTAAAGTTATACAATCCTGGGTTGACCATCGATAAGGAATATCTTCAATGGTAAACATACTTTTAGCAAAATCAAACAATGCCTCATAATGTTCATTGGTGTTTTCTCCTTGGCCGGCCTTATGTTTTTCACCAACGACTAAAATTAGTTGTCCATTTTCCGTAGGATGACATCTTAATGAACGTGGTGGATCCTCTGCATTAATATACATTCCGCCTGGATATTTTTCCTGAGCCTTAACCCCCAAGATATATGATCTTTCAACATAAAGCCTTGCATAATACATGGATTTTTTATTAAAGAAAGGATAATGGGTGGCTATAATTACCTTTTGGGCAGTTATTTTATTTCCTTCACTTGTATTGATAATGTATTTATCATTATCTTTATCTAATTCTATAGCTCTGGTTTTTTCGTATATTTGTACTCCTTTATCATTGATAATCTTTGCTAAACTCAGTAAAAACTTTCTTGGGTGAAATTGTGCTTGATTCCTAAATGCCATACCCGTTTTTATTTCAAAAGGGAAAGGCACATCTTCTATTAATTCAGCATCGATACCTAAGGATCTGGCTGCTTCAACTTCCATTTCTATCTCTTTTATATATTTATCTTCTTGGGTGTATATATAGGCAAGCTGTGATGCATAATCGCAATCAATATTATACTCGTTAGCAATTTTTTCAATTTGATGTATAGCTGATTCATTTGCTCGGGCATACTGTTGTGCTAATTCTCGGCCCATTTGATTAATTATCTTTTGATATATTAGACCATGTTGAGAAGTTAATTTGGCAGTCGTATGGGCAGTAGTAGATTGAACAATATTTTCTGCCTCTATAATAGCAATTTTAAATCCTTGTTTTTCCAATTGATAAGCAGATAAAATTCCTACCATACCACCGCCTATGATAGCAATATCCACACCTATATCTTCATCAAGTTCTTTATAGTTTGTACTTTCTGTGGAAGCAAGCCAGTAAGATTCAGGCATATTTTTAAATAAATTCACATCATTCATCTATATCCTCCAATTATTATATATTCTATTATCTATTTTCTACCTTTACATAATAAATATACTAATTAAAAGATCTTAGTTCATCAAAAAAATGGATTTCCCATTTTAAGCTATCAATATAGAAAATAAACCTGTTCATAAAAAAAGTAAAATTCGTAAAGAAAAACAAATGAAATCGTTATCATTTCAACTATTTGAAAGATTTTCGTAAAACTTTCTAAAAAGGTGTTGACAAAATTTCTTTAGGGTGTTAAAGTAATATAAATTATTAATTTCGAAAATAAAGAATTAAAGAATTAAAGAATTAAAGAGTTAAAGAAATAAAGAGTTAAAGAATTAAAGAATCTAAAATTAAATAACGGACTATGATGAAGATAAAACTATCAAGAACTAATCACAGCGAGCTGGGTATGGTGGAAGCCAGTATAAAGTCTGATAGATATTGCTCACTTCGGAGTCTCTTAACTGAAATAGTAGTAAGTTTTGATGTTAGCCTACATTACAAGGCCAGGGTTTTTAAGACCTAGTGAGTTAATATTCGTGAGGATATTAAGATTTAGAGTGGTAACGCGTGATTTCGCCTCTATTATATAGAAATATATGATAGAGGCTTTTATTATACCAATTTGGAGGTGGTCGGTCAGTGAATGGACTCAGTGATTTATATAGATTATTAATTATTAAAAAGAAAAAAGGGGAGTGTATATTAATGAAAAAGACAAAAATGTTATCTTTAATGATGGTAATGATAGTAATGGCAAGTTTTCTTATAGGATGTGGAGCAGACTCAGGTTCAGGCAATGATTCAGATACTATTAAAGTAGGGTTAAACTATGAGCTATCAGGTAATGTTGCAACTTATGGTACAGACTTATCTGACGGTGTAGAAATGGCTTTAGAAGAAATAAATGCAAATGGTGGATTATTAGGTAAGCAAATTGAAGTAATTAAAATGGATAATACATCAGACAGTGCAGAAGCAGCAAATATATCTACAAGACTAATTACAAGAGAGAAAGTAGTAACTATTTTAGGACCAGCAACTTCAGGTAATACAAAAGGTGCTATTCCAATATCTACGCAAAATAAAGTCCCTCTAGTTTCAGCATCTGCCACAGCTGATGATGTTACAGTTGATAGTAATGGTAATGTAAGAGAATATATATTCAAAACATGCTTCAGTGACTCATACCAAGGTATAACAATGGCGAACTTTGCATACAACGACTTAGGTAATACAAAAGCAGCAATTTTAACTGAAAATACAAGTGATTACAGTATAGGTATAACAAATAACTTTAGAGAAGAGTTTACTAATCTAGGTGGTACAGTTGTAGCAGAAGAAGCATACCAATCAAAAGAAACAGATTTTAAAGCAGTTTTAACAAATATAAGAGCAGCTAATCCAGATGTGATTTTAGTACCAGGATACTATGAAGAAGTAGGACTTATAATTAAACAAGCTAGAGAATTAGGATTAAACGTTCCAGTACTTGGTGGAGACGGTTATGACTCACCTAAGATAGTAGAACTTGCAGGCGCAGAAGCATTAAACAATGTATATTATTCAAATCACTATTCACCAATGGATACTGCAGAAGATGTAGTAGCATTTAGAGAAGCATTCCAAGGGAAATTCAATAAAGAAGCTGGTGCTTTCCACGCTTTAGGATATGATTTAGGATATTTCTTTGCAGATGCGGTTGAAAGAGCTGGAGAAGCAACTCCAGAAAAAATAAAAGATGCTATGGCAGAAACAATTGATTTTACAGGAATAACAGGTACACTTTCAATCGATGAACTACACAATCCAGTAAAATCAGTAACAATATTAGAGTTAGTAGATGGTGAACCAACTTTCTTAAAAAAATTAGAGCCATAAAAAATTAGAACCACAAAAAGCTAGATTTGTCATTCTTAGCAATAGGGAAGAATCTAGAAGTTCTTTAAAGTAAAGATTTCTCTCTATACTCAGAATGACATCTTGCAATAAATTGTTTTTGTTGCGATAAAATTTATTTATGTGTGATTGGATGGAGTGATAATAGATGGAACAAATTATACAACAAATGGTAAACGGAGTATCCTTAGGCAGCATATATGCACTTATTGCTCTAGGTTACACTATGGTTTATGGAATTATAAAACTTATTAACTTTGCCCATGGTGATATATACATGGTTGGTGCATATATAGGATTTTTTCTAACAACTTATTTAAGCATAGGTTTTTTCCCTGCACTTATACTTTCAATGATTATATGTAGCTTATTAGGTGTGATAATAGAAAAAGTCGCATATAAACCAATGAGAAACTCTACTAGAATAGCCGCTTTAATAACAGCGATCAGTGTTTCATTATTTTTACAATATGGAATGATGTATTTTGTAGGACCTGAGACTAGGACCTATCCAAATATATTACCTAATAGCCAAATAAAACTATTTGGTACTGAAGCGGTTATTGATATTAAAAACATCTATATTTTAGTAGTAACCATAGTTTTGATGGTTTTGTTACAATATGTAATCTACAGAACTAAAACTGGTAAAGCCATGAGAGCAGTTGCTCTTGATAGAGACGCTTCTGAATTAATGGGAATAGATATGAATAAGACAATATCATATACTTTTGCCATAGGGTCAGCATTGGCAGGAGCGGCAGGAGTTTTAGTTGGCACATATTACAATACGATCAATCCATTAATGGGTGCAGTACCAGGTCTAAAAGCCTTTATCGCAGCAGTAATTGGAGGAATAGGATATATTCCAGGAGCTGTATTTGGTGGATTCTTCTTAGGTATTACTGAAACAACAGTTAGTGCATTTGGAGGCTCCCTATACAAAGATGCGGTAGCATTTGCCATTTTGATAGTAGTCCTTCTGGTTAGACCAAATGGGATATTTGGATCTAATACAAAGGAAAAGGTGTAAGGAGATGGGTGGCATGAAAATTTTAGGTAAAAAAAATATAATTACATTAATAATAATCTTGAGCGTATATCTTGTAGTTGGACTATTAATGAATATAGGCATTATAGATTCTTATATCCAATTAAACATGGTTCTTATAGGTGTTAATATAATCTTGGCCATAGGTTTAAACCTAATAACAGGATTTACTGGTCAATTTTCATTGGGGCATGCAGCATTTATGTCCATTGGAGCTTATGCATCTGGTATAGCTACGGCAAAACTAGGTCAGCCTTTTATCGTAGGAATAATTGCAGCAGCATTATGTGCAGCAGCCGCTGGAATATTGATTGGAATTCCTACTTTAAGATTAAAAGGAGACTATCTTGCAATAGCAACCCTTGGATTTGCTGAAATAGTAAAAATCATTGGACTTAACAATAGTTATATTGGAGGGGCCATAGGATTAAATGATATACCCCAATATACTAATTGGACTTGGCTATATATTAGCGTTGTAGGAACTATAATGCTGGCATATAACTTTGTAAATTCATATCATGGTAGAGCATGTATATCAATTAGAGAAGACGAAATAGCAGCAGAAGCTATGGGTGTAAATACAACATATTACAAGATATTGGTATTTACAATAGGTGCATTTTTGGCAGGTATAGCTGGTGCATTATATGCAAATTATTTCTTCTTTATAAAACCAGACACATTTGGATTTATGAAATCCGTAGATATATTAGTAATCGTAGTATTTGGTGGAATGGGAAGTATAACTGGATCAATTGTAGGGGCAGTAGTACTTTCTATAATTACAATATTTTTACAAGGTGTACCAGAACTGAGAATGGTAATATATGCAGTTGTATTATTCTTAATAATGGTTTACAGACCACAAGGAATAATGGGAGATAAAGAATTCAAACTATTTAACAAGGAGGGTGTTTTAGATGGAAATGTTAGTAGTAAATAATCTATATAAATCATTTGGTGGTGTTAAGGCCGTATCAAATATTAATATGAAAATAGAAGAAGGGCAAATCGTTGGTCTAATCGGACCAAATGGCGCTGGAAAGACTACTTTTTTCAATTTACTAACAGGTATATATAGTCCTAGTTCAGGTGATATCGTATATAAACTAAACCAAGAAGTTTCATCATGTAATTTTAAGCCTTCCAAAATGGTTAAGTATGGTGTAGCAAGGACATTTCAAAATATTAGGTTATTTAAAGATATGACAGTATTAGATAATGTTTTAATCGGATATCACAATAATTTCAAATACAACTTATTTACTTCATTGTTTAGATTCCCAAGCTTCTTTAAACATGAAGAAAGTGCTTATAATGAAGTAATAGATTTGCTTAAAGAATTTAATTTATATGATAAGAAGGATGTATTGGCTAAAAACCTTCCATATGGGGAGCAAAGAAAGGTTGAAATAGCTAGAGCTTTGGCTTCTAAGCCGAAACTATTACTATTAGATGAACCGGCAGCAGGAATGAATCCTAATGAAACTAGGGAGCTTACAGAACTTATTAAATGGATTAGGGATGAGTTTGAGCTTACAGTTATATTGATTGAACATGATATGTCCTTAGTTATGGATTTATGTGATGATATTTTTGTATTCAATTATGGTACTTTGTTAGCAAAAGGTACACCAGAACAGATACAGCATAATCCTAAGGTTATCAAGGCATATCTTGGAGGTGAGTAGTCTTGCTAGAATTAAAGAATTTAAATGTGTTTTATGGTGGAATACATGCATTAAAGGATGTAAGTTTTAAAGTTAACTCTGGAGAGATCGTTACTCTTATTGGCTCGAATGGTGCAGGTAAGACCACATCTTTAAGGACTATTTCAGGTCTAGAAAAAGCAAAATCAGGTGAAATTATATACGAAGGCCAAGATATATTAAAAAAATCCGCATCGGAAATTGTAAAAATGGGAATTTCCCATGTTCCTGAAGGCAGAAGAGTCTTTTCAACGATGTCAGTTTTAGAGAATATAGAGTTAGGTGCATATACAAGAAATGATAAAGATCAAATCAAAAAAGATATTAAGCATGTTTTTGAATTATTTCCTATACTATATGAAAGAAGATCTCAAAACGCTATAAACTTATCAGGTGGAGAACAACAAATGTTAGTAACTGGCCGCGCTCTTTTATCAAGACCAAAGCTACTGTTACTAGATGAACCATCTATGGGTTTGGCTCCAATAATCGTAAATGAAATATTTGAAATAATAAAAAATATAAACAAAGAAGGAACTACTGTTTTATTAGTAGAACAAAATGCTAAAATGGCACTACAAAGTGCTGACAGGGCATATATAATTACAAATGGTAAAATAGAATTGGAAGGAACAGCTGCAGAACTATTAGATAATGACCTTGTTAAAAAGGCATATTTAGGTGGCTAATAGGTAAAGTTTTTGTATGATGATAATAAAAATTGGGCAGAATAAGAATGGTATTGATTTTATAATTACAAAGGACTATAATGTTTATGCAACATAATTATTATCATTTAATAAATGGAGGGATACAAATGAAAGCAGTTGTAGATAGAGATGCTTGTATAGGTTGTGGACTATGCACTACTATTTGTCCGGATGTATTTGAAATGGATGATGAGGATATTGCTATTGTAATAGCCGATCCAGTCCCAGCTGATAACGAAGCTGAAGCGCAAGAAGCTGCAGATTCATGTCCAACGGATGCAATTTCCATTGAAGACTAATACTTAAATAGTATGTTTAAAAAAGAAATCCAAAACAAGGGTTTCTTTTTTTATTTAGGGTATATTTGAATTATGGTATTTAAAAAGATACCATTAATCACTAATATTTCACATTAGGGTGGTATAATAGGATAAAATTGTGCTTAATGAAGAAAGAGGGAATTGAATGAAAAGAAATAAAATGCCAAAAAACCCATTGATATATTATTACATTATAGCGATGGTAGTCTTTATTTTACTAAACACTTTTGTATTTCCAAGATTTTTAGAGCAAACAATTGAAGAAGTTGACTATGGAACATTTTTAAAGATGTTAGAAAATAACCAAATTACTGAAGCAGAGGTTACAGATACCCAAATATTTTTTGTCTCCCCAGATGGTGATGAAGAAAAAGTATATGCTACTGGAATAATGCCAGATTTGGACTTAACCAATAGACTATATGAAGCAGAAGGCGTTAAATTTAGTAGAGTAGTTCCAACAGAATTATCTCCATGGGCCAATTTACTTATAAGAATGAGCCCGATGTTTATTATGATAGGATTAGGACTTTATCTATCCCGCTCCATGCAAAAAAGAAGTGGTGGGATGTCCTTTGGTAAAAGTAACGCTAAAGTGTATGTACCAGCTCAAACTGGAAAGACCTTTGCAGATGTAGCAGGTCAAGATGAGGCCAAAGAGGCATTACAAGAAATAGTGGATTTCCTACACAATCCTAAGAAATACCAAGAAATAGGTGCAATTATGCCTAAGGGAGCACTATTAGTTGGACCACCTGGAACTGGTAAGACCTTATTAGCTAGAGCAGTAGCTGGGGAAGCTAATGTACCATTCTTTTCAATATCTGGCTCAGAATTCGTAGAGATGTTTGTTGGTATGGGGGCTGCTAAAGTCAGAGATTTGTTTAAACAAGCTCAAGAAAAGGCACCGTGTATCGTATTTATAGATGAAATCGACACTATAGGTAAGAAAAGAGATGGAGCAGGACTAGGTGGAAATGATGAAAGAGAACAAACCCTAAATCAGTTGTTAACAGAGATGGATGGTTTTGATGGAAAACAAGGAGTTGTTATTTTAGCAGCAACAAATAGACCTGAAACCTTAGATAAAGCATTACTTAGACCAGGTCGATTTGATAGACGTATACCAGTAGAACTACCAGATATAGGTGGTAGAGAGGCAATACTTAAAGTTCATGCTGAGAAAGTTAAGGTAGAAGCCGAAGTGGACTTTAGACAAATAGCTCGTGCTACAGCAGGAGCATCTGGGGCAGAGATTGCTAATATAATAAATGAAGCTGCTTTAAGAGCTGTAAGATTTAATAGAGATAGAATAACTCAAGAAGACTTAGAAGAATCAGTAGAAGTAATAATAGCGGGATACCAAAGAAAAGGTGCAGTGATATCGGCAAAGGAAAAGAGAATCGTTTCATATCATGAGATTGGCCATGCTTTAGTAGCTGCCAAACAAAAAGACTCTGACCCAGTTCACAAAATAACTATCATTCCAAGGACCTCTGGTGCATTAGGATATACAATGCAAGTCCCTGAAGATGAATCTGTGTTATTATCTAAAGAAGAATTGTTCAATAAAATTGTAACTATATGTGGCGGTAGAGCAGCAGAAGAAGTAGTATTTGGCTCAATTACCACAGGTGCAAGTAATGATATTGAACAGGCTACTAAAATTGCCCGGGCAATGGTTACTAGGTATGGTATGAGTGAAAACTTTGATATGATGGCATTGGAGACTGTTACAAATCAATATCTAGGTGGAGACACATCCCTGGCATGTTCACCAGAAACATCAGCCAGAATTGATGAAGAGGTATTGAATTTAATTAAGTCTGCACACAATAAAGCTATAGAAATACTAGAAGCCAATAGATCCAAGTTGACTGAGCTATCTAATTATCTCCTGGAAATGGAGACCATTACTGGCGAAAAATTTATGGAGATATTGAATAGTTAAGCTATCAGACTATAAAAACTTATAGATTTGTCATTCTAAGTGATAAGGAAGAATCTTAAAAGTAAAAGATTCTCTGCTATACTCGAGATGGCATCTTGTAATAAATTATTTTTTCCACAAACTCATAGTTAAGATATGGTATAGTAGAATAGACTATATGATATGGAGGATAAGATGATATGGAATATATGGCAGCTAAAATGGACGTACAAAAAAATATAGCATTAGTAGCCCATGATAATATGAAAAAAGAGCTGATTGAGTGGGTTAAGGTAAATAAAGGTATACTTAAAAAGCATTTTCTATGTGGTACTGGTACTACTGCTAAATTAATATCTGAAACAGTAGAACTACCTGTAAGAGCATATAAGTCAGGGCCACTAGGAGGAGACCAACAAATAGGATCAAGAATAGCTGAAGGAGATATAGATTTACTTATATTCTTCTGGGATCCTTTAGAAGCACAACCCCATGACCCAGATGTAAAGGCACTCCTAAGAATAGCAGTCCTATATGATGTTCCAGTAGCAAATAATAGGGCAACAGCAGACTTTATATTAACTTCACCACTAATGTATAATGAATATGAAAGAAGTATCATCGACTATAATAAATTGATGAATAAAAGAACAAAGGAAACACTTTTAAAGGAATAGTCAGAAAATTTCCCTAAGATTTTAAAAAAATCTAAAAATTCACTTGCAAAACGAGCAATCTAGTGGTACAATAAGGTTGCAGCTTTAATTCGGAAGTAAAGAATTAACACAAGAATTTCTGTAGTAATCATATGTATCAGCATATAAAAGAAATTTTATTTGTGGTATTTTTACAAAGAATTAAAGAAATAAAATTTCGGAGGTATATGCATGAAAGGTACAGTAAAATGGTTTAACGCAGAAAAAGGTTATGGATTTATTACTACAGAAGAAGGAAATGACGTATTTGCTCACTTCTCAAAAATTAACAAAGATGGCTTCAAAACTTTAGAAGAAGGCCAAGACGTTGAATTTGACGTAGTAGAAGGCGACAAAGGTCTACAAGCTGAAAACATTACAATTATCTAGTAGATGAAACTTACCTCTTGGAGATTATACATCCCCAAGAGGTTTTATTTTATATAAAGGTGGTTAACAAATGAAAGAAAACAAAGTAGTAGCTATAGTAAATGGTAAAGAAATAACACAGGACGATGTTCTAAGATTCTTAAATGATATAGGTCCCCAAGTAGCAATGCAATTCCAATCACCAGAAGGAATTCAAAAAGTAGTAGATGAGTTAATTAATCAAGAATTACTATATTTAGATGCAAAAGAGAATAAGTTGGATGAAGAAGCAAGTTATGTTCAAATGGTAGAAGATACTAAGGTAACTATACTGAAAAGTTATGCATTAAATAAGCTAATAGCTAACGAAGAGGCATCTATAGAAGAATTAAAAGAATTCTATGATAGCCATATGGAACATTTCAAGAAACAAGAATCTGCCATTGCTAGTCATATTCTTGTAGATGAAGAAGCTAAAGCCAATGAAATAATTCAAGAAATCAATGAGGGTCTATCCTTTGAAGATGCAGCTAAAAAATATTCATCATGCCCATCAAAGGAAGCAGGAGGAAACTTAGGTGAGTTTTCAAGAGGTCAAATGGTTCCTGAGTTTGAAGAAGCAGCATTTACTATGGAAGAAGGAGCAATTTCAAAACCAGTTAAAACTCAATTTGGCTATCATATAATCAAATTAGAGGAAATAAAACCTGAGGCGACTGAAAGCTTTGACCAAGTTAGAGAGGAAATATACAAACAAGTTGTAGGATTAAAACAACAAGAAAAATATCTAACTAAAATAGGCCAGTTAAAAGAAAAATATACAGTTGAAAAAGTGAACTAATATCAAAACTACTGATAATATTGAGAAATTAAATATTATCAGTAGTTTTTTCTTTTATGAGTTAATGGAATATTAAGTAAATAAAAGAATCAGAGATGATTAATAATTGCTAATTGTGGTATCAATATTACAGGCATATTTACTAATTTCATTTGGAGGTGGTTTTTTGTTTGAAGAAAAATTATCAGCATTATTTATGAAACAAAAAATGATGAGGACAGTTATTATTTCTTTAGTTCCCATAATGATTGCTTCGATTTACTTCTTTGGTTGGAGATCCTTTACACTACTTTTGGTTGTAACAATCTTTGGTGTACTTACCGAGTATTTATTTGAAAAAACAAGGAAGAAAAAAGTTTCTGAAGCAGTGATTGTAACCTGTATTTTATATACATTAACACTGCCACCTACAACCCCTTATTGGATAGCAGTTGTAGGTATAATATTTGGAGTATTCTTTGGAAAGGCAGTATTCGGGGGTTTCGGTAGAAATATCTACAATCCTGCCCTAGTGGCAAGGGCGTTTGTATATATATCTTTTCCAGAGCCATTGACTATAGCATGGTCTAAAGTAGCTTTAGGATTTCCAGGAGGTTTCGGTACATATTTAACAAAAGGAATAGATGCAATGTCCCAACCAACACCTATGCTTTTATTTAGGGATACTGGTGAGATGGTACCAAATATTAATCTCCTAATAGGGAATGTAGCTGGATCTTTAGGGGAAACTAGTGCTATTTTAATCCTATTGGCAGGTATCTACTTAGTTTATAAGAAAGTTGCATCATGGGAGATTATGGCAGGTTCATTTATAGGATTTATAAGCTTGAGTACTATTTTATACCTAACAAATAATCCTTCTATCCCAAATCCTTTATATGGAGTTTTAGCAGGTGGTTTTCTATTTGGTACAATTTTTATGGCTACGGATCCTATATCATCACCTAAAACTAAAGAAGCAAAATGGGTCTTTGGTTTCCTGGTTGGCATAATTACAGTAATTATTAGAGGATACGCTCTTTTTGCAGGGGGAATGATGTTTGCTATATTGATTGCTAATACATTTGCACCACTAATGGATGAAGGAGTCAAGGCATATAAGAATTATAAAAAAGAACAAAAGGCAGCAAAAAGTCAGGGGGTAGAAATATGAAAAAGAAATCATTCCTCTATCCAATAATTTTTATGTCTGCAATCACCGCTATATTTACATTTGTTCTAGCTTACCTAAACTATAGTACGGCAGAAAGAATTGACTTCTTACAGGATATAGAATTAAAAAAGAAAATTTTATATGTATTTGATATACCTATACCATCTGATGTTCCTGAGGAAATAGATCAAGTATTCAACCAGTTTATAGAGGAAGATGACTCTGTAGAGCCACCTATATTCTATACTGTAGAAAATGGTGAAAAAACAGGATATGCAATACCGGCATCAGGACCGGGGCTATGGGGAGGTATCGATGCTTATGTAGGAATATCCGCAGACTTTTCAACTATATTAGGTCTAGAGTTTATCTCACATGAAGAAACCCCGGGGCTAGGAGGACGAATTTCAGATATGGAATTCTTAGAACAATTTAGGGACTTAGATATATCCAATTCAAGTGACAGAAGCTATATCGTATTTAGACCAGCCTCTGGAGGCAATGTTGATGCTATTTCCGGTGCCACACTTACATCACAATCAGTTAGGGACTTATTAAACGTTGACTTGGAAGATTTTCTAAAGGAAAGAAGGGGTGATTAGTAATGGCTAAACACAGTGCAAAGAAGATATTTAGACTAGGTATATTAGACGAGAATCCAGTTTTGATACAGATCATAGGCATATGTTCTGCCCTTGCTGTTACCAATCTAATGATGAACTCATTGATTATGGGATTGGCATTAACATTTGTTACTGGGATATCTTCACTTACTATATCTATTATTAGATTATATACACCAAAACACGTACGGATGATGATTCAAGTATTGATCATTGCAGCCTATGTAATTATTGTAGATATATTTTTAAAGGCTTATATGCCTGAGATGAGTAAGGCATTGGGACCATATGTAGGATTGATAATTACCAACTGTATCATCATGGGTAGAGCAGAAGCATATGCTCAAATAAATCCACCAATTCCTTCGCTACTTGATGGGATTGCAGCAGGTCTTGGATATACAATTGTATTATTAGCAATTGCATTTTTTAGGGAATTAATGGGCTTTGGAACTATTTTTGGATTCCAAATATTAGGAGACTGGTGGACTCCTTGGACCATTATGGTTATGCCACCTGCAGCGTTTTTCTTTTTAGCTATATTTATATGGATATTTAACAGCAAGAGAGAAGGGGAGGTGACCAAATAATGTTAGAGATTAGCCCTTTTGTCATATTTATTGCATCAATATTTACAAATAACATGATACTTTCGAATTTCCTGGGAATGTGTTCATTTATAGCAGTATCAAAGGAGATTCCCACCGCATTTGGTCTAGGGCAGGCGGTCACTATTGTACTTGCCATTACATCAATATTTAACTATTTACTTTATGAATATGTTTTGATTCCATTAGGATTAGAATATTTAAGATTCATAGTGTTTATAGTAAGTATAGCAGCATCTGTACAACTTTTAGAGATGGTAATGGAAAGATTTTTACCAAATCTATACTATGCACTAGGTATATTTTTACCTTTAATAACAGTAAATTGTGCAATACTTGGCGTATCTTTATTTATGATTATTCGTGAGTATTCTTTTATACAGTCTGTGGCATTCAGTATAGGTTCTGGAATTGGTTGGACATTGGCTATAGTAGCCATGGCAGGTATTAGGAAAAGACTGGAAACTGCCCCCATACCTAAAGGCCTGGAAGGCCCGGGTATTACCTTGATAATAACTGGACTGATGGCAATGGCTTTTATAGGTTTCTCAGGCATCGTCCAGATTCAATAGGAGGGGTAATATGAATACTATCGTAATGACAACCATAGCATTAACACTAATTTCAGCAGCCTTTGCACTTCTATTAACCATAGCAGATAGAACCGTAGGGAATTATGGGGAAGTAAAACTAACTATCAATGATGATAATGAATATATAGTCGAAGGCGGTAGCAGCCTTTTGTCGACTCTAATAGAAGAGAAAGTATTTATCCCTTCTGCTTGTGGTGGTAAAGGTACCTGTGGCTATTGTAAAGTTAAAGTACATGAAGGAGGAGGGCCAGTACTGGCAACGGAAACACCCTTCATGACGAAGGAAGAACTTGAAGATGATGTACGACTATCCTGTCAGTGTAAAGTCAAGCAAGATATAAAAATAGAAATACCGGAAGAACTATTTAATGTTAAGGAATACGAAGCAACTGTTGAGTCTATTATAGATTTGACGACGGTAATAAAACTCCTTAGAATAAGACTTCCAGAAGGACAAGAGATGTCTTTCAAAGCAGGGCAATATGTTCAATTGAAAGCTCCTTTATATGAAGGCAATAGCGAAGAAGTATATAGAGCATACTCCATCGCATCTTCACCACTGGAAAAGGGATATATTGATTTAGTCATAGGCTATGTACCAGAGGGTGTAGCCACAACGTATGTGCATCAACATCTTAAAGAAGGTGACGAAATCCATATAAATGGGCCATATGGTGATTTCTATTATCAAGATAATGATAGAGAAATGGTCATGGTAGCAGTAGGTACAGGAGTAGCTCCAGTCCTATCCATACTTAATTATATGAAGTCAATGGATATTCAAAGAAAAGCAAGATTTTACTTTGGAGCAAAGACACCAGATGATTTATTTATGCTAGATTACTTTAAAGAACTAGAAGAGACCTTATCTGATTTTAAATTTATACCATGTTTATCTAGAGTAGATGAAAAGAGTGACTGGGATGGATTTAGAGGAAGGGTCAACAACGCACTAGATCAGTATATCGAAGATGGAGATAATAAAGAAGGATACCTATGTGGTAATGAACCTATGATAAACTCAGTTGTAGAATCCTTAACTAAAAAAGGTATCCCAGAGGAATTAATTTACTTTGATAAATTTTAATGGAAATGCCAATGTGACAATGGGATGGTTGAAGTTGTTGAACTAGAATGTCATTCTGAAGCGAAGCTGAAGAATCTTAATATTATGAGAGAGACTTGATAACGCAATTAAGTATAATTATACTTAGTTGTGTTATTTTTTGACTTATGGTGCTGTTATTTCTTGAACTGTAAAATAATAACTGATATACTAAAATCTGATAAATAAGCAACCGTAACTTTTGAATTTTTAACTATATATAAATTTAATAAAGCAACGATATATTAAATAAGAAGAATTAAATTCAAAAGTCAGTATTTCTTAAAGAGGGAAGGAGAAAGAAGGATGATGCACAAAAGTAAAAATACTTTATACACGATTCTTACAATAATTATGCTGTTAGGTGTGCTGCCACACAGCGTCAATGCTTCAGATACAGATATTGTTGTGGATAATGAAAAACCATTACTTGAATATGCCTATGTTGAAGGTGGTATGCTGAGATTGACTATATCAGACAATATAGAATTAGATTCACGTCCTATATACTTCAAGGCCGATAGGGAATTAAGATATTATTATCTAGATATTGATGACTATTATTATGAGTACGAAGGAAGATTTAGAAGGGATAGATATTATGAGATAGAGGTAGAAGTACCTTCTAAGGTTTCTGTAACCCTTAGAGACAAAGCAGGAAACGAAAGTACCTATAGTCTAAATATTAAAGAAGACAATGCTCCAGTTACAAAACAAATACCTATATTTATTATAGAGAGATTATCAAAACTTAAACAATCTGTAGTAGATACCTTTGAAGGATTTGATAATATATTTGAAGTGGAATATGGAAAGTTAATCCACGCCATTAGTATCTATGATGAAATCATTAGTGATAACTACAGACACTACAATAAGAATGAAATAAAATTCAAAGTAAGCGGCCTGTCCATGGATAGGGAAGGAAATATTAAACTGGACAAGTATGGCATATTTAAAGTAACCATGACCCATAGCAAGGATAAAACCTTTGAAGAAATCGCCTATTTACTGATTAAGCCTGACTGGAGAAATCCTGATGATAGAAGACTTCCTGTAAATATTAGCCCTTATATCGTATATAGTGACAAGATAAAAGTAGCTGACTACTTCAGATACGATGATGAAATTGTAACAGGAAAAAAAAGCAAAAGCAAGGTAGATACATCATATATGCTAGTCTATAACGAAGACATTGAAAGTTTAGTAACCATGAGTGATGCCATTACACTTGAGCTAAATAAACCTTATAATTTAAGTGTTTTAAACTTTGAGGACAACTCTATGCAAGAATTTTATATAATGAGACAGGAGAAGTCAAAGACAAAAAGTAAAAGCTTTTCAGACGTAGATAAAAACCATTGGGCAAGTAAGGATATCAACTCCCTTGTATCAAAAGGACTTTTATCGGGATATTCCAACGGTACATTTGAACCATCTGGAAATATTACAGTAAAAGAATTTATGACTATCTTAAGCAGATACATAGCAACATCTCCCAATATAGCAAAACCCGTAATAGGAGATGTAACAACGCCTGTGTCTTATGGAACTTGGGGTTATATAGAGACTAAATCCATATTAGATAGGTTAACTGATACCAACTTATATAGGTTTGGTTATAGGGACTTAGATCGACTAATCACCAGAGAAGAGGTAGCATTTTTAATAGACAGCACACTGGAGTTGGGTATACCATACAATCCTAATATAAATAATCGCCCTAGAGATATAGCCCTATCAATATATAAGTCTGAGGTTGAAAAATTAGTAGACCTAGGATTTATATCGGGATATCCAGATGGAAACTTTAAACCATATAACAATATAACAAGAGCAGAAGTAGCAGCACTGTTTGCTAAAATGAAATAAGAATATAATAGTAAAGACCACTGGAAAGTATGATTTTGTCATCCTGAGCGTGAGCGAAGGATCTTGAAGTTATGAAAGCGCAAGATTCCTCGTCATTGCCTAAAATGATAATAAGTAGTACTTTTTTCAGTGGCTTTCTTTAAAAAATACATAAATTAACCGATATATATAGTAACTATGGTCATAATGAAGGAGGTTCTATAAAGTGAAGGAATACAATTTAGATAGTTTAAAAAAGCAAAGATTTAGAATCAAGGATGCCATGAGAAGAGGAATATGTTTACTATTGGCATTGATTATGATTTTCCCGGCAGGGGTTTTTGCGGCGGAGGATGACGCAATCTGGAATGACTATAAAAGTCAATTAAAAACACACTTATTAAATCAAAATGAAAAAGAATATGTGATTACCTATAAGGGGAGTCAAGCAGATAGTAGTTATTTTGCAGAAACAAAAGCGAAAGAGCTATTTGACCAAGTTATGAAAGAGATACCAGTCAAAAATGGTAGCTTAAATATTAAATCGAAGGCGATATTGCCAGTATGGGAAGGAGAAACCCTTAAGTCCAAAAGACATATCCTTACTTACTATAACTCAAAGGCAGATTTAGATAAAATAGACAAGGTGCTAGAAAGTGCCTTTATAGATATTGTCAGTAATTATGATACAGATATAGATCGTGTGAATGAAGCCATTAAGTATGTAAAAAAAGGCGGAACATTAGGTTTAAGCGATGTTGATGGAGCTACTGATAAAATATATGATACCGATGGGAACATGAATACCCAGGTCAGTGAGCGTGTGTATGGGATTATTTTCTCAATGTTACTGGATAAGTTGGGATATAAGAATAGTGCCAATAATGATTTAACAAACATGGTAACAATTTTAGGTACTGATCATAAAATAAATGTTATAAATGGCAGTGTTACACCTCTGATGAGTACAACAGCAACAAAAGCTCAAATAGACTATGAAATAGGACTTGCTATAAATGAAATCAATAATTCTCAGTCAATAGATGAGCTTAAAACCCTGGCTAATGGAATAGAGAGTGGTCTAACAATCACAAAGCTAAATCAAATCAAGAATAAGATATCGGAAATTGAGAAAGAAATTGAGAGATATGAAGATAAATATGATGTATTATTAAATACAGCAGTTAAAGCGGGGATTAATGATTTAACGGTAAGATTTAAAGCTTTAGTGGATGCAAGAACTGATTTTTTAACTAGTTTAAATACTGAAAAAGTCTTTATAGCAACGAAAACCGTAGAAAATGCAGAGGCAAGTAAAACGACGGCTAATGCAACCATTGCCTATGATGCAGTAGAGAGCTTGGTTAGTGATGGGGCTGATAAAACTGCTCTAATAGATAGAATTAAAGCTGTAGAAGCATCTATAATAGCAGCAGATAATGCTCAAAAAGCTGTAATAGCTGCTACCAAAGCAGTCGTGGATGCAGAAACTGGTGTAAATCGATACTTCAACGGACAAATCAGCACTGAAGATATAGAAACTTTGATTGCTGAAGCATATGGTATGGTAAATAAAGATGAAGTGGATGCGACAACTAAGGCTGATTTAACTACTAAGCTTGAGGAAGTAAAAACAAGAAAAGATAAAATAGAAGAGGTTATCGAAGCTGTAGTAGCAATGGAAGAGTTATTTGATGAAGATGATATAGATGATATATTGTCTATTGTTGACAAGGGCGATAGTGGCTATACAAATACTACTACCATAGGCTATTTTAATGCTGTAAATGAAGGTAGGGATAATAATGCTATTGGAAGTACTTTAAGTACTAGAATAACAGAAATAGATAAAGTATTAGCAGCTATAGAAGCAGCAAAAGGAATGGTAAAAGAAGCGGACATTAAAACAGCTAGAGCTGTTGTTAAGAAGATTGGTACTAAATTTATTGAAATTAAAAATTTGCTGGACACCTATATCGATAAGAAAGAAGAAGAATTAGTAGAAGGTGAACCAGATAGGCTGATAGCGGTTGCCAAAGAGGCGATACAAGAGGCTTATAAGCTGCTCATGGAAGATGAAGCACCATTTAACGATAAATCTACTTCAATAAAAGTAGCGGATGCCATTAAAAATGCAAAAACACAAAGAGGTAAAGTTAAAGATTCATTAGAGAAGATAAAGATGGACAGTGCAATAGGTGCCATGGAAGCAACGCAAAAGGCTAAAGATGCAGTAGCTTTGGTAATGGTAACTGAATTAAGAAAAGACTACAATAACGCAGACAAGTTAGTGTCAGCAATAAGCGATACCACATCCTTCGAATATATAGAAGCTATAGGCAGTGGAGATGCTAGGGAAGGAAACTTTGTTAAGATTAAAGAAAAGCTTCGCGGACAATTAGATCCCTTAGGAGCGATAATAGGTCAATCAGAAAATGAAAAAGCGGCTAGAGATGCAGTAACTAAAGTAGAAAATAGCTTAAAAGAAAAGGATTATGATGCGGCTGAAATAGCAATAAACAAGCCATTGATTGATGTTAATGTGAAGGGTGATTTAGAAGAGAGATTAAAGGTTGTAAAGACTGTAATTGATGCTACAAATGCAGTAATCGCAGCAGAAAAAGATCCAGGTGCAGCAGGCCTCGGAGAAATACAAATTAAAATTGATGCTATTGTAGCTAAAAGATATATTGAAATCCAATTGACACTTCAAGGCAGATTGGATCAAGTTACAAATTCGCAAAATGCCATAAGAGCAGTAGAAGCTGCAGAGGCTGCTTTGGAGCAATATTTATCAAATCAAAGTGAAGCTAACAAGAATAACTTAAATACTAAAATTAGTACTACTGGACCTCTAATAGAAGCTGTGAAGGACTCTAAGGTAAAAAAAGATTTAGAGAAAAGGATCGGGGCTGTAGTAAGTGCTCGTGATGCCAATCTTTCTTTTGAAGCGGTTGACAAGATCCTATCTGAAATAGAGGCCAAACTACAATCTATACTGATAATTAGTGGAACTCCTATAACGGATCATTCAAGCTTTGATAATAGTATTGAAACTTTAGAAAGTGATATAACTGAAGCAGAAGCTCTTGTAAAATTAGTTAAAGATAAAACCCAGTCAGCTAGTTTAAAAACTAGAATAACAAATATTAAAAATGCCAAAGATGCTGGCAGCTTAATCGTAACTGCTGAAAAAAGCCACCCAACTTATGTGAAAAAGGAAATTACAGCTGCGGAAAAAGCTGTAGCAAAAGTAGCAGACAGTGGAATATACAAAGATATTAAAGTAAATTTTGCATCAAGAGTAGATTTTTTAAATGTAGAATTTAATAAAAAAGTTGAATATGATAATGCTAAAAAATTAGTAGACAAGGCATTCGAAACTATGAAAGAAAGTGATATCAACAAAGCAATCGACTACGTATCAAAAATGCAAGATTCTGTAGATAAAAAGAAATTCAATGAGGGGGATTCATCAGTTACTCCAAAGATTAATGGTATTCAGAACATTGTAGATAAGCTTGCAGGAACAGTAAGAGATAAGATCAACAACGCAATTCCACTAGTAGCAGTCAATGACAAAACCGCTGCAAAAGCAGTGACAGATGCCAAGAAGTCATTTGAATCATTCAAAAAAATCGTTGGTAATGCTGATAATAAACTGGTAGTTATGCAAAAATCAGAAGATCAAGTGGTGAAATATAAGGAGGCTTATGATGGAGTTGGCGGGCATATACCACATTACAATAGCAGTTTAGGAGTTTTAGATAAGTCCTTGAATATCTGGAAGCTAATGACAGCAGCTGAAAAGTCTAAGAAAAAAGAAGATGTTGAAGCGATAAGAAAGATACATCTTGTAGGCATGACCTTTGAAGATATAAAAACTGTAATCGGAAGTGTTGATCCAGTTGATATGACAGTAAAAGTGGATTCATATAAATTGATAGCAGATGGTTTAGAAAATAAACAGAAAGAGCTGGAGGACTATCAAAGTTCTGAAGCTGATAGACAAGAGCAGGCTCAACTTGCTATTGATAAAGCAAAAGTAGTTCTAAATAATTATGCTACTAAAACTGTCGGTGAGGATGTATATGATAAAAAGGCAAGAAAAGATGGAGTAAGAACAAATTTAACCATAGAGATAAGTACTGCTAGGATAGCAATTGAAGGTATAAAGGATGCAGCTGTTAAAAAGACTAAATTAGCTGATCTTGCTAAGATAGAGGTCTATAGGGATGCTATAGTTGCTGTAGGTAATGCTTTAGCATATCCTACTCAAGCTACCTACAAAGCTGCTGAATCGGCAGTAAAAAAGTGCAGCTATGACTATGGTTTGGTTTTAGCTGAACTGCAAAGCGAACTTAGAGACATAAACGATATATTAGATAGTTATGCAAAGGCTGAGAAGGCTACAAAGCTTGTAGAAATAGCAGAGCAGACAAAACTTCAAAGTGATGTAGACAAAGCAAGAATGGATGTAAATATGTTGGATGATAGTAATCCAGCTAAAAAACTACTTGGCGAGAGACTTGATGCTGTTCAAAAATTCATCGATACAAAAGATGATGTGGATAGGGATGCAACCACTGCCGCAAGGGGATTGCTGGAAAAAGCACTGATCAACATAACTCAGGCTAGTAGATATTTTGACCTTACAACGCTTACGGATCAACAAATACTGGAAGCTTATGCACTCCTTAGAGGAAGGGAAGGGGTGGATGAGGAAGGTAAGCCTATAATAGAAGCAGGTGCTAGGCACTTTATTAGGGATGCAAAGTCTGAGATTAATAAGATATCGGATATCCTTCTTAAGGAAACACTGAATAAGCTAATAATCCAAAGAGAAGAAGAACTTGAGAGTGCATTGCATGAGATACACATCAAAGCATCTGAGAATCTATTGAGCATTGCAAATGTGGCTGCAAACGAAAGACTTGCCTTGGCAACAGATCGAAGCAAGGTGGAATGTGGAGAATGGACAGAAGAAAAATGGACTGATGAAAGACTAAAGCTGGAACAACAGGCGAGAAGAGCCATTGAGGAAGCTAGAAATACAATAGATGAGATGTTTTTGCCAGGATTTATGACACAAAAGGATAATTTAATGAGATGGCTAAATGAGATTATCGGTGATTTGGCTAATGAAAATGCAGAAGACTGATATCTTCGCGCAGAGAAGCTGATAAAGGAGGCCTCCGATGCAGTAGAAAAGGCTGCTAGGAGCAGAGAAGAAGCCGATAAGGATAAATTTAATATGGACTTGAAGGCTGGAAAGGATGCAATTTTCTTTGCCCAACAGGCAATACATGCTATTCCAGCAGGATATAATGTGGAGAAGGTTCAAGGCTTGCAAAAAGTCTTAGACGGACTTCAAATGCTATGGCAAAACATCAGTGATGGAGTTACAGATGAAAAGACCATCGCTGAGGCTAGAGAGTTGATTGAGATTGTCAAACAGAAATTGCAGGCGTGGAAAACGGGCGATGAGACAGAAAAGAATGTTGAAATTGCTTTTACTATTGCAAGGAATAAGGTAATGGGGATAATAGATAACGCAAAGAGAATAGAACTAAATCTTGAGCTGGATGCTTTAGAAGAACAGTTCACGGCTGACGGAGGACAAGTGATCATTCCAAACGATGGAAAGAACAAGCAATCTGACTTTGATAAAGCAAGGGCTGCTGTATTGAAGGCGGTAGAGACTAGACTTCAAAAGGATGTGGATGCGGCTAGAAAGCTGGTTGCCAAATTAGTAGATGGACCATCTAAAGATGCGATGAACAGGATATTGGATGGGATAATCATAGAAAAGTCGGAAGAAGAAAAGCGTAAAGAAGAAGAGGCAAAACGTAAAGAGGAAGAGAAGAAACGTAAAGCCGAAGAAGCTAGGAAAAAGAAATATCCAGGTATTGATGATGCACTGGATTCAAGGAATAGAGATACAAACACTCCTGATCCAAAATGGGGAGAAGAAAAAGGATTTAAGAAAAAATAGAGATTCACAAAACAGGAGATAAATTTATCTCCTGTTTTTTTAAAAACTAGTGAATTCATAATTATTGGGTATCTACATTATGTGAGTGTAAGTACAAATAATTTAGGAAATAAAAGGAGATTTCTATGTGTGGAAGATTCATGCTTGATAGTGATATAGAAAATATATTAAGCCAGTACAAAATATTAAAAAATAAAGCAGGTGCTTACAATAAAGGAGATATCTATCCATCAGAAAGCATACCAATTGTCATGGAGGGTAATAATTTAAGGGTTTTACAATTAACCAAGTGGGGATTTCCTCTCAGTGAAAAAAATAAGCTTGTTATCAATGCAAGAAGTGAATCAATAGTTGAAAAACCAATGTTTAGAAATTTATACTTTAGTGGAAGATGTATTATTCCTGCTAGTTTATTTTATGAGTGGAAGGATGAAGGAAATAGAAAGAAAACAAAACATAAAATCTATTTACAAAATCAAAGTACTGCTTCATTGGGAGGAATATTAAAATATTCCTTAAATGATAAAGGAGAAAAGGAGCTTTCTTTTGTAATAATAACAACTGAAGCAAATAAATATATGAAAGACATTCATTCAAGAATGCCCCTAATAATAGATAGTGAATCCTATGATTATTGGCTAGATAGTAAAACCTCTATAGATATCATAGACGAAATAGTTAAATCGAATGTAAATCATAGGCTAATTATAGAAAGAGATAGTGAAGTTGAACCTTTTGAGCAGATGAAACTGTTTTAAAGGATAAATAATCAGACTGCATTGTAATATGATTGTATAATCATATGGATATCTACCAACACTAATCCCTGGGTTCTAGAACTGTAAGACTAAATATAAGTAAAACCAGATAACTAATATGATGAAGATGACAGTTAAGCGTGTAAGGAGAGTTCACGCCTTATAAACCCTCCTGGTTTTATTCGAGAGATATATTTTAAGTGTGCCTAAACTATAAATAAATTTATTAATAAGTCGGCACAGATGATGTAAAAATGAACATATTACACATATAATATGTTCATTTTTATGGTGTTTCAAACTAAATCAAACCTATTTATCTACCCTGCCTCTATAACCCCACATCCAATCCTCTTACCAGAATCTCCAGCAGGTTGAGTCCTATAATCATCTGGGTTTTGGTGGATTAGTACGGATCTATCTATAATATCACTTACTCTGAATCTATCAGTGAAAAAACTCATTCTAGCATAGCCATTATTTGAAAACAATACTGGAAAATCTCCGGCATGGTTTCCGTGTGGCTGATTATCAGGATTATAATGTGAACCTGCAGATAAATAAGGATCCATCGGATCAATAATCTGGCATATACCATATTGATGAATATGAAAACCAAATGGGCCTATAGGATTAGAGCCATTGGCTGGTTGATATAAGGGAAGTCCCCAAACCTCGACAAATACTTCGGTACCTCCTTCAACACCATAAAAATATACATCCCCAGTCAAATTAGGTGCATAGACACTGCCCCTTAATTTAGCATAAGCACGATTTATATTATTATACATATAAAATACCTCCTTTCTATATACTATGAAGGACAAGGAAAAGAGGAATAGTTTTATTTGTAAAATTTAAACTTTTATAGTTTCATACTTTCATCACAAAAATATGATATAATATGAGTGTAAAACGTTTTCAAGGGGGAAGGCAATGAAACTAGAACTTTTTGATTTTATAGATGAAACTTTAAGCATATTGGATAAAAACTCAAACAAAATTAATGATGTAGCAGTGGAACTAGAGAAATTTTTTAATGATAGTTTTTTTATTAAGGACCATTTCCAAAATGTAAATTACAGAATTAAATCAGCTGAGAGTTTAAAAGAAAAAATACTTAGATATAATTTTTACGTTAAGTATGAAACACCACAGAATTTATTGAGGGACTTATCAGATTTAATAGGTTTTAGAATTGAGTGTCGATTCGCAGAGGATGAAGGCAAGATTTACAAAGATATACTCGAGTTATTTAAAATAGAAGAAGAGGATGGATATTATTCCAATCACCTTAATTCTGCAATTTCACTAAAGTTGGATGATAAGCAACCGCAAAAACAAAAAAATGGATTTGAAATATATAAAATGGATGGGAAGTACAAGAAAGATGATATAGAGATTAATTTCGAGTTACAAATCAAATCCTTAGTAAATGTATTCTGGGGTGAGATAGACCATAGAGTATTATATAAGAACTTCAACTATATGTTA